>JALYTQ010000446.1 GCA_030854195.1 Chloroflexota bacterium
CAGCGGCCCCAAGCACCTGACTATGACGCTCACACGCTCGAAGCTGGAGCAACTGGTTGAGGATCTGGTCGAGAAATCGCGCGGTCCGGTAATGAAGGCGCTTGCCGACGCCGGTGTGCGTCCGGGCGAGGTCAACGAGGTCGTCATGGTCGGCGGTCAGACGCGTATGCCTGCTGTGCAGACGATGGTGCGGCGCATCTTTGATCGCGAACCCAACCGTGGCGTCAACCCCGACGAGGTTGTAGCGGTCGGTGCCGCCATTCAGGCAGGCGTCCTGACAGGCGATGTCAAAGACGTGCTGCTGCTCGACGTTACCCCGCTCTCTCTCGGTATCGAGACGCTGGGTGGAGTCTCCACGCGCCTGATCGAGCGTAACACGACTATTCCGACGCAGAAGGGCCAGGTCTTCTCGACCGCCAGCGATAGCCAGCCGAGCGTAGAGATCAACGTCCTGCAAGGTGAGCGCGAGTTCGCCAAGGACAACCGTTCGCTGGGCAGCTTCATCCTGGACGGCATTCCGCCAGCCCCGCGCGGTATTCCCCAGGTCGAAGTCACCTTCGACATCGACGCCAACGGTATCGTCAACGTCTCCGCCCGCGACAAGGGAACTGGTCGCGAGCAGAAGATTACCATTGTTGCGTCAAGCGGCCTGAACAAGGATCAGATCAACAACATGGTGCGCGACGCCGAGACGCACGCAGCCGAAGACAAGCGGCGCAAGGAAGAGGTCGAGGAGCGCAACCTCGCCGATAGCGCGGCCTACCGTTCCGAGAAGAGCATCGCCGAACTCGGTGATCGCATCACCTCTGAGCAGAAGGGCGAGCTAGAGACAAAGATCGCCGATGTACGTTCGGCCCTCGCGACCGATGATGTTGCGCGCATCAAAGAGGCGCGCGAGGCGCTTGAGCAGTCCTTCCACAGGGTCAGTGAAGAGATCTACCGACAGGGCGCGCCCGCCGGTGCGACCGGATCTGACTTCGAAGGTGGTGCTCCGGGCGGTCCCGAGCAGCCGGGTGGTGGTCGCAGCAGCGACGACACCATCGAGGGCGAATACAAAGAAATGTAAGGGCGTTAGCGAGGGCATCTGAAAGGATGTCCTCGCTGCACTCTTCTATGTGCTGCTGGGCAAAGGGGTACCTTCGCGCGCGGCGTGTTAAAAAATAGTAGTATGCATCGTCTAAGTAAAGGACGAGCTACATTTTCTGGGCTATACTATTGCGTATGACTCGGGTCGTAGTGTAAGCTTATAGATAAACCGATTAAGCGTCTTACTTGTAAGATCAGTGTTAAATCCAGTAGCGCGGATTAAGATCGCGCCCTGTTTCTGACGATAAAGGACCAGTTGATGGCCGCAAACAAACGAGATTATTATGAGGTATTGGGAGTATCTCGCAGCGCGACGGATGATGAGATCAAAAAGTCTTTCCGCCGCCTCGCCAAGCAATACCATCCAGATGCAAACAAAGAGCAGGGAGCGGAAGCCCGCTTTATTGAAATCAATGAAGCCTACGAGGTGCTAAGCGACCAGCAGAAGCGTGCCGCCTACGATCGTTATGGTCATGCCGCGGTGAATGGAGCGGGGGCAGGCTTCAACGACTTTGGTGGGTTCAGCAGTATCAACGACCTCTTCGAGACCTTCTTCGCGGGTAGCGCGGGGGGCCAGCGGCGCACGGGGACGCAACGTGGAGCGGACCTGCGCTATGAACTGACGATCACCTTCGAGGAGGCGGTGTTTGGCTGCCAGAAAGAAATAGAGTTGCCACGTTGGGAGACCTGCACGGCGTGTCGTGGCAATGGCGCGCAGCCGGGCACATCGACCTCGCGCTGTTCCGCCTGCCAGGGGACTGGTGAGATTCGCCGCGTGCAGCAGTCGATCTTTGGCCAGTTCGTGAACGTCACCATGTGCGAGCGCTGCCGGGGCGAGGGTCGCGTCATCACGACGCCGTGCGAGAAGTGCCGCGGCCAGGGTCGCGTGCGCAACAATCGGCGCGTGGTCGTGAACATACCAGCGGGCGTCGATGACGGCATCAACGTGCGCGTCACCGGCGAGGGCGAGGTGAGCGCGCGCGGCGGCACACCGGGCAACCTTTACGTCATTCTCTCGGTCAAGCCGCACCCGTTCTTCAAGCGCCAGGGCAACGATATCATCTATGAGCTGCCCATCAGCTTCACGCAGGCCGCGCTTGGCGACGAGGTAGAAGTTCCCACCGTCGATAATAAAGCGACCATGCTCAAGATCCCTGGTGGCACGCAGAGCGGGCGCTCGTTCCGCCTCAAAGGTATGGGTGTTCCCGTCGTGCACAGCAGCGCGCGCGGCGACCAGCACGTTATCGTCAAGGTGGTCACTCCGACCAATATAACGACCGAGCAGAGGCATTTGTTAGAGGAGTTTGCCCGCATCGAAAAAGAGCAGAGCGAGCAGGATGGCAAAAACATCTTCCGCAACCTTTTCGAGAAGACAAAAGATGTGTTCCAATAGGCGAAATACATTAAAAATTCCGGCGTGCGCATCGTTTGTG
>JALYTQ010000447.1 GCA_030854195.1 Chloroflexota bacterium
ACGGAGAGTAACCTGATCAATCCGGACGCCGTGAACGTGGTCCCTACGAGGTTGAAGCAGGGTACACTTACCAGGTTAGGACTCGCCTGCCGCAACACCGCCAGCCTGCTCCTGCAGGTAGGCGTAGATGAAGGGATCTACGTCACCGGACAGGTAGTCTTCGGTATCGCTCGTCTCAAAGCCCGTGCGATGGTCCTTGACGATGTTGTAAGGATGGACGGTGACGGTGCGAATCTGCGTGCCGAAGTCGGCCTGCACATTCTCGCCTTTGAGGCGCGCCGTCTCTTCCTCGCGCTTCTTCTGTTCTAGCTCGTAGAGGCGCGCTCGCAGCAGCTTCATCGCCACCTCGCGGTTCTGCATCTGCGAGCGCTCGTTCTGGCAGGTGACGACGATGCCCGAGGGCAGGTGACGTATACGCACCGCCGAGTCTGTCTTGTTGACGTGCTGTCCACCTGCGCCCGTCGAGCGGTAGGTATCCATCTCGATATCTTCTGGTCGGATCGTGATCTCGATCGTATCGTCGATATCGGGCAGCACCTCGACCTTAGCAAACGAGGTGTGGCGGCGGTGGGCCGCGTCGAACGGCGAGAGGCGGATCAGGCGATGCGTCCCGATCTCTGAGCGCAGGTAGCCGTAGGCGTAGCGCCCGGTGATCTCGACGGTCGCGCTTTTGGTTCCGGCCTCTTCACCCTCGCTATAGTCGTAGATCTCGGTGCGGAAGCGGTGGCCCTCCGCCCAGCGCAGGTACATACGCAGGAGCATCTCGGCCCAATCCTGCGCATCGACGCCACCACTCCCAGCATGAACGCTCAGGATTGCGCTCTTCTCGTCGTGCTCTCCGCTCAGCATCAGAGCAAACTGGAGCTTCTTGACCTGCTCTTCGATGGGGGGAAGCGATTGCGCAACTTCAGCCTGCATCTCTTCATCTGGCTCCTCTTCCAGTAATTGGGTTAATCCGCGCAGTTCATTGAGTTGCGTCGCGATTCCTTGCCAGGTTGTGACCTCTTCGCGCAAGGCGTTCATTTGCTGCATCTGCGCCTGCGCCCTGCGGTTATCGGCCCAGAAGTCCGGGGCCATGCTTTCTTCTTCGAGCTTATTTATCTCTGTGGCTTTGTTCGCCAGGTCAAAGACGCACCATAGTCTTCTCGACGCGTCCCTGGAGGCGTTCGATCTGGTTGATTAGTTCATTCATGCCAGGTATTGTACCATGTTTTGTGCTGAGTTGTATATCGGGTGATCGCCGCTTACACCGACAATGCCATTGTGCTGCAGAATAAACAAGGTCAACGCTATAAGGATCAGCAGCAGCCCCAGGAGAATAATGACCAGAGCCGCTGAACGCCCCTTTGCGTTCGTGTTTGCCAGCGGCGTTTGCGCTGCCTGCGCCTGGTATTGACCTGAATAGGTCTGATATCCCATATTCTCTTGTGGGCCAAAGTTCGTGGGCGGCGCTTGCGTATAGTCATTTACCCCTTGCTGGTAGCCCTGATATGGCGCTTGCTGGGGAGGATAACCGCTATTTTGCTGCGGATAGCCTGGATAGGACGTGTGCATATCAGCGTTGGAAGGCGCTCTATGCGCGCCATAGTTGTAGCCAGATGCATCCACACGCCGCGTCGCCTCATCACCAGCCTGCGTGCCATAGTGTCCCGCGTCCTGTCCTGGGCGCAAGATGAGCTTTTGTTGCTCGCTCGTCGGAACCGGCGGGCGCGTTGGTGGTTGCTGCTGCATGCGCCCTAAAAGAGATGGGGAGGCCGTTGTTGGAGCGTCCGGCTGCGCGTCTTCATCCGTTGCCAGCAGATCGGGATCAATAGCCGTCCCACAGCGTGGGCATTGCCTATCACTGGGGGCCAGGCGAAAGCCGCAATTACCACAAAACAACATAACAATTCCTTTCACATCCCTGGGCGACCTGTTGTCGGGCATCCCCACGATGATCGCTGCCATATCCGTGCCCTGCTGCATGGCGCGTAACGAAAAAATCCAAATTTTGCATACGCTTTATCTCTTTTTTTGCCGGCGTCGCTCTCCCACACTGGCAGTTGGCTCCTGCGCGGGAGACGGGGCGCTGGTATGGAGGGCCACATTGATGACATCATCCATGTGCTCTACCATGACGAAGCGTAGCGCGCGAATGATTTCTTGCGGAACATCATCCAGGTCTTGCATATTGCGTTTCGGGAGAATAAACGTCTTGATCCCTGCCCTATGCGCGGCCAGAACCTTTTCCTTGATGCCTCCGACCGGTAGCACGCGTCCACGCAGCGTAATCTCACCCGTCATAGCAACATCGCTGTACGCTGGACGCTGAGTCAGCGCCGAGATCAGGGCCGTCGCCATAGTAATTCCCGCCGACGGGCCATCTTTAGGAATTGACCCGGCGGGCAGGTGCAGATGCACATCATACTTCTCGTAGAAACGATTCTCCAGGCCAAATTGTTGCGCCCGTGCCCTCGCATATGAAAACGCCGCCTGTGCCGACTCCTTCATCACATCGCCCAGTTGGCCGGTCAGGGT
>JALYTQ010000227.1 GCA_030854195.1 Chloroflexota bacterium
GACCAGTACCATCGCGGAAGCCGCTGCCCTGATTCAGATAGCTCGTACAAATGGTGTCAGGATCGCCGTCGGTCACGTCGAACGTTTCAATCCAGCCATCATCGAACTGAAGCGGCGTCTTGTAAAGGGCGAGCTGGGAGAACTCTTCCATCTGCATGCGCGACGCCTTGGACCCTTCCCTCCTCGCGTGCGCGATGTTGGTGTCATCCTTGATCTTGCCACCCATGATGTTGATATCATGCGCTACCTGACAAACTCTGAAGTGGAGCGAGTCTCTGCTGAGACGCAACGGCGCATCCATACGACCCACGAGGATCTGCTTCTGGGCGTCCTTCGCTTTGCCAATAACGTTATTGGCGTGCTCGATATCAACTGGCTCACACCAACCAAGATACGCGAACTGACTGTGACCGGCGAGAAGGGCATGTTCCTGGTCAATTATCTCACACAGGATATTTATTTCTACGAAAATGATTATACCGCGACCTCCTGGGACGCGCTGCGCTCCCTGACGGGGGTCAGCGAGGGAACAATGACGCGCCTCAAAGTGCAGAAAATAGAGCCGCTGCGCTTAGAATATGAAGATGTAATACGCGCATTACTGACTGATACGCCGCCAACCGTGACCGGCGAGGAGGGACTGGCAATCTTGAAGATTATCCACCGCCTTCTTGATCCATCTCTAGAGCAGGTAGAGGCAAGACAAATGGAGGTGCAATATGCGAACAGGTATGCCTGATTTCTCTTCCAGAACGTACGCTATCGCCGTGGTTGGCTTAGGGAAAATTGGCCTGCCACTCGCGGTACAGTATGCCAGGCATGGTCATAAAGTGATTGGTTGCGATACCAATGCTCGGGTGGTGAAGAACCTGAATCTGGGAAAATCACATATTCAGGAAGAGCCAGAACTTCCGCGCGAGGTTTCTCGTCTGGTAAGTGAAGGGCTCCTATCCGCGACCACCGATACAGCGGAAGCCGTGCGCGCGGCGGATGTCGTCGTGGTTATTGTGCCAGTGATTATCGATGCCGAGCATAAGATGAACGCCGGGCAGATTGATGCAGCTACAAGCGCTATTGGAGAGGGTTTGCAGCCCGGTACCCTGGTTATCTATGAAACAACCTTACCCGTGGGCACGACCTCTCGTCACCTGCGCTCGCTGCTGGAACGCTCCTCGGAACTGCGCGCCGGTTCTGACTTTTATCTGGCGTATAGCCCGGAACGCGTCTCGTCAAGATCTATCTTCCGCGATCTGCGCACGTATCCCAAGATCGTTGGAGGGATTGACGAGCAAAGTACGTCACGCGCCACCGCGTTTTATCGCTCGGTTCTCGACGCTGAAATTATTACCGTAGCCTCAACGGATGAAGCGGAATTTGTCAAGTTGATTGAGACGACGTATCGCGATGTGAATATTGCGCTAGCGAATGAATACGCATGCTATGCCGATGCCCACGGGCTCAACGTGCATGCCGCCATTGCTGCCGCGAACACACAGCCTTACTCGCATATTCACGCGCCCGGCGTCGGGGTCGGTGGACATTGCATTCCCGTCTATCCCTATTTCCTTTTCGCCAATCCATACGACGACCACCAACAGGCCACTACTCGCACGCTTGAATTGCCGCGCCAGGCGCGTCGTATCAATGATGACATGGCCGAGTACGCGGTACAGCGCGTGGAGGATACGATTGGCCCATTATTTTCACAAACTGTCCTGATTCTTGGAGTCGCGTATCGCGGTGATGTACGCGAAACCGCGTTCACCAGCGCAAAATTGTTACAGGAGGCGCTGAAGCGTCGTGGCGCGTTGGTCTACGTTGACGATCCGCTCTTTAGCGAAAGCGAACTACGCGCGCTGGGCTATACAGTCCTGCCTTCAGGCGATGAGAACAAGGTCGATGCCATTATTTTTCAATGTAGCCATAGCCTCTATCAGACCTTCGACTTCCGCAGCTTTAGGAACTGTAAGGCGGTCCTTGATGGACGGCGCGGCCTCGATCAGAGGTCCATTGAAGCGCTGGGCATGCGCTACATCGCGATCGGGGATGGTCATGGCGAGGTAACAAACAGCGCGCTGTCACTGCCTCTTTTAAAAAGCGTAGTGTTATAGGCGGAAGAGGAAGAAACGATGCGATTTGCTTCTATCGTAGGTGCGCGTCCTCAATTCGTGAAAGTTGCGCTGGTAAGTAAGCTCTTGCGGCAACAGCATGAGGAGGTACTTATTCATACAGGGCAGCACTATGATTATGCCCTCTCAGCGCAATTCTTCAATGAATTGGCGATTCCGGAGCCGAATTACTCGCTTGACTGTGGTTCGGCCTCGCACGCTGTGCAGACGGCGCGCATGCTGATCGCGCTGGAGCAGGTATTGGCAAAAGAGCAGGTCGACTGGGTCATTGTCTATGGAGATACGAATTCTACCCTGGCCGCTGCCCTGGTGGCCGCCAAATTGTCTATTCCTATAGCACATGTAGAAGCGGGTCTGCGTAGCTTCAATCGTACCATGCCAGAGGAGATCAATCGCGTCGTGACCGACCATCTATCGAGTCGCCTCTTTTGTCCCACCGAGAGCGCGCGTCAACAGGCCAATCGCGAGGGCCTCTTTCAGGGCGTGGAGCGTGTTGGCGATGTGATGTACGACCTGCTCCTACAGGTACAACCTCAGTTGGATGAGCGGGTGAAGAGACTTTTACCCAGATGGCAGGTCGCGCCACAGCAGTACATATTGACTACCATACATCGGGCCGTCAATACCGATGATCGGGCGGCGATGGAGGCAATTGCTCAGGCATTGAACAAAATAGAGATGCCCATTATCTTTCCTGTGCATCCACGTACGCGGGCCTGTTTGCAGCGCTATGATATTCACTTGAAGAGCCATATCCAGCTGATCGAGCCGGTGGGATATCTTGACATGCTCGCGTTGCAACGGGCCGCGTACCGCATCATCACCGATTCGGGTGGCATTCAGAAGGAGGCGTTTTTGCAGGGCGTGCCCTGCGTGACACTGCGCGACGAAACGGAGTGGGTAGAGACGGTGCAGTCTGGCTGGAATGTGCTGGTTGGTACACAATGGCAACGCGTGCTGGAAGCACTTGCCAGGCCAATACCTCCGCCTCCATCTCAAAACCCATTTGGTCGGGGAGACGCGGGCGTTCGCATTGTCCAGAGCTGGCAGGGATAGGAGAGACGCATGCCACACATACTCTTCGTGACATTATATTATCCACCGGAAAAAGCGGCTCCCGCTGTGCGTATCAGTGAGACTACTGCCCGCCTGGTCGCGCAAGGATATGAAGTCACTGTCCTGACGACCGTGCCTAACTATCCAACGGGCATCGTGCCGCCAGCATATCGCGGGCAGATTGTAGGGGAAGAATGGCATCAAGGTGTGCATGTGGTACGCGTCTGGAGCTATACCAGTCCGAATAGAGGTTTCCTACGGCGTATCCTGGCCCAGCTTTCTTTTGGCTGTCTGGCACCGCTGCTGGGATGGAACAAAGTAGGGCGTCCCGATGTCATCATTGTCGAATCGCCGCCGCTTTTCAACGCTATTGGCGGTCGCATACTCTCTTATTTTAAGCAAAGCCCTTTTATTTTTATCGTCTCCGACCTCTGGCCTGAGTCAGCGGTGCAGCTTGGTATGCTGCGCAATCGCATACTCATCCGGCTCGCGGAGTGGCTGGAATGGTCAACGTATCAGCGCGCAAGCTTGATCTGGGCAGTAACGGAAGGCATCCGCACCACGATTATCAAGCGGGGTCTTTCTGCAAAGAAGGTCTTTCTGCTGACGAATGGAGTGGATACTGACAAGTTCAGGCCATTACCACGAGCACAGGCGCGCAGCGATTTTGGCTGGGAGAATAAATTCACGGCGCTTTACGCGGGCACGCATGGTCTGGCGCATGGTCTGACCACCTTGCTGGATGCTGCCGAGCGTCTGGATGCTCGCCCTGATATACAGATCGTCCTCGCCGGTGACGGTGCAACGAAAAAAGACCTGGTAGCAGAGGCGCAGAGGCGCTGTCTTACCAATGTACATTTCCTGGAGCCGCTCCCGCATGAGCGCGTACCACAACTCCTTGCCGCCGCTGATGTATGCCTGATCCCGCTCAAAAAGCTCCCGTTATTTGAAGGGGCGCTGCCATCAAAGATGTATGAAGCAATGGCCTGTGCTCGTCCTATTGTATTAAGCGTCGCGGGAGAAGCGTCGCGGCTTGCCGAGCGCGATGCGGGTGCTGCTATCGCAGTCGAGCCTGAAAATGCTGATGCGCTGGCTGCGGCAATTCTGCATCTGTATGAGCATCCCGAACATGCTGAATTGCTCATGCAGCGTGGACGGGCCTTTGTTGAGAAACGCTTTGATCGTAACCAGTTAGTGGCGAAACTCGACGAGCACATCAAAAATCTGCTCAATCAGCGCGGACATGCGAAGAGAACAGATTCATCTTTTTACCCCTATTGGTATGTCGCCATGAATCTCAGTTTTGGGCTGATTGGCGGCACGCTCTTGCTCTCATTGTTGCCGCTGCTGGCATTGTTTGTGTATCTCGACTCGCCCGGTCCCATCTTCTATAGCCAGGAGAGGGTGGGCTATAAGGGCACGACATTTCGTATGTACAAGTTTCGCACTATGTGTGTTGACGCGGGCTGTGCCTGGGCCACGCACCATGATCCCAGGGTAACGCGCATCGGGCGTTTTCTGCGTGCAACCCATCTGGATGAGCTCCCACAGGTTATCAACATACTGCGTGGTGAAATGAGCCTGGTTGGACCACGGCCTGAAGTACGCGACTTCGCCGCTAAACTGGAAGCAACTCTGCCGCATTATCGCGATCGTCTGGCAATCAAACCAGGACTTACCGGGTGGGCACAGGTGATGCATGACTACGGCGATATTCTTGATGATGAAAAGATGAAGCTGGCATACGATTTTTATTACATTGAAAACCAATCAGTGCGCCTGGATGTGCAGATTATTTTGAAAACAGTCGTGGAGGTGTTATCAGCTCATGGAAGGTAAAGCTCTCTCTCAAACTGTGGTATCCGACAAAAGAACGGCGCGTGCATCATTTCTGCCGTTTGCCTTGCCGCATATTACGCAAGCCGAGATCGACGAGGTCGTGGACACACTGCATTCAGGCTGGTTGAGTACCGGACCCAAAACGAAACGCTTTGAAAGTGAGTTCGCCCGTGCTGTGGCAGCTCCGCACGCCATCGCTGTGAACTCGGCCACGGCAGCCATGCACCTGGCGCTTGATGCCCTGGGTATAGGCGAGGGCGATGAAGTGATCGTCCCCGTCTACACCTTCACGGCGACCGCGGAGGTGGTCGTACATTGTCGCGCCCGGCCAGTCTTCGTCGATGTCGATCCTGTCACATGCAATCTTGATCCGGCGCAACTCGAAAAGCACATTACGCCGCGTACACGCGCCATCCTTGTCGTCCACATCGCAGGCTTGCCCGCCGAGATGGATGACATCCTTGCAATCGCGCAGGCGCACTCTCTGCCCGTCATAGAAGATGCCGCCCACGCGTTCCCCGCGTCGTATCGAGGGCGCGCTGTTGGCTCTATTGGCGATATGACGGCTTTTAGCTTTTACGCGACCAAGACATTAACGACCGGCGATGGTGGCATGCTTACCACCGCGAATGCGAACTATGCCGAGCGAGCCGCAATTATGGCCCTGCACGGTATCAGCCGCGACGCCTGGAAACGCTATGCTTTTGGAGGCTCCTGGTACTATGAAATAGTGGCTGCTGGCTACAAGTACAACATGACAGATATTGCAGCTTCTCTTGGATTGCATCAGCTGGCACGCTGTCAGTGGCTCTTACAACGTCGTCAAGAGATCGCGCAGCGCTACACAGAAGCCTTTGCCCTGTTGCCTGAAGTCGAGATGCCGCCCAATCCTACTCATGTTGTGCATGCCTGGCACCTCTATATTTTGCGCCTGAGCTTAGAGCGGCTCGCTCTCACACGCGACGCATTTATCCAGGCACTAACAGAATCGCAGATTGGAACGAGCGTCCATTTCATTCCGCTGCATATCCAGCCTTTCTTTCGCGATACATATCACCTGGCGGCGGGAGATTTCCCTGTAGCGCTCGCTGCTTACCAGCGGGCAGTCTCCTTGCCTATTTATCCAGGGATGACCGATGAAGATGTCGATGATGTCATTGCGGCGGTTGAACATATTATTGAAACCCATAAAAAGAGAGTGTAACTGTGATGAAAGACTCTGTGACTTATGCAAATGGGTACGCAATGAATTGCTTCACAAATGTTATGTCGCCACTTGACGACATGGCATGCAAGATCAACGTTGCAGAATTACTGGGTAGAGAAGTTGTACTACTACAATCATCACCATCACATGCTCTTTTAAGGAAGCGCGTCATTCTTGTTACTGGTGCTGCCGGGTCAATTGGCTCGGAGTTGTGTCGTCAGTTGCTTGATTACGAGCCAGCTCTTGTCATTGGCCTGGATACAAATGAAACAGGACTGTTCGATCTTGCTGAGCGTTTACGTGCTCATCCACATGGACACTATTTTCTGCCATATATCGGGGATATTACTGACGGAGCGTGTATGGAGCGTCTTCTCAGGAATAAGCAGCCACATAATATATTTCATGTGGCTGCCTACAAGCATGTTCCTTTACTTGAACAGTATCCTGAGCAGGCCATTTATACAAACGCACTTGGCACATACTATCTGTGTCGCCTGGCGCAAAAATGCGGAGTGGATAACTTCGTTTTTGTCTCAACCGATAAAGCTGCTGAGCCTACCAGTATCATGGGAGCATCCAAGCGCTTTGGAGAACTCATTATTCGGTCGCTGGCAAACTCAAAAGAGAATAAAACCTGTTTCAGCGCTGTGCGTTTCGGCAATGTTATTGGCAGCCGTGGCAGTGTCGTTCCAACCTTTGCGCGCCAGATTATGAACGGCGGCCCTATCACCATCACCGATCCGCGCGCTACACGCTATTTCATGACCATTCCTGAAGCCTGTGGACTGGTGATTCTTTCCGCTGTCTCGGCAGAAAATGGCAATATCTACCTGCTGGATATGGGGGAACCTATACGGATTGTAGACCTGGCGCTTAAAATGCTGCATTTGAGTGACTCTGCAACAAAAGGTGATATCAGTGTTATCTACACAGGATTACGTCCCGGTGAACGCATTCACGAGGTGCTGATTGCGGCGAATGAAGAACTTCAACCCACGCAGCACAGCAAAATCTTCTGTATTACTTCTCAGGATGCCGCGCCTTCGTTGACTACAATGGCTCAATGGGTACGGGCGCTGGAAGAGTGTCTGTTCGACGAAAGTGACGAGCAACTACGCCAGTGCATCTTCGAGTTTGTTTATCAGGGTAGTCCGTTAGTGGTGCGTTGATGCCTGTTGGTCGATAAATCATATGTTAAAAAAGGAAAAGGTGAAATAATGACATTGGAGCGCTATTGGTCCTTGCTAACTAAGCAATGGAAACTTATTGTGGCTTGTATTATCGTCGTGGGGCTGGGAACGTATATTGGCAGTAAGCTGGTAACGCCCATCTACCAATCCACGGCGCTGGTACAGGTTGCTATTCATGGTTCTAATAACTCAGCTGATTACAATAATTTGCTGGCGAGCAATCAACTTGTACAGACCGAGGCCTCCCTTGCCATCAGTAATTCTGTGCTGCGCGAAGTAGCATCGCATTATCGCGGCATGACATCTGATCAGCTTGCCAACAAGGTAAGTACAGCACCGAGACTAAACACGCAGTTATTTGAAATCGATGTGCAAGATACGAATGCCTCACAGGCAGCAGTGCTGGCGAATGACATTGCAGCCACTCTGATCCGGCAGCAGGTTCAAGAGATTGGGCAACAGAATACACAGTCTCAGCAGCAGCTTCAACAAGATATTAACTCGACGAATAAAAGTATCAATGATGTTTCAAACAACATCACAAATGCGGAGTTGAAAATCGCAGACTCAACAGCGCAGAAAGACTCACGAACCTCTGTTGCAGCCTTACAACTGCAAATTACAGGACTACAAAGCCAGCTGAACAGCCTGCAACAGCACAATAGCCAGGACCAGATGTTACTCACCCAACTGCAAATAACGGCTGCACAGGATCAGAACTTTCTGCAAATCGCGCAATCCGCTCAGCCAGGCGTTGCTCCCGTTCAACCGAAGGTGCTGCTAAATACTGTGCTTGGCCTTGGCGCTGGCTTGTTCCTTGGCCTGGTGATAGCCATACTTTTTGAGCAATTAGATACCCGCGTCCGTACACCAGAGGAAATAGGTCAGGTGCTCGATTGGCCGGTGCTCGGAGTCACATGGTTCATAGATCCTACAAAGGACAAACAAGAAGTCCTTGTCAATCCAAAGACACATAGCATCAACGCCGAGTCGTACCGCATGATGCGGACGAACATTGGC
>JALYTQ010000448.1 GCA_030854195.1 Chloroflexota bacterium
GACCAGGGTAAAGAGCTCCTCGGCATCCGCCTGCTTCATGCCGCTTTTTACACAACCCTTAATAAAATCAACCTTATAGCCCTCCACCTCGTCCATCTTCTTCTTACTGAGCGCTTTACGGAACTTATTGACCTTGCCCCAGGAGAAGCCAGCCATGTTGACCGCGATAAACAGCACCTGGTCCTGATACACGATGATGCCGTAGGACTCTTCGAGCCATTCAGCCAGGCGCGGGTCCAGATAGGTGATTTTCTTCCGACCATGTTTCGCGGCAATGAAATCAGGAATGCTATCCATCGGACCAGGCCGGTAGAGCGCGATCATAGCCATCACATCCTCGACGCGTGTTGGCTTAAGTTGCTTGATATATTCGCGCATCTTGGGACCCTCCAACTGGAAGATACCTGTTGTCTCACCGCTGGCAAGCAGCTCAAAGGACTTTTCACGCTTGCGGTCCTGCTCTTCGTCGCCGATCGGATCGAGCGGAACCTTTTCCAGCACTACCTCTTCACCGCGTGCCTCCTTGATATACTTGAGCGTATTGTCAAGGATCGTCAGGTTGGAGAGGCCGAGGAAGTCGAACTTGATCAGGCCCAGTTCTTCGAGGTGCTTCTGCTCATACTGCGTGATGCGTCCCTTCGAGGGATCTTTGGGGTCGCGCATCTGCAACGGCACGAAGTGCTCCAGCGCCTCGTTGGCGACGATCACGCCCGCCGCGTGGACACCCGTGGTGCGCACCGAGCCCTCCAATTTCAGCGCCTGGTCGATGATTTCTTGCACAGGCTTGCTCTCATTATACAGGGCGTTCAGTTCCCTGACGCCGTCCAGCGAGCCCTGTAGCGTCACCTTCGGACCCGTCGGAATGAGGCGCGTAATGCGATCGCCCACGTCCTGCTGCCCCATAACGCGTGCCACGTCCTTCACCGCCGCCTTTGCCGCCATCGTGTTGAACGTGACCATCTGCGCCACGCAATCGTCGCCATACTTGCGCGTGACGTATTCGATCACTTCTTCACGGCGGTTGTCAGGGAAGTCCATGTCGATATCAGGCATGTCGGCGCGCTCGGTATTGAAGAAGCGCTCGAACGGCAACTGGTAGCGGATGGGATCGACGTTGGTAATGCCCAGCGAATAGGCCAGCAGGCTGCCAGCCGCGGACCCACGGGCGGAGCAGCGAATACCATTGGAGCGGGCGTAGTTTACGAAATCCCATTCGATGAGGAAATACGGCACAAAGCCCTTCTGCGCGATCATATTGAACTCGTAGTCAAGCTGTCGTTTCGCGTGCTCACTCACCTCACCAAAGCGCTCATTGAGTCCCTGCATGCAGAGGGTATACAGGTAATCGTCAGGTGAATTGTAGTCGGAGGGGACTGGGAACTTGGGCAACTGAGCCATGTAGGCCAACGGATCGACGCTGCACTGCTCGGCGATAACTATGCTATTGGAGATCGCCTCGGGCAATTCGGGGAAGAGCAGTGCCATCTCATCTGGACTCTTCAGATAATATTCGTGGCTATCGAAGCGCATGCGTTTGGGCGCGTCGAGCTGCTTGCCCGTCTGCACGCAGAGGAGTACGTCGTGCGAGCCCGAATCGTCGGCGTCGATATAATGCAGGTCGTTCGTTGCCACCAGCGGTATGTGTTTCTCTTTGTGCATTCTGTAGAGTAGCTGGTTGAGCTGTCCCTGCGGCGAGGGTTTGCCATCGTCAAATATGCCGTGGTGCTCCTGAATTTCGAGGTAGAAGTTCTCGGGTCCAAAGACATCGCGGTACCAGTCGGCCATCTTGTAGGCTTCTTCTATCTGTTCCTTCAGCAGCAGCTTAGGAATCTCACCTGAAAGACAGGTAGAGGTCACGATCAGACCTTCCGCGTGTTCTGCCAGAGCCTTCTTATCGATGCGCGGGCGCAAGTGCCAGCCCTGGGTATGGGCGATCGTCGTCAGCTTCAGCAGATTGTAGTAGCCGGTATTGTTTTTCGCCAGGAGTAGCAGGTGGTGGTAGTCATCGCTGAAGCGCTTAGAATGGTCGTGCATATCCTCGGTCAGATACGCCTCGATGCCGATAATGGGATTAATCCCGCCCGCTTTACATACTTTATAGAACTCAATCGCGCCGTACATGGCTCCGTGATCGGTGATGGCGAGGTGGCTCATCCCCTTCGCCTTCGCCTGCTGCACAATCTTTTTCGTGCGGCTGAACCCATCCAGCAGCGAGTACTCGGTATGAACATGCAAATGGGCAAAATCAATTCCCATGAGGGATTTCCTCCGTTTAAAAATATAGGTTATATCTCTAGTATATGAACTAATGTTCTAAATGTCAACCCCCATCCCTACCGAAGAGATGTAAAGAAAATGAGTCTCTATTTACATTCAACGCACCAATCGCAATCTATTCACATCAGTAAGGTGACTGGCGGTGATACTCTCTAGTAGTAGAGACGACTGGTTCTGGCGTTCCGTTACGAAGTGGCGGAAAGATAGTACCGGATCTCGACTATAC
>JALYTQ010000449.1 GCA_030854195.1 Chloroflexota bacterium
GCTACCCGCTTCACAGAAAAAAGGGCTATAGGCATATATAAAAATTAGAATTGCGGCTCATCCTTAGATTTGCTAGACATACGCTATGAAGATAGCTATACTGATTTCGGTGCCCTGGCGAGGAGAGCATACACCTTGATAGAAGGCAGGTTGTTCAATGATGCTACCAACAGATGAAGAGCTGGTCGTACGCTGTAAAAGAGAGCTACCACGCTCAACCAGGAGCTACGAAATGCTGGTGCAGCGCCACATGCAGCATGTCTACGCGACCGTGTACCAGGTCGTCGGCAACAAAGAAGAGGCGGAGGATGTCGCCCAGGATGTCTTTGTCAAAGTGTACAATAGCATCAAGAAGTTTGACCAGCGCGCATCCTTTTCGAGCTGGCTCTACCGCGTCTCTACCAATAGCGCGCTAGACGCCCTCGATAAAATCAAGCGGCAGCGCAACGCGACGTTCACCACTAACGGCAAGCGCGCCCAGGATGGGCAAGATGAGAGCGATATTTTGAACCTCCAGCCCTCACCAGCGGCGGGACCGGAGGAGAGCATCCTGCAAGAAGAGCTCAAAAGCTGCATTTACCGCGTATTGAGCACACTTGAACAAGAACAGGCGCGCCTGATCCTCCTGCGCGACTTTCACGACCTCAGTTACGACGAGATTTCCAAGGCGCTAGGCGCGGGCCTCAGCGCCGTGAAGATGCGCATCCATCGCGCGCGGCTGGCCTTTCAGGATCTGTTCAACCAGCTCTGCGGACCAATCCGCCTGGCTCCGTCAGATACAAAGGAGTAAGACTATGACCTGTGAAGAGTTGGAGCAACTCCTTCCCGATCTGGTAGATGGCACGCTCGCGCCAGAACTGCGCGCCGAGGCCGAAGCCGCCCTCGCGCAATGTCCGGACTGCCAACGAGAGTTGACGATCGCCAGGGAGGTTCGCGCCTTTTTGACACGGCTGGAGATGGAAAACGTGCCTGTTCCGGCAGGCTTCGAGGCGCGACTGCTCGCGCGCGTGCGCAGGCAGGAGAATTATTTAGAGCTACTGGATCTCTCATCGCGTTCCTTCGCCTTCTGGCTGCTGGAGTTCATGAATCTCTTCGGTGGCCTGCTCAATTCGGTACAGGTGAGTAGGAGTTAGCCAGAAATGTAGCGCGGTAGTGTGTACACGTGTTGCGTAGTAGAAAAGAGAACGTTGTATGACATTTCAGCCAGTGATAGACACGCTCATCAAAATTCTGACCGATATTCTTAATTTCGTACCCCGTTTTGTGAACGGCCTGATCATCCTCATTATTGGCTTTCTCATTAGTGCCGTCGTGCGTCTGGTCATTCGTTTTATTCTGAAATATATGCACATCGATCAACTGGCCGACCGCGCAGGCGTCACCAACGCCTTGCAGGGATTGGGCATACGCATACCCCTGCACAAGCTTATCGCGCAGATCGTCTTCTTCTTCCTACTGCTCAGCTTCGCAACGGAAGGGATGAGCTTGATGGGATTGAGCGCGATCGCGGACCTGTTGAATACCGTTCTGCGTTTTATACCCAGGGCGATCAGTGCCGCGTTGATTATCATCTTCGGCTCGATGCTGGCGCGCTTCCTCGGCGAGGCCGTGAGTTCTGTAGCTGAGAGCGTGAATATTGCCTACAGCAACGTCCTTGGCAAGGTCATCGAATATGCCATCGTTGCCTTCATCATTGTCCTGGCCATCTCGACGCTCGGTGTGGATACGACTATCCTCACCACCAGTGTCACCATTATCCTCGCCTGTGCCGGTCTGGCGATCGCGCTGACCTTCGCGCTGGGCTCGCGTGATGCGGTACGCCACGTCATCGCTGGTTTCTACGTGCGCCAGAACGTGCAACCGGGCCAGCAGGTAAAGGTCGACACGTACAGCGGCGTCGTGCGTTCTACTTCCGGCGCGTACACCGTGCTTGAGAGCACCGACGAAGCGGGGGCACAGAACACCGTGATCTTGCCCAACGCTATGCTGCTCGAAAATGTCGTCCTGAGCCAGGAAAATACGTCGGCTCCCAACCAGGATGCCGTGTGACTTTTTTGCGCCGCTACCGTCTCCTATGTACACAAAAGCAGCAAGACTTTTTTATACATAAGAAGAGTTTACGGAGTTAGCGCATGAAGATTCCCTTGTCGTTGTTTCAAGAGCAATACATTCCTAACATTCCCGATGGGCGGCTCTATCTCACGGTGACGCACTCGTGGAAAACGTTGCCGATTACCAGGAGTTCCGCCCCTGAGCAGGTCTGTGGCTCCGCCCGACGCGTCGGCTATACCAGTCCTCAGCCAGACGCCCTGGCGCTCTATCGCCTGCGCGTCATCTTTCGCTATCGCAGCGTCATGCTGCCCGGCCTGTTCGTGTTCCAGGATGGCGCGTTTGCCGTGTATGGCGATGCTGCGGATGAGGGCGAAGAATTGGTCTAGCTATTTGCTCAACTACTACCCTCTTTTCTATCCGGTAGGGACCTGCCTTGCATAGGCTCTGGA
>JALYTQ010000028.1 GCA_030854195.1 Chloroflexota bacterium
CTTTGGTCCCTCGAATACGCTGATTCTGCCGATCTTTGCCACGCAGATTCTGCATCTACAGCCCGCGCAGCTCGGTCTCTTGTTCTCAGGGGCTGGTCTGGGCACGATCATTGGGGCGTTAAGTGTGGCATCGTTGGGGGATTTCCAGCATAAAGGCACTCTGTTGCTCTCTTCGCTACTGGTCTGGACTGCCTCGCTGCTGATCTTCGCGTTCAGCCATCTCTTCTGGCTCTCGCTCTTCGCGCTGCTCCTGTTCGGCATTGCGCAGAACGGCGTTGGCGCAACGACGATCACGCTGTTGCAGACGCGGGTACCGCCCCAGATGCGCGGGCGCGTGATGAGCCTGAATACGCTGCTCATCATGGGCATTCGTCCCCTCGGCGATTTTCCGGCCAGCGGATTGATCGCGCTGATGGGTGGCCCCTTGACGGTTGTGCTGTGCGCCTCCATCGTCGGGATCTATTCGCTCTACCTGATCGTTGCGCGCCCCGTAATTCGCGCTATTCGCTAGTGCATTTCCACTTGACTTGATAAGTTTTCAAGAGTATACTTTCCCCGCTGGAGGCTGTGAGAGTGCCTATCCTTCCTCGATCCGCTTCAGGATACTGAAAAGATGGTGTTCAGCAACGAGCGACTGCACCTTTGCATCCAGCTCGGCACGCGCTGGATGCTCAAGACGCTGATCCAGGTGCAGTCCCTGCATCCAATACTCTAGCGTCTGGTGGAACTGGCCCTGCTCGTAGGCAAGCGTTCCCTGACGGCGCAACACCGCGCATTGTTCGGCGGGCGTGACTAGCTCCCTGGCGATCTCGTAGGCAGCGGAGTAGTAGCGCTGCGCCTCCGCCACTTGCTGCCGCGAGTGCGCGACATCGCCCAATCCACGCAAAGCCCTACCCTGGAGCTGCTTCGCGCCCTGTTCGCGCGCGATGGCGAGCGCCTGCTCGTGATAGTTCTGCGCCGTGAGAGGATCGCCCTCGGCACCCACGATGGCTCCGAGCGCGTTCAAGACGCGTGCCTGGTCTACGCGATCGCCCAACGCGCTGAAGAGGGAGAGTGCCTCATCGTAGTAGTTGCGCGCATTCAGGAGGTCGCCGCGTGTACGCAGGATATCCCCCCTCACGTACAGCGCCCATGCCTCGCCGCGTCGGATGCCCTGCTCGTGGAACAGCAGAAAGGCTTCGTTACAGATCTTCTCGGCCAGCTCAAGCCTTCCCAGATCGACATAGACGACGCTCTGATCGACGAGAACCCAGGCTTGACCAACCTGCAAGCCCGCCTCGTGGAAGATGCGGAACGCCTCTTCATAATCGTTCAACGCGTTCTCGCACTGTCCAAGCGCCTCGTAGACGATGCCGCGATCGCGCAGAGTCGAGGCCCAACCCTCTTTCTCGTTCAGAGTTCGAAAGGTCGTTAGCACCTGGTTAAAGTGGGCGAGAGCATCATCGTAGGATGCCAGGCCGCGCCGAGTCTCGCCCACGACCATAAGCATCCAGGCCTCACCCCCAATATTGCCTGCCTCGCGGAAGAGCGCGAGTCCTTCTTCCGCATAGCTGGTAGCTTGCCGGAAATTGCCCTCCTCGCGCGAGAGCAGCGCCAGTTCGTAGAGCGCCCAGCCAGCCGCGACATGTTCATTCTGCTGCCGGTGATACTCCAGGCTGCTTCTCAGGCAACCCTCAGCCTCGGTATACTGGCCCTGCTGGCGCAGGATGGCACCCATGCAGCACTGAATCTGGCCCTCGCCTGTCTTATCATCGATGCGCGACGCGTGCACCCCCGCACGACTGAGCATCGCCTGCAGCTCGGTTGCGTGCCCTCGACCCGACAACGCCCACGATGCGCGCACAGCCAGGCGCAGCGCTTCCTGCATATCCTGTGGCTCCCCGGCGCTCTCTAGATGATCGAAGGCCACAAACCACTCCTCGGGCGCAGGCTGGGGCAGCGAGGAATAGTACGTAGCGACTACGCGATGCAGGCGCTGCCGCTCCGCCAGAGGCAGATGAGAGAACGCGAAGTGGCGTACCTGGGAATGGATTGTGTAGACGCGCCCATCAAATTGCATGAAGGACGCCTGCACCAGTTCATCGCGTGCCTCGCGCCAGTGCTTCACCAGATCAAGCGGCACAACTTCCTCCGTCACCAGTTCCAGCTCGTGAGCGTGTTGATGACCGTTCTGCTGCTCCTGCTCGCGCACCAGGCGCAGCGGCGTGTGCATATTTGCCAGCATTTCAGGGGCTACCAGCACCGCGATCTGCTCGTGACTGAACGGCAACTTCATGACCGAGAGATACGCCAACAGCAAGCGTGCCTGTGGTTGGATGTGCCGATAGGCGATATCCAGAACCGCCAGAATGCCAGCCAGGGGTGTGCTTTGCAGCTCGTTGCGCACCTCCTCTAGAGAGCGGGTCGCGGCCTCGGGCGTGTACACCCTACCGCCGATCGAGCGCGTGGTGCCAAAGATCAGCTCGGCACCCAGTGGGTAGCCATCCAGCAGCGTGCAGATCTCGCGCAAGACGGCCTGCTGCCTCTTATCATCCAGGTGAATACGCTGATCCAGGCCATTGCTCGCGGCCAGTTCGGAGAAGAGTGTGAGCAGGTCGCTATCCAACATATTACCCACGTGATACTCGTACCAGCGGCAATGCGCGTCCCCGGCGATCAGCAGCGTCTCAGGATTTGAGCGCGACGTGACCAGCACGACAATCTGCGGCGGAACATCAGAGAGAAAGTGCAGCCAGACCTCCAGTTCGGCGTGGTCGCGCACCTCCTCGAAGTTATCCAGCAGCAAGAGGCAGGGCAAATCGCGGTTAGCAAGCGAACGAAACGTGCCGAGGATCAGGCGGGCGCGGTGGCTCGCGTCCGCGGTCGTGGAGCGCGTTGGGATGTGCAGGTGCTGTACAAGTTCCAACAAGGCATCCACAAAGAGCTTGCCGCCCTGGAGTGAGACGCCAACGACGCCGCCAGGAAACTTCGCCCGGTTGCGTTGAGCGGCCTCAAAGGCCAGCGCGCTCTTCCCAATGCCAGCCGATCCCGTCAAGGCGAAGTGATGCGTGCCGTGACGCAGGCGCAAGCGCCCGGAAATATCGGGACGTTGTTCGCCAGTGACCGCCGCCGCCAGCAGTTCGCTCAATTCGTGCAGCTCGCGCTCGCGCCCAACAAAGGTTTCGGTGACACCGAGATAGGCCAGGGGATGCTCCGCGTCATCGGGAGCATCGGCGCGCGCCAGAAGGGCCACAGGACCATCTGTATCGTCAGTTACCAGACGGTAGAGAACAGGAATAAACCAGCTCCTATGCTGCATAGGGAGCAGGGCCTGGCGTGCGCGGGCCAGCGCCTCTTCGATCGTGCGTCCATCCACCAGCGCTTCATAGAAATGGCGCACAAAGATTGGGCTGAGCTCATCTTGCAATGAAAAGGGCATAGCCACTACAGCAGGCACCTGGGCCATCAACAGAGCGGTCGCCAGCGTCGCATCCACGGCGGCGCGCTGTGAGGAATGCGCCTCGCCCGTTACACGCGCCGTCTCACAGGCCGAAAAGACGGCCAGGCGTATATCGCTGCTTAGGAACAGCTCGCACAGCGACGGCGTATCGATGAAGTGGTTACAGCCATCATTGTCACAAAAGCACAGATACGTCTGCGGTTGAATACGGTTCAGCGACGTTGCGCAGTGTTGGCACTTGCGAGCGTCGGCATCGTTCATCAGCCCACAGCCATCCTGGGGGCAGAGGCGACCATAGGAACCATGACCATCGAAGTGTACGACATAACAGGGAGCATCGGTATTGCTATCGTTGAGCATACTGGCACCGCCATACGAGTTCAGGTAGCTCACCAGTTTGTCGAAGGTCGGCGGCTCCAGGCGATCGATAAAGACCTGGTTGGTCTCGCTCAACGTGGCAAAGGCATCGCTGAGCGCCTCGAAGCTGCGCTCAGTTTCCAGGGAGACGCAATCGCTGGGCGAGGCACCTATATACAGGACGCGCAGAGGCGGGCGCACAGGCAGCTCGCCACCCGTCGGCAGGTCCTGGCGTAACAGTGCCCTGGTCAGTGTAAAAATGCCCGAAACGAGCAGGAAATAATTGCCATTGTGCAGGAGTTCCCAGGGGTAGCGCACGAACTCGTCGCAACCGGGACCAAAGATAAAGGTCAATGCCACCGTCCCGCGACGCCTGAGCGTGCGCTGAATAACGCCGCGTAGTACCGCCTGTACAGATTGTTCGGACGACTCGGGTCGGCTCGCGCCTGGCTTCTCAGAACCGCACAACGCGAGAAAGAGACGCTGCCCGATCTTGCGCAGTTCGTCAGTGCTACTATCTAGATTATTGAGTTTCTTCTGGAGAGCCTTTATCTGTCTACCGTTATACGGTGGCACGAAACTGCCTGTGACGCCACGTCCCGACCATCCCTCCTTCAGTTGCAGCTCGAAAGAACCATCGTCACGGCGACGAAATAGTAAGCTCAGTGTCTCTCCCATGCACCTATGCCTTCAGAATTGAGATAAGTCCGTTCTTGGTCATTCTCAAGAGAATCTCAAGAAATGCCCCGTGTGGATCATTATACCATAAGTTTTGCACAAGCTGGGGGCTGCACTATACGCGGAGACTGCACAAACAATTTTTTACAGGGTTAGAGGAAACCGAGAGAATTGTGAGAGCGGTATGGGGAAGAGTGCCGTCTCATTCTCCCCAATACAGCTCTATTTTGCCGAAACGCACTGTATCACCAGGCACGACACCGGCCTCTTCCAGCGCGCGTGTAACGCCCATCTTCGCCAACGTGACCTGGAGGCGATCCATGCTTTCCTCGCTGTCCTGGTTAGTCATGCCCACCGTGCGCTCTACACGCTTGCCACGCACGACATAGATATCCCCCTCCTTCGAGACGGTGAAGGCATCTTCGGGCTCTGGACGCAGCACCGGACCTTGCTGCATATCAATGGCGTTCTGGGCTGCGGCGCGCTCGGCCTCTTCCTGCTGAATCTCAAGCAGACGTTTAGAGGCGTATTGCATCAGTTCTTCCGTTCCCTGATGAGCGGCGGCGGAGATGGCGAAAACAGGGTAGCCAGCAGCCTCGGCCTTTGCTTTGAGCTCCGGCCACTTCTCTTGAGCATCCGGCAGGTCCATCTTATTGAGCACAACGATCTGCGGACGCGATGCCAGTTGTTTATCGTACTGGAGCAGTTCGTTATTGATCGCCTGGAAATCCTGCCAGGGATCGCGCTCTGGCGCAGCTCCGTCGAGCATGTGGATCAGCAGGCGCGTGCGTCTGACGTGGCGCAGAAACTCGTGCCCAAGGCCGACACCTTGCGCGGCACCCTCGATCAAGCCAGGGATATCAGCCAACACAAAACTATAGCCATCGCCCTGACGCGCCTGCCCGACCTCGACTACGCCAAGGTTTGGTGCCAGGGTCGTAAAGGGATAATCAGCGATTTTGGGATGAGCAGCCGTTACAACCGAGAGCAGGGTCGACTTGCCAGCGTTGGGATAGCCCACAAGCCCGATATCAGCGATCAGGCGCAGTTCGAGCGTCAGCCAGTTCTCCTGGCCCGGCTCACCCTTTTGTGACTCTTTGGGCGACTGGTGCGTAGAGGTGGCAAAGTGCGTATTGCCCAGACCGCCACGCCCGCCGCGCGCGACCATCACGCTCTGCCCAGGATCAAGCAGGTCGGCGATCACCTGCAAGGACTCGGCGTCGCGAATAATCGTCCCACACGGCACCTTCAGCACAATATCCTCGCCCTTCGCGCCGTGCATCTTCTGGCGAATACCCGGCTCGCCATTGCCGGCCTTGAAGGTATGCCGATAGCGAAAATCTATGAGCGTATTCAGATTGGTCGTGGCCTCGAAGTAGACGCTTCCACCCCTACCGCCATCGCCGCCGTCCGGTCCACCGAAAGGAGCGAACTTCTCGCGGCGGAAGTGCATAGAGCCATCGCCGCCATCACCCGCCTTGACAAAAATTTTTGTATGATCGTAGAGCATAGTGTATCCTCAGCACGTAATATGTGGAAATTTGTTATTCTACAGTGCCAAAGAGTATATCACAAAGCATAGCCAGAGTGAAAGGGCACGGTTCATATCTTCACAGCCGGTTAGTCGGGCAAAATTGCTGGTACAGATGTAGCAATCTCTTGACAAATTTACTCAACAATGGTATTGCTTAAATGCAAAAGGCTACAGCAAAATAGTAGAAGCAAAGTAGATTACCTCAAATAGAGTTTACCTGGATAAAGGACTTTGTATGGTATCCGGCAACATTTCAGAGACAACGACCGTTCCTCTTCACGCATATTCTTCTCCTAAGCCACTCTGGAAGCGCTTTTTTACCGGCTGGTACGGCCCCTCTCTCCTCGTTGTATTGTCGCTGGCTATCTTTCTCAATTTCTGGCAGCTTGGGCAGATTGGCTATAGCAATTTCTACTACGCCGCCGCGACAAGGAGTATGCTAACTAGCTGGCACAATTTCTTTTACGTCTCCTTCGACCCCAATGGCTACGTCTCTATAGATAAGCCACCGCTCGACTTCTGGCTGCAGGTGCTTAGCGCGAAGCTTCTTGGCTTCAGCCCCCTGAGCCTGATGCTGCCCCAGGCGCTGGCGGGCGTCTTCTCCGTCGCACTACTCGCACACCTGGTACGCCGTAGCTTTGGCTCGCTCGCGGCCCTGGCGGCTGCCCTGGCACTTACGGTGACGCCTATCAATGTTATCACCAACCGCAATAACGATGTTGATAGCATGCTGGTCCTGGTGGTTTTGCTGGCGGCCTGGGCGGTGGTGATCGCGGCAGAGAAAGGGAGCCTGCGCTGGCTTCTGCTCGGTCTGGGCCTCGTAGGACTTGGCTTTAATATCAAGATGGCCGAGGCGTACCTGGTTGTCCCGGCCTTTGTGCTCGTCTACCTGCTCACGGCCAGGCGACACTGGGGCTTCAGGATCTGGCACCTGGCGCTCGCGTTCACCATTATGGTCATGATCTCGCTCTCCTGGGCCGTCGCCGTCGATCTGACACCGCCCGCGCAGCGACCATATGTAGGATCAAGCGGCACCAATTCGGCGCTCAATCTTGCGCTCGGATACAATGGCCTCAATCGCCTCCTGGGCCACCGTCCCGCGACGCCTCCACCTCCTGCGAAGAATACATCGGCAAAGACCGATCCGGTCGTGCCAGAGCGTCCACCGGGCGAGATCGGTTATCCCGGCCCTACACGCTTATTCGATCCCCAACTGGCGGGGCAGATAAGCTGGCTGCTCCCTCTGGCGCTGGTAGGAATCGTGGTGCTACTCTGGCGCAGACGGAACCTGGGACTACAGAGTCCACATGTCCGGGGACTGCTCCTATGGGGCATCTGGTTCCTGACGACGGCGGCGTTCTTCAGTTTCGCGAGCGCCTTCCACGTCTATTATATGGTCATGTTCGCGCCCGCTATCTGCGCCCTGGCGGGGATAGGCATAGGCATGCTGTGGCACGAACTCAATACTAGAAACTGGCGTGGCTGGTTTTTACCTCTCGCCCTGCTTATAACGGCTCTTGTTCAGATGCGCTTCCTAGCCGTCTTCCTCACGTTCAGTAGCCGACTTACCCCCATCATCCTGGGTAGCACCCTGGCCGTTGCGCTCGCGCTCTGCGCCATTGAGCTGATCAGACGTGCTAGCAGCTTACGCTACATCTCTGCTCCGTTGACCGTGCTCGGTCTGTGCGCGCTCCTGATAGCGCCGACGGTCTGGGCCGTAGCGCCGATTGTGCTGCAACGCAACTCCGGCTTTCCCATCGCCGGACCGTACCCAAACACGGGTCCACCACCGCTACAGACGGCCACAGGAGCAAGTTCTTCCACCGTGACATCGATGTATATAATTCTATCGCCCAACGATCCCGCGCTGATTCAGTATCTGGAAGACCATCAGGGGACGGCGAACTATCTCTTCGCCACCAGCAGTTCCAACTTCGCGGCCCCCATTATCGTCGAGACGGGCCGCGCAGTCATGTCAATCGGCGGCTACGCGGGCGGCGACCATATCTTAACCCGCGCTCAACTGGTCGCGCTGGTACGCGAAGGCGTAGTGCGCTACTTCCTCCTGTCCTCATCCAGAACAATCCATAGCTCATCACTGCACATCCGCCGGGAACGCGCTGCGCGTCTCTCCCTGACCGGTGGCACAACCAGTTGGGTATCGTCGATCTGTCGCGCTATAGCGCCCACGACGTGGCATCCTGCCGTAGCGGGCCAGACGCTGCGCATGAGCAATAACCTGGTTCTCTACGATTGCGGGGGTGTGTTCTAGCCATTTTTCGGGCTTTAATGGAACGTTGCAATATATCGTGCATCAGCATACTATGTTGCATTTCATGATGTAGGGGCGTGGTTCACAAGCCCGTTTGCATCAATCTTCATCACGCTCCACAGGCCAATACACGTCACGGATGGGAGCGCCACGGGCTTGTGAACCGCGCCCCTACATCAGTGATTGGTTGGTTAGAAAAATATTTTTGCAAAAATAATAGTGCTCACCTCACTTTTATTAATTACTTGACAAAAGCAAGTAATTAAATGATACTATCAATAAAACAGCGAATAATCAGGGAGATAGGACATGCTACAAGTCAACACTACCGAAGAGAGGGTGGCCGCCATACGGCACTTCAATCGTTTCTTCACGCGTCAGATAGGCGTTCTACGTGAAGGGCTGCTGCATAGTCCCTATACGCTGGCAGAGGCACGCATCCTGTTCGAACTCGCACACCGAGACTCTCTAACCGCCTCTACTCTATGCCATGAGTTGGGACTCGACGCGGGCTATCTCAGTCGCATCTTGTTGCGCCTCGAACAGCAGGGG
Source organism: Chloroflexota bacterium (assembly GCA_030854195.1). Taxonomy (GTDB): domain Bacteria; phylum Chloroflexota; class Ktedonobacteria; order Ktedonobacterales; family Ktedonobacteraceae; genus JACDAE01. The sequence goes on from JALYTQ010000028.1 coordinate 8,833, forward strand.
CTCATCGAAAAGGTCCGTTCTGAGAGCGATGGACGCCAGCGCCTCTTGCACCTTACACCGGAAGGTGAGAAGGCTGGCACCCTTCTCGATCAGCGCTCACAGGATGAGGTAGCGGAGATGTTGAGCGAGCATAGCGAAGAAGAGCAGCAGCGCCTGTTGAAGGCCATGCAGACCATCGAGAGTATTCTCGATAAGGGCTTCAAGTTTTCCGAGCCGTTTTTCCTGCGTCCGCACGAGCCAGGTGATATGGGCTGGGTCGCGCACCGACACGGTATCCTGTACGCGCAGGAGTATGGCTGGGACGAGCATTTTGAGGCGCTCGTGGCGCAAATTGTCGCGGACTTCATCAACAATTACAATCCCGCGCGCGAACGCTGCTGGATCGCTGAGATGAACGGCGAGATTGTCGGCTCCGTGTTTGTCGTGCAGGCCAGCGAGACGGTCGCCAAACTACGGCTGCTATTGGTCGAGCCTGCGGCGCGCGGCCTGGGCCTCGGCACGCGCCTCGTCGAGGAGTGCATCCGTTTCGCACGCCGTAAAGGCTATCAGAAGCTCATGCTCTGGACCAACAGTGTGCTCCTGGAGGCGCGGCACATTTATCAAAAAAAGGGCTTCACGCTGGTTGAGCAGGAGGAGCATCATAGCTATGGACACGATCTGGTTGGGGAGACATGGGAATTGCCCTTATAATATGCAGTTCTATGCTAGGGCAGATGACATGTAGCCGCGAAGTAGAGTAACGTGCTCAAGCTCCCACTGGCGATATGTCTCTTCTCTGCTCAGGTTCTCTTTTCCCCTTGCTGAATGTGAAGAGTCCAATCCCTATCAAGCACGTCAGCGCCTCTGTCACGGTCATCGACCACACAATGCCCGCTAATCCCAAAAGTGCATGAGCAATAAGAATGACTGGAATAAAGAGGCCACCTTGCGCGAAGGACATGATCGTTGTCTGCAGAGGCTTATTGGTCGTCTGGAAGTAGGCGAGAAGCAGCCCCGTAAAGCCATTGAAAAGCGTCGAAACCAGCATGGCAGTAAGCATATAGCCCCCAAAGGCTACCACATCATGGCTTGAGCTAAACCAGCCGAATATTTCATTACGGAACAGGTAGACAATGGTCGAAAAAATGGCTATCATGCCAGCAATTGCCAATGCAGATTGCCGCAAGGCTGCTTTTAAGCGCTCGGGGTTTTTGGAACCATAGGCATAGCCCAGCAGTGGCATGACACCCATGAAGATGCCCATGCACAGAGACTCCGGCAACTGCACAATTCTCAGCGCCACACCAAGCGCCGCAATAACATAATCGCCATATTGAACGGCAAGGTTATTGAAGAGCAAGGTAGTCACAATGAGAAATGAAGACATAACTAATTCTGAGAGGCCGATGCTGAATACCTCTTTGATGAGCACTTTCGTCACTAGAAAGTACTTTATCCCCAGCTTTACGGGGCCATCACGCTTCTGTAAGAAAAGAATGTAATACAGCAGTGATGCTACATTTGAGAGCGCGATCGATAGAGCAGCTCCGGTCACATTGAGATGTACAATCAGTATAAACAGGACATCGAAAAGAAGGCTTGCTCCAATAGCCAGTATCATCCCATTCATCGACTGCCTCGCGGCACCGATTGCCCGCACAATTTGTTCGACAGCGAAATTGGCAATCAACACTGGTAAAGAGAGCAAGAGGACCGAGACATAGGCTTGCGTTGGCAGAAATGATTGCTGGTCGGTACCCAGAACACGGAGCAGCGGATGCAGAAAAATGAAACAGATGACGGTCAGTAATACGCCGAGGAGGAGGCTTCCGTAGAGGACAAAGGCGGAAACATGCTTAATGCTCTCTGTGTTTTTTTCACCCAATAAGCGTGAGATGTAGGTGCCGCCGCCAACACCGAATACTCCTCCGATTGCCATGGCCAGACTCAGTATCGGCAGGCCGAGTGCGATGACTGACAGCATGGCTGTATTATGCAGTGTCCCAATAAAGTAGGCATTAATGATATTATAGATGACGCTTGCCGATATGGCGAGCATCATAGGCACACAGAGGTGGACAAGCGCGCGCCGAATCGGTGCCTTCTCCAGATAATACTGGTCTTTTTCACCGTTCGCATCCTTCGTTGGTATGATTTCCAGATCGATATGAGGAGGAGAGCCAGGCAGAATTGTCTTTTCTTCCATAATTTGGTCCTTTCTAATTTACGATATATCGTTATGGAAATTATAACGATATATCGTAATCTTGTCAAGCTGCGTCCATCACGTTTGCATCGCAAAGCACGCGCTTTGCTAGCAGCCAGACATCGTATATAGTTGTAGTAACTTAAAAGTTTAAGCTACTACAACTATATACGATGCTCAGAGAGAAGTCAACCCCAATCTTGCAGACCACGCAAAAAAGAGCTATAATGAGTCTATGATACAGAGGATTGGACGACGCGAACGAAAAAAGCAACAGACCCGGCAGCAGATCGCAACCGCAGCACTGCAACTCTTTCTTGAACGAGGCTTTGATCAGGTGACAGTGACTGAAGTGGCTGATGTAGCTGATGTGTCAGTGAATACGGTTTATAACTATTTTCCGACCAAAGAGGATCTCTTTTTTGGACTCCATCAGCCTATGGAAGCTTATCTGGCGGAACTTGTTCGTCATCGTGAGCAAGGGGAATCGTTGGTTTCCTTTCTGCGCCAATCTATGCTCTCTAGCCTTGAAAGGCTCCGTACGACGACTCCAGAGGAAGGCGCTGCCCGGCATCAAGTCATTCAGTTGATCCAGAGAAGTCCCGCCTTGCAAGCTCGCAGCTTGCAAATGACTCAGTCCATTGAGCAAGATCTAGCACAAGCTCTGGCAAGCGAAAAGGGCGCACAAGCGGATGATGTCGTATCTCTCCTCGTTGCGCATCTGATTCTGACCCTCTACGCAAAGCTTTTTGCTGAATACGAAAGGAGACAATTGAGTGGTCAGTCTTCTGACGAGATCCATGCCGCTCTCTCGGCTATGGTCACAGCTGGCCTCGATCTGTTAGCCTATGGTCTCGATTCTTCTCGATCTCATTGATCAGTTGGCTTGCGACTAGTATGAGCGAACACGAGTGGCTGATCTTGTTGCACTGACACGAGGACAGCTTTAGCAACGTAGTGCAGACTATTGGGCAGTCTCCTCTTTCTCTACACTTTCAACCATGCTCAACCATACTTCGATTATGGACATTGGATCTTCGGGCACGGAACCGCCCAGGCTGACGACTTCGGGCATCAGCGCCAACATCTCGCCACAGAACTGGCGCACCAGGGCAATCTCGTCCCGCAAGGTTGCTGCCGAAGGATAACTGACGCGCTTATACTGCCAGCCTTCTCCTACCACACGCTTTTTTACATCCTGAATCGCCCAGTAGAGCGCGCTGATAAAGCCGTAAAATGCGATAACATCACGGCGTAGCAGGTATTTGAGAGCCACAGTCATCATTAGCCAGAACAAACCCACATCGCGTGAAGCTAATGCGCGGCGCTCCTCCAGGCTTTCTACAACGGACGATTGTTCGACCGGGATGCCAACATTATCGAACAGTACTCTGCTCTGTGCCGGTCGCCTGGCTGTCGAGAGCGGAATAAAGACCCAATCAACCACCATTACCGTTTCTCGGTAGCTAACATGATTGAAGCAAGATCCCTCGCCCAACCAGCTTCTATCCTCACGCAGGACGAGCGGCTGCCCAAATTGTTCGTAGAGCGCTTGCCGATCGGGGCTGGTATTCTGCGTGATGGCGGCGGAACTGCAAGCACAAAACTGGTCAGTATAGGCATCAGAAACAGCAATACTTAGATCGAGATCGCTCAAAGCATCGCCTTCTCCGCGTCCCAGGCTACCCGTGAGCCAGGCGGCGACAAAGCGCTTATCGCTGCTCAGCATTGCGATGATGCGCTGGAGGAGCGCGTCCCGATTCTTTCCGTACATAGCTGGTGTGTAGAGCATCTCTTTTCCTTCCAACTTCGGGCACGTTGTATAACCTTATCCTACGCGAAGGTTCATGTTTTCGGCAAGCCCGACATTTGTAATTTTTGGTTCGCTATAATAAGCTTCTCTCAAATACACGGAATTCTAAAAGGCGAGAACCTATGCAGACCGATTCCCTGGCATTGCTGCGACTTCTGCAACTGGCGGATAGCGCGCTACCTATCGGGGCAACCGCGCACTCGTTCGGGCTGGAGACGCTGGCGGCGGGAGGGCTGTTGCGCGTGGAGCAGCTCGAAACGTTCCTGCACGACTATCTGGAAGAGACGGGAGCACTGGAGAGCATTTTCTGTCGCCTTGCCTATAGGCTCGCAGCTCAGCCTGAGACGTTCGCGCATCGTTGGCTGTCCCTTAATGAGCGGTTGAGCGCGTACAAGACTGCGCGTGAGAGCAGGGTTGCCAGCGCCACGCTCGGACGCCGCTTCCTGCAACTGGTCGTGGGCTTAGAGCAGCAACCACGGTTCCAACAGGCGCTGCACCTCTCGAAGGAGGCCAGGGGCGATATACACTATAGTACCGCTTTTGGTATGGTAGGGAGTATACTGGAAGTAGCAGAGGCAGCTACGATGCTGGCCCATCTGCAACAGGTGATCATTGGACTCGTTTCGGCGTGTCAGCGCCTGCTCCCGCTTGGACAGAGCCAGGCCAGTGGCATCGTGTGGCGGCTCAAACCGACTATTCTAGCCACTATCGACCGCAGCGCTGCGGTCCCCCTCAACGCGGACGACATTCCTGTTTTTACGCCGCTGCTCGATCTGGCGAGCATGCGCCATCCCACGCTGACGACAAAGCTTTTTATCAGCTAGTTTCAGGAAGTCCATTTGAACAAGCAAGCCAGCAAAGTTCGCGGCAGCCTGCGCCTCACCTTTCATTATGACGATCAGCAGACGCGCATGAAGGTCTGCGAGCAGCAACCTCCGCTCAAGGTCGTGCGCGCCTTTGCACTGCCTGGGGGCGGCGCACTGGTCCACCTGCACAACCTGTCCGGCGGCGTCCTGGGCGGTGATGAGCTCTCTATGCACGTAGAGGTGGGAAACCACGCGTACGTGCAACTTACCTCGACCAGTGCTACGCGCCTCTATCGCAGGCAGGCTGATGCGGCGACGGCGTTGCAGACGAACGTTATCCAGGTACAGGAGGGGGGTTTACTGGAATACCTGCCCGATCCGCTCATCCCCTTCGCGGGCTCAAGCTACCAACAACAAACACGTATCGAGCTCGCACACGACGCCGGGCTGTTCTGGTGGGAGACCGTGGCACCTGGACGCATGGCACACGGAGAGCTATTTCAATACGAACACCTACAGCTAGGACTGCATATCAGCGCTCAGGGAAAACCGTTAGCTATCGAATCCCTTAAGCTCGCACCGCAGCGTCACGCGCTTTCATCACCAGCCCGGCTCGGCCCGTACTCCTACTTTTGCAGCTTCTATATCTGCCGTGTCGGACTGCCACCTGAACGCTGGTCGGAGTTGGAGCACGAACTGGGCGCGCTGGGGCGGGAACTGAGCCGAGCCGGAGAGATAAGCTGGGTCGTGAGCGCGCTCACGGCGCATGGTCTGCTCGTACGCGCTTTGAGTTGCCAGGGAAGAGATATAACGACGGGCCTGCTGGCGTTCTGGCAGGCTGCGCAGTTGGCGCTTTATAGAAAGGATGCCATTCCACCTCGCAAGGTGTATTGACTCAGGTATTTTTTAACAAGGAGGGACACTGTGTATCTCACGCAGCGCGAACAGGAGAAACTGCTAATTTTTACAGCATCCGAGCTGGCGCGCAAACGGCAGGCACGCGGGCTCAAGCTCAACTATCCGGAGGCCATCGCTATCTTGTCGGCGGAGATTATGGAGGCGGCCCGCGACGGCAAGAGCGTCTCCGAGATTATGGCGTCCGGCGGCGCAATTCTTGGGCGCGAGGACGTAATGGAGGGCGTGGCTGAGATGATTTCCGAAGTGCAGGTCGAGGCAACGTTCCCCGATGGGACAAAGCTCGTGACGATTCACGATCCCATTCGATGATTTCAGTATCCTGAAGCGGATCGAGAAAGGATAGGAGTTCCAGCCACACCCAGTGGGGAAAGTATACTCATGAACATTTACAACGTCAAGTGGAAATGCACCAGGGCAGGAGGATAGTATGCAACCGGGAGAATATTTGTTGAATGAGGGCGAGATCGAGGCCAATAGTGGTCGCAAAGAGGCAAAGGTGCTGGTCAAAAATACCGGCGATCGTCCCATACAGGTGGGGAGCCACTATCACTTCTTTGAGGTCAATCGCGCCTTGCACTTCGAGCGCGACGCCGCCTATGGCATGCGTCTGAACATCGCAGCCGGGACCGCCGTGCGCTTCGAGCCGGGCGAAGAGAAAGAGGTCGCCCTGGTCTCCTTCGGCGGAGCACGCGTTATCTATGGACATAACGGACAGGTCAACGGACCGCTCAAGTCCTGATCGCTTAGCGCAAAAGGAGCAGCAGCATGAGTTTGAGAATACCGCGCCGCACCTACGCCGACCTGTACGGCCCGACGACTGGCGATAGGGTGCGCCTGGCTGATACCGAGCTGATTATCGAGGTCGAGAAAGATTATACTGTCTATGGCGACGAGATTACCTTTGGTGGCGGCAAGGTGATCCGCGATGGCATGGGCCAGAGCAGCCGGGCCACCCGCGAGGAGGCAAACGGAACGCTGGACCTGGTGATTACCAACGCACTGATTATTGATCACTGGGGCATCGTGAAGGGCGATATCGGCGTCAAGAATGGGCGCATCGTGAAGGTCGGCAAGGCGGGCAATCCCGATACGATGGACGGTGTTGATCCCGAGCTGGTCGTGGGCCCGCCATCACGCATGGCGTCTCACAGCACATTGGCTCGATCGAAGCGGGCAAGCTGGCGGACCCCGTTCTCTGGCGACCGGCCTTCTTTGGCGTCAAGCCGGAGATGATTATCAAAGGTGGCTTTATCGCGTGGAGCGGCATGGGTGATGCCAACGCCTCTATCCCGACGCCGCAGCCCGTGCTCTACCGTCGCATGTTCGGCTCCTTCGGTTCCGCGATAGCCCCCACGAGCCTGACCTTTGTCTCGCGGGCGGCGCTGGAAGCAGAGATCCCACAGCAACTCGGCCTACGCAAAACGGCGGTCGCGGTTGAGCATTGTCGCGACATCGGCAAAGCCAACATGCTGCACAACTCGGCCACACCACATATCGAGGTAGACCCGGAGACATACGAGGTGCGCGCAGATGGCGAGTTGCTCACCTGCGAGCCTGCCGAGGTGTTGCCAATGGCACAGCGCTATTTCCTGTTCTAGTGGAAGCACCCATCCCTACTGAAAAGTTACAGAAAGGAGTCAAGATGACAGAATATGATTCTAAACGAGCGTTCCGCGTTGGTATCGCGGGTCCAGTGGGTAGCGGCAAGACGGCCCTGGTCGATTGCCTGAGCCGACACCTCTGGCCCGCAGTCAGTCTGGCGGTGGTGACAAACGACATCTATACACGGGAAGACGCCGAGTTTCTCTTGCGCCAGGGCACATTGCCGCTTGAGCGTATACGCGGCGTGGAGACGGGTGGCTGCCCGCACTCCGCGATTCGCGAAGATGCCTCAATGAACCTGGAAGCAATCGCCGATCTAGAAGAAAGCCTGCCCAACCTGGAACTGATCTTCGTCGAGAGCGGTGGCGACAACCTGGCGGCGGCGTTCAGTCCCGAACTGGTGGATGTCTCTATCTACGTCATCGACGTATCCGGTGGCGACAAAATACCGCGCAAGGGAGGACCAGGCATCACGCGCTCGGAACTGCTGGTCATCAACAAAATAGACCTTGCCCCGTACGTAGGTGCATCATTAGCGGTCATGGAGCGGGACGCGCGTATCCAGCGCGGAGAGCGACCATTCATTTTCACGAATCTCAAAGACGGCACAGGGTTGGACACTGTCGTCGACTGGCTGAAGCAGCATCTCGCCTCAGAACAACGTCGCCCTCTTATCGATGCTCACGCGTCCTATATCGGCCACGCCCATAGCCACGAATAGTCGAGCACGAAAGCGTATTACTATGTAGAACTACTTTCCATGATGTAGGGGCGCGGTTCACAAGCTCGTTCGGTATATATATGTAAACCGCGCCTCTACATACAAATGTTGCATAGAATGCGTAGCGAAAGTAATGTTCAGCGCCCTAGTACACTCGGGCGTAAATGATCCAACGATAAAAAGAGCTTCATATGGCTTCGCAGGCTGTTCTCACCATGGATTTATTTCAACCTCAGTGTACTAGAGCAAGCCGCCGAGGTTGCCACCGCCACCAGTGTTGCCACCAGGACCCATGCCGAGTATTTGCTTGGCTGCCAGCGCGGCGATACCCGCGACGGCCAGTTTCGCGCCAGTGCTACCGAGAGGACCGCCGGGGCCCATGATCTGGTGCAATATATCGGGGTTCTGCTGTTGGGCAAAACCAGTCATACGCGCCGCATCCTGGGGAGACATAGTATTAGGATCAGTGTTTTGCAGTCCCATCTGTTGGGGACTATAACCCTGCTGCATCAACCCACCAAGCAACCCCTGCAACAGGCCACCGCGCTGTTGTGGCGGCATCTGTTGGTAATACTGCTGATGCGCCTGCGCGACCATCTGCGGCGGAGCATTATTTACAAACTGCCTGTAGTTCTGGGACGCTTCCTGCTCGGGAATCTGTGAATAGGTGCCCTGGTCCCAGGAGTTCGCGTAGTTCTGGTACATCTGCTGATTGTTTGGATCGTATGGCCACATATACTTTTTCTCCTTTATTGTCAGGCTGAGATGTTTCGTTTGTATTTGTACGGATGTACACGGCACTAACACGATTGAGATTAGCATCAAGTTTCAGAATGAGGTAGAGGTGCAACACTTTAATCAGAACAATTATATGCTGGGGAATAATTGTTCTGATTAAAGTGTTGGAATGAAAAAGGACTGGTTTTTGTTCCCATAAGTGTAACACTCAATATTTCTTCTGCGTGCTCTCAAACAGGTTGCAAATGCTCACCGCTATATGCAACATAGCCTCTTATGCCGATTAAATGACTAAACAGTTGCCAGCCCGTGCAATTAGAGGTATCATATAGGTGATGTGCAGATCGATGTTGCGGTGTAGTGGCTTCCAATTCTTGCGTCTCCTGGCGTTCATCTAAAAAGGACCAGGCACTATTGCGATACTTATTAATCGCACAAGAGTAAGCACTTATATGCATTTCTTCTCTTCTATGTTAAGGATCGATGCAAGAAAAGCAACTTGAGCTAAAATCATACAATCAGCGTACAGGCAACGTTGTCAGCAGACTGGAAAACGAATAGAGAAGGTTGCTGGCTCGCTCGCCGTCATATGGAGGATAGACATTCCGGCAATGCAAGTAAAAACGGCTTTAGAAAAGGATTCAAAACTGACTACAAGAGAAGATATTCGCAATGTGGCCATTATCGCCCATGTCGATCACGGAAAGACAACGCTGGTGGATGGCCTGCTCAGACAGAGCCACATTTTCCGCGCCAATCAGGATATGGGCGATCTCATCATGGATTCGAATGACCAGGAGCGCGAGCGCGGCATTACGATCCTGGCAAAGAATACGGCGATCATCTATCGCGATGTCAAAATCAATATCATCGACACGCCGGGCCACGCCGATTTCGGCGGCGAGGTTGAGCGCGTCCTCAACATGTCCGATGGCTGCATTCTGTTGATCGATGCCGTCGAGGGACCAATGCCGCAGACACGCTTCGTCCTACAAAAAGCGATGGAGCTGAACCTGCAGCCAATCGTCGTTATTAACAAGATCGATCGCCGCGATGCGCGCATCGACCAGGTACTCGAGTGGACACAGGATCTGTTCCTGGAATTGGCAACCACCGATGCCCACCTCAACTTCCCGACGCTCTATGCTATTGGGCGCGATGGCGTCGCCATGTACCATCCCGACGATGAGCCTAAGGATCTGGAGCCACTGTTCGAGACGATCGTCAAGACTGTTCCTGCGCCTAAGGTCGAAATCGATGCGCCATTGCAGATGCTGGTGGCCGCGCTGGATTATGACGACTATAAGGGCAAGTACGCCATCGGTCGCATCACGCGTGGACGCATCACTCCCAATACCTTTGTCGCACGCATCAATCGCGATGGCGTCGTCTCGCGGCAGAAGATCAACCTCGTCCTGACCTACAAGGGTCTGCAGCGGATCGAGGTTCCAGAGGCAATGGCTGGCGACATCGTGGCGCTGACCGGCATTGCTGATGCGAACATCGGCGAGACGATTGCGGACGTGGATACCCCCGAGGCATTGCCGACGATTGCGATCAGCGAACCGACATTGAAGATGACCTTCGGCGTGAATAGCAGTCCCCTCGCCGGTCGCGAAAGCAAGTACCCGACCTCGCGGCAACTGCGCGCTCGCCTCTACCGCGAACTGGAGACCAATGTGAGCCTGCGCGTCGAGGATGGCAACTCAGCCGATGAGTTTGTCGTATCGGGACGCGGCGAACTACACCTCTCGGTTCTGATCGAGACGATGCGACGCGAGGGCTACGAGTTCCAGGTCTCACGCCCAGAGGTTATCACGCGCACGGACGAAGAGGGCCATGTCTTTGAGCCAATCGAGCATTTAGTCATCGATACACGCGATACCTATATCGGCGTTCTAACAGAGACGCTGGCCGGACGTAAGGCGCAACTCACCAATATGACCAACGACGGAGCTGGCAATGTACGCCTGGAGTACAATATCCCCACGCGTGGCCTGATCGGTTTCCGCAATGCCTTCCTGACCTTGACAAAGGGCAATGGCGCGATGAGCAGCCTGCTCGAAGGCTTCGAACCCTGGATGGGCAAGATCGGCACGACCCGCATGGGCGCGCTGATCGCTTCCGAACAGGGCGTCGCAGTGACATACGGTCTGGGCAACGCCCAACAGCGCGGCGATACCTTCATCGAGCCGGGCACGCCGGTCTACGAAGGTATGATCGTCGGTCTTAATAGCCGCCCGATGGATATGGTCGTCAACATCTGTAAAGAGAAGCAAAAGACTAATATCCGCTCCTCCACCTCAGATATCTCTGTGCGCCTGACGCCACCGATTCTGATGAGCCTGGAGCAGTCGCTCGACTTCATCAACAATGATGAACTGGTCGAGGTGACGCCGCTGAATATCCGCCTGCGCAAACGCTACCTGACGCAGAACGAGCGCGCCCGCAATCGTCCGCAGGAATAACAAGAAGAGGAAAAGCCGGTTCTATGCTTTGCATAAGACCGGCTTTTTTGTTGAATAAGCTAAGTGCTTTTAAAAGATGTATAGGCTTGCAAGCGCCGTGAATAAGGGTGAGGTTTCCAACAAGATAGGGCTAGATCAGCTCCCCACGCTCTTCCAACTCGGATAGTAGTACGAGGTCGGCGTATTCTTCATGACAGGTGGGGCAGCCGCCCAGGTGGCGCGCGACTTCGGCAATCTGCTGCTCGGGCATAGCGACAAGCGGATAGGCGGGGCGCGTGGCTTCATAGTAATCAGGGAAGCATGCGCGGCACTGATCGCAAGAAAGCATGTCCTTGCTCAAAAGCGCGTGGGAGAGGAAGACCAGGCCGTGGTGACATAGGGGGCAGCTGCGGATATGGGCGACCACATCTCGGCTGGTTGTTCTATCCACTTCTTCCGTCTGCCAGGCAGTATTTAATAGTTGCGTAATCCTGTCACAACCCATTGCCAACACTTTTCATAATCAAAAGCTAACGCCTCACTCAAGAATACAGTACATTATTCAAGCATAGAACGCAAGATGTTTATGATCTCTGGATTTCGACGCAGCGCTTTCAACGCGCGGTGCCGCCACAGGTAGATATCCTGCACGGGGACGTTGAGACGCCGGGCCATTTCATCTTCATCGACGCCTACAAGAAAGGTATAGATCAATACCAATCGATAGCGCGGATTGCGCAGCGACAGAATGGCCCTCCCCAGCGCCTGCTGTAACTCGCGCAATACTACCTGCTCCAACGGGTCCCGACTATCACTACTGCTGGTATTTACGAGTTGCTCCTGAAAAAGTTCTATCTGAGCATCCAGCGAAATGCAGGCATCGGGCGGATACTTATGTTGATAAGTATGCACCTGACGGATGAGTATGGTCTGCGTCCATTTCAAAAAGGCCGCCGGATCATCAGGTCCGGATTTTTTCTCTTGCAAGAGTTGCTCCAGGGCCTGGTGAATGATGTCATCGACCGCGTGCGCGGCATCGCGGAGCCGCGAGACAGCACGCAGATTCCTCAAGAGCTGTACCAGGTAGCGCCTGAGATTGTAAAAAGCTTGATTGCGTTGCACGATATCGGACGAACGCCACGCACTGTAAAGTGCTCGACTACATATACGTTGCGCGATACGCCACAGGAGTTCGCGCGCGGGTTGCTCGTCGCCCTTGCGCATCTTCTGCCATTCTAAAAGTATCTGCTCGGTCAGCATCTCCTCGCTGAGTATCCCCTGCGCATACGCCTGAATAGCTCTCTCTGCTATAGCCTGGATGCTTGCTCGTAAAGCGTCTCCCTGTTCATTCATTGCTTGCTCTCTTGCCTGTCCTATTGCGTTACATGAACTCTGGCTACTACATAAAATGACGATTCCGAAAAAAGATAGCAAAAGTGCAAGATTTTTGGCCTTTCCTCCCACCTGACTTACAGACGGGCAAATTGCCTGCACGAGCGTAGATATGTTTTTTTACGCGTCAAATTCAGTCAGTCAGAAGGAGTGATACTATGGCTCTATCTCTCAAACGCGTTCTTTTCCTGGTGATCCTGGCTCTTGTGTTGCTGGTAGGACTACTGAGCTGGTCGATGAAGTTGGTGACACTGCCCTCTTCCAATCCTCCCAGGCCCACGCATACGATCGCCTGGGGCTGCCCTCCCCCGCCGTATGATTGCTGGGGCTAGGCTCTACCAACAGACCTTGCGATAAATACAAAGAATGCCACCGGGTTTCTTATCGGTGGCATTTTTGCTTTGAAATGTTTAGTCCTATTTCTCTGTCCATTTCGACCAATGTGTGCTATGATACCGGTGATACAACTACCCGGAGCAGGGAATATGGGCGAAGAGAAATTTTCAAGACTTCCACAGGTGACTTTCTACACGAAGGCAGGTTGCCATCTGTGCGAGGATGCACGCGCTATGCTCGATGAGATCGCGGCTCAGACAGCTTATACCTTGACTGAGATAGACATTCGCGGTGATCTTGCTCTCTTTGAACAGTACCGCTATCGCATTCCTGTGATCGTTATCGATGAAACTATTCTGATCGAGGGGCGTATAGATTACGATGAACTGGCTTCTGCCCTGGGTAACACTGCCGAGAACGCACAGACGAAACAAACGGATTAGGGAAGAAAAAAGTTATGGCGATACAACAGATTTCCCAGCCTCATTCTACTCGCATGCGTAGCGTCGGGCGTTTCTTTAACTCTCTGGGTGACTTCTTGCTGGAATACTGGGCGCACATTATTACGGCTATCCTGGGGACGCTTGTGCTGATCGCGATCGCGGTACCTTTCCTCTCCTATCTGGGTATGGATGCCATCGCCAAACCGCTCTTCTTCGCGCTCCACTACGTCTGCGCGCAGATTCCGGCGCATTCGTTCTATATCCTGGGCCACCAGCTCGGTCTGTGTGCGCGCAACTTCTCTATCTACGCGTCGATGTTCTTGGGTAGCCTGGCCTTCGTTCTGAGCAAGAAGCGCCTGCCCGGCATTCCCTGGTGGGTCTGGCTCCTCTTCATGCTGCCAATAGCGCTGGATGGTATCAGTCAGATGTTCGGTCTGCGCGAGAGTACATGGTATCTGCGCGTTATCACTGGTACACTCTTCGGCCTGGGTAACGTCTGGTTCGCCCTCCCACTGATGCAGAAGTCGCTTCTCAACACGCCTCCACCACCTCCTACGCTGAGACGGCAGTACCGACCTGTACAGCGACAGGATAGGTTTTAACACATCATTTCAAATTTCCCGTCTACCCAATACTGGCGCAATGCGCTATAATCAAAGGAACAATACTCCTTTCCAGAAGAGGCAAAAACAGCAGGAACTATGTCTGAACATTTCTCACAAGAGACGACATTCGCCGTGACGACGCTCGGCTGCAAGGTTAATCAGGCCGATAGCGAGGCCATCGGAGAGCAGATGAGCGCGGCGGGCTTTGTGCAGCGCGACTTCTCGGAGGTCGCGGATGTCTATATCGTCAATACGTGTACGGTGACGCACCTCGGCGATCGCAGCTCGCGCCAGATGATTGCGCAGGCACATCGCCGCCACCCGGACGCGCACCTGGTCGTGACCGGCTGCTACGCGGAGCTCAATCCGCAGGCGGTGGCCGCGCTCCCAGGCGTTGATCTGGTGCTGGGCAACGGCGCGAAAGAGACGCTCATCGAGGCTATTGCGCAGAAGCGTCAAGCCGCAGAGAGCGCAACGGCAGAGCTTGCTCCAACAAGAGATGTTCCTGCATCGAAGCTACGCTCTTTGCCTGTCATCCCGCTTGATACGCAGCATATCGGTAGCGATGGCACGCTAGACTTTGATGTGACGGAGCCGCAGGCGGACAATCCAGCGCGCCTCTCGCCTCTTACAGAAGACGTTCACGCGAGCGAGCGGCTATTGTCGCGTACACGCGTGCAGATGAAGGTACAGGATGGCTGCGATAATCGCTGCACATACTGTATCGTTCCTTATGTGCGCGGCAAGTCGCGCAGTCGCGGCATCGCTTCGATTGTCGAACACGTTCAGCGTAGGGTGCGCGCTGGCTATCAGGAGATCGTGCTGACGGGCATTCACCTGGGGGACTACCATCCCGAGGACGATGAGAGACGTGACCTGGGAGATCTGATCGCGGCCCTGCTGCGCGAGACGGAGATAGCGCGTATCCGCGTCTCTTCGCTGGAACCCGAGGATTTTCGCCTTGAATGGCTGGAACATTGGGCCGACCCGCGCATGTGTCGTCACTTCCATTTGCCGATGCAGAGCGGCTCGGATGCTATTCTGCGCCGTATGGCCCGCCGCTACACGAGCAGCCGCTATGAGACCATCGTTACAACCGCCAAACGCCTGATCCCTGGCGTGGCGATCAGCACGGATATTATTACCGGTTTCCCTGGCGAGAGTGATGAGGATTTTGAGCAGACGTACCAGCTCGCGCAACAGCTCGAATTCGCGAAGGCGCATGTCTTCCGCTTCTCACCGCGCCAGGGAACACCTGCGGCGCGTATGCGCGGCCAGATCAGGGATGAGGTAAAGAGGGCGCGCAGCCAGCGCCTGCTGACGCTCAATGATGAGCACAGCCGCCTTTTCCGCCAACAGTTCGTGGATCAGACAGCTCATGTACTGATCGAACAGTACAAGAACGGCTATTGGGAGGGTCTGACCGACAACTACCTGCGCGTCGAGGTCGCCGATCTCCCCGAGCGGGGTCACAGCTGGCGTCACTCTCTGGTCGCAGCGCGCCTGACACACCTGGTAGATGACGGTATCGCGGGTACCTACACAGGATAGTGGATTGCCCTGCATCTACCGGAAGAAGGACGAACTTGAGCAAACACCTGCCTCTACGTTTCAGCATACTATTAGCGGTCCTTCTTTTGCTTTTCACATCCTGCGGCAATGCAGCCAGTTCATCGCCCAGCGCATCGACAAACGGGAATGGTGCCGCCGCCACGCCCACGATCATCCAGCAACCAGGCACACTACCAGCAATTATGGCTACAGGAAACATGCGCGAATATCCCTTGCCACAGGCGCAGAGTGGGCTTATGCGTCCGGTTGTGGATCATAGAGGGCGCGTCTGGTTCGGCGAGATGGGGCGCAACTCCCTGGCTGTCTTTGATCCGCAGACGCAGACGTTTCAGCAGGTGAAGCCGCCGCGTGGAGCTAATGGGATCATGGGCATCGCGGTGGCGGCGGACGATAGCATCTGGTTCGCCGAACAGTACGCGAACTACATCGGGCACTACTTTCCCGACACCCACACATTCCAGGTATACAATCTGCCAACTCTGACGACGCCCGATCCCGGCGATCCCCACAAAACACTGACGCTACCGCTCGCTCCAAACGATGTGACGCTCGACACTCACGGCAACGTCTGGTTCACCGAGCTAAACGCCGATTCGTTGGGCATGTTGGATGTGAAAAGCGGACAGTTCAAGCACTACCCGCTCACGCCGAGGAAGAGCGTGCAGACGCTTGATCCCTATGGTATAACCATCGATCCAGCAGGCAGGATCTGGTTCACTGAATCCTCGACGCCACGCATCGGGTATCTCGATCCACAGACGGGCAGCTTGCATTTCTTCAATACACGCACGCCCGGCAATCCACAGATGGAGATAGCCAGCGACGCCCACGGCAGTATCTGGGCCACCTCGTTCACCTCGGGCCTCCTGCTCAGGCTCGATCCGCGCACGGCGACCTTCACCTATGACTATACTCCCCACACGGGCAATGCGGCGGGTGGCTTATACGGATTGACGATTACAGCGGATGGCGAAGTCTGGATTACGGTGAGCACCGAGAACAAGATAGCGCGCCTGGACGCAAGCACCAACCGCTTCATCTACTACACCGTTCCCACACCCGGCAGCCTGCCGTTTGGCATAGCTGCCGGAGCGAAGCATACGTTATGGTTTACCGAGGCGAACAGCGATAAGATCGGGATGTTGCAGACCTGAGCGATTCTTCTCAAGACGGGCGCTCAGGGGAGCGTCAGGAGTTCCGGCGCGCCATCGGTGATCGCCAGGGTGTGCTCGTACTGGGCGGAGCGCGAACCGTCGGCGGTGCAGATCGTCCAGCGATCGGGGAGCAGGCGCGTCTCGGGCCGTCCCGCGTTAATCATCGGCTCGATGGTAAAAACCATGCCATGACGAATCTTCAGTCCCGTACCGGGCTGCCCAAAATGCGGTACGTTGGGATCTTCGTGCAGCGAGTGACCGACGCCGTGTCCCACGAGATCGCGCACGACCGAGAAGCCGTTCGCCTCGGCGTAGGTCTGGATGGCGGCTCCGATATCGCCCAGATAGTGGCCGGGACGCGCCTGCTCGATGCCCAGCTCCATACAATGATAGGTAACATCCAGCAATTTCTGCGACTGCTCGTCCAGCTTGCCAACGCCGAAGCTGACACAGGAGTCGCCGACCCAGCCGTTGTAGAGCGCGCCGATATCGATGCCGATGATATCACCATCCTTGAGCTTCTGCTTATTGCTGGGAAAGCCGTGACAGATCACGTCGTTAATGGCAACGCAGATCGTCGCGGGAAAAGGCGGCACG
>JALYTQ010000450.1 GCA_030854195.1 Chloroflexota bacterium
GGCGAGCAGCCTCCAGTTTTCGGTTTGGGGTGGTCATTGTTCCTCCTAACATTTGGGTGCTACATATTAGAGGAATAAGAAAATATATGAAAATTGTAGAGGATTATAGAGGAACTTGTCAAGAAATGAAATTGCTTCGTGATAAAACGTGATAAAACGATAAGCGCACTGTTCTTCAACTAGATAAGTCCGGTATAATTTCAATCATGAATATGATATTTAAAGAAGGTTATGATGTACAAATTTACATAGGAAATAGATATACTTTTTTTGTTGGTCTTTTAGTAAAGAAGGGGATAAATACATGCACATGGATGTGAGTGATATTGCACGAGTACGTCGCCAGATCGTAGAGGAGATGGAGGCCATGGAGCGAGGTTTCAGAAGTTTTGCCTCTGGCACTGCGCGTCATGATTTCATACAGGCACGCATGCGCAATATTGGTGCCCAGCAGGAAGACCTGGAGAAGCTCGTAGGCAAAAGCAGCGCTGTAAATATGGTCTGTGAGCTCTACATAAATACGGTGAAAGGATCATCGCACCAAACAGGCTAATGGGCCATATAGCGTTGCCAGAAAAGATGCATTCTTTCGCGCAAGGCAGCGTGTTCTATTTTGCGCAGGTACGGATCGCTCTCCCACAATTTATTTGCCTGCTTACGTGTCAGCTCGATCAGGGGCGTATCGCTCAGATCGGCGATCTGTAGTTCTGGCATACCACTCTGGCGCACGCCGAAGAAGTCGCCGGGACCACGTATCTGCAGATCTTCTTCGGCGAGACGAAAACCGTCATCGATATCTTGAAAGACGCCGAGGCGTTCCTGCGCCTGTTGACCGGCCTCCGCGCTGAGTACGTAGCAGAACGACTGGTATTTGCCACGCCCGACGCGGCCACGAAACTGATGGAGTTGCGAGAGCCCGAAGCGATCGGCGTCCTCGATGACCATAACCGTGGCGTTGGGTATATCGATACCTACCTCGATAACCGATGTGGCAACGAGGATATCGAGGTCGCCATCGCGGAAGCGGCGCATGGTGGCATCTTTTTCGACGTTCTTCATGTCACCGTGCAGCAGCCCCAGGCGCAGGTGTGGAAAGACCTCGCGCTGCAGGCGCTCGTACTCGCTGGTTGCCGCCTTGACCATCAGCGTGTCTGATTCTTCGATCAACGGGCAGATGATGAACGCCTGCCGCCCTTCTGCGACCTGGTGCGCGATGGTGGTATTCGCCTCGCTGCGCCTGGCTCCGGTGCGCCAGCGCGTCACGATTTTCTGGCGTCCTGGTGGCAACTGGTCGATGACGGAGACATCCAGGTCGCCATAGAGCGTGAGCGCCAGCGTGCGTGGAATGGGCGTCGCGGTCATGACCAGCATATGTGGGTGGTAGCCCTTTTGTCTCAGGGCGTCGCGCTGTTCTACGCCGAAGCGATGTTGCTCGTCGATGATTACCAGTCCCAGCCGCTGGAAGTTGACATCTTCTTGAATCAGGGCGTGTGTGCCTATAGCGACCATCGCCTGGCCGTTCTCCAGCGCCATTTTACCCATTGCGCGCTCCCGTGTACGTGAACTGCCCGTGAGCAGGACCGTGCGTATGCCAAAGGGTTCGAGCATCGCGCCGATGCTGCGCGCGTGCTGTTCCGCGAGCAGCTCGGTGGGAGCCATAATCGCGCCCTGGAAGCCGTTGAGCGCCGCCATAAAGAGCGCTGCCGCCGCTACTGCCGTTTTACCTGCGCCCACATCTCCCTGCAAGAGGCGGCACATTGGCTTGCTTTTCGCCAGATCGCTAAAGATCTCGCAGATGACGCGCCGCTGTGCTCCGGTAAAGGAGAACGGGAGCGTGGCCTCGAACGGTCTTTCGTGGGTGGCGTCAGTTGACCAGAGCGTGGAGCTGAGCGCCGGTAGTGCATCCAGGGATGCCGTTTGTCGCTCCGTCTCTTGCTGGGGCGGATCAATAAATACCTTTGCCGCATCGATGGTGAACGCGCTTCCCTGTGGTGCCTCGTATTGCCAACGGCTGCGGCGCTCCTGCATCCCCAGCTGGATCAGGAAGAGTTCGTCGAAGGAGAGGCGTCGCTTTGCCCGCGCGCGCATCTCTTCGCTCTCAGGATAGTGCATCTGCGCCACCGCTTCGGGCAGCGGCAACAGGTCCGCCTCGGAGCGGATCGAAGCGGGCAGGTACTCGGGGACCATAGCGGCGTAGCGATCGACGACCCACTTGGTGAAGGTGCGCAGCGACTTCGCGTTCAAGCCCTCAGTCAGTGCGTAGGTTGGGACAAGGCGTCCCGTATTCAGTAGGTCGCCCTGCTCCGGCAGCTCGTGCGTGCGCACATTGAACTCAACCCTGTTGCCAAAGCGCTGCTTGATGCCGGTGACAACCAGGTAAGAGCCCTTCGCCGCGCCGAGCGTTTTCTGCAGGTAAGGCTGGTTGAACCACGTGACATAGATCTTGCCGGTCTCGTCCGAAATCGTGGCGATGGTGCGCGCCTTGCC
>JALYTQ010000228.1 GCA_030854195.1 Chloroflexota bacterium
GCTTGTTATCGATGCGACGGGTCTGGGCAGTACTCTGGCCTCGCTGCTGCTCACCCGCCTGGGAGAACGGCGCGTGCAGCCCTACACCTTCACGCGTCCAAGCAAGTCGCACCTGGCGTACCAGCTCCTGGCCCTGCTCAATAGCGGTCGGCTGAAGCTCTACGCCCGCGAGGACGCGCCGCGCACCACCTACGAGGAATGCTGGCAACAGGTACGCAAGGCGCGCTATCGTCTCCCTGAACCTGAGACGCTGGACTTTTACGTCGATCCAGGCGACGGGCACGACGATTTCCTGTGCAGTCTGGCCCTACTCGCAGAGGCGGTGACGACGGGCGCGTCTCTGCCCGCCATCTCCGCTATGGTGCGCCCACGCCCATTATACGCCGACGAGGGACGGTTTTGATGCGATCCAAAATATATAACCAACACACATGATGTAGGGGCGCGGTTCATAAGCCCGTTGGTTCCAATCCGTTACGCGTCACAATTCCGATACGCGTGTCGGTGTGTGGCGCGACGGGCTTATAAATCGCGCCCCTACATCATATGGGACGTTATTTATGTAAAATGACATATTGTCGTTTTCGGCATGTATTGCAAACGTCGCCATTTACCATTCTAAATGCCGCCATCTGGCCCGCGCATCCTACGGTAACAGGCCGAACAGGCTGAGCAGGGCGGGCAGGCAGCCCTGGCGCTCCGAGCCGTCGAGGACGGGGCTGGCGATGCGCTTCCACTGCACCTCGGCGCTGGAATTGACGGGTAGCAGGGTGACGCGCAGATTGTTCTTGGGACGCAGCGTGATGAGCGGCTTGAGTCCTGGCCGGTAGTCGGGCGGCGGCTGTGGCGTGTAGCGCTGGTAGAGCGAGGCGAGGATCATCTTCGCCTCAAGCTGTGCAAAGGGCATGCCGATACAGATGCGCGGACCGCCGCCGAAGGGGAAGTACGCGCCCGGCGGTACCTGCTCGCCGTTGGTCGGGTCCCAGCGCTCAGGGCGGAACTCGTCTGGCTCGTCCCAGATCTCGGGTGCGCGCTGAATGACCCACTGGCTCAGCATGAGCAGCGTTCCGGCGGGCAGGTGTACGCCGTCGAGTTCGAAGTCTTTGGCGACGAAGCGCAACTGCATCCAGGCGGGCGGGAAGAGGCGCAGCGCCTCGCTTAGCACCCAATCGAGATAGGGCATCTTAGCCATGTCTTCGGCTGTGGGTGCGCGTCCGGCGAGGACCGTGCGGATCTCCTCCTGCAGCTTCTCGCGCATCGTGGGATGCTGTGAGAGCAGGTAGACCGACCAGGCAACGGCGTTGGCGGTCGTCTCGTGTCCGGCGGCCAGGAACGTCAGGACGTGATCGTGGATCTGCTTATCCGTGAGCAGCGGCTGTTCGGGATCTCCACTGGCACCCGTCATCAGCATCGAAAGGACATCGTTGTGAGCGTTCATGTTGGCGCGGCGATCAGCGATCAGGGCGTAGATCAGCATATTGAGCTGGCGCATGGCGGCGCGCCGTTTCCCATAGCCTGTGATCGGATTGTCGATGCGGATATTCAGCAGATCCTCGGCGGCGCTTGCCTGGCTGCCGAGGAAGGCGTTGAAGGCATCGGCGAGTGGCGCGAGCTGCCGCGAGAGATCGACGCTGAAGAGGCACTTGCTCACGATGCGCAGCGTCAATTCCTGCATTGCCCGCGAGAGATCGACCGAATCGGCGACGTGCCAGGTCCTGAACAGCTCCTGGGTATATTCGTCGATCACCGCCGCGTAGCCCTCGACGATCTTCTTATGAAATGCGGGCTGCACGGCGCGGCGCTGCTGGCGATGCTTCTCACCGTCGATCGTCAGCAGACCCTCGTTCGCCCCATTGCCGTCGGGCGGGACCGCGCCCTGGTTCGAAAAGTTGCCTGGATGCTCGACCAGCACGTAGCGCACGTATTCGGGCCGGAACAGCGCCACGACCCGCGTCTTCCCAAGATGGAGGGTCGCCATATCGCCATAGCGGCGATGGAGCTGCTGGAGATATTCGGGCGGATTGCGCCGCAGGGAGAGCAGGTTGCCGACGTATGGCAGCTTCCTGGGTCCCGGTGGCAGCGCATTGGACGTTGTTTTCTCTATCTGAAGCTCGTTCGTCGTAGTCGCCATATGTATTTGTCTTTCTGCTAGACCAATGTTCTTCTATGTACTACTATGTATCATAGAATGGACGGTGTTAGCAAGACAAGTGGAGCAATCTTTTAATACATCACAATCTGCGTATTGTAATCAGTATTATTGTAAACCCACGCCGCCTGATCCTCCGGCATATTGATGCAGCCGTGCGTGCCGTAGTCCGCGCTCACGTTGCCGCTGGAGTCGATATGGTAGAACTGCGTGCCGGGACCATAGTCGTTGCGCCACCAGGAGTCGTGCAGGTAGTAGCCGCCCAGGTGATAGAGAATAGCGTAGTTGATCGGCGTCGGCGCGTAGTAATAGGGCGAGCCAGGGGGATAGGGTGACTTGAACGTCGTGTGATACTGCCGCCAGAGCGGTACCCAGAGACCCGGCACCGGAGGCAGCTCAGGCCGCCCGGCTGTCACCAGGAAGGAGCGCACCAGCTTGCCATTGTCGTACACGCGCAATGACTCCTCGATAAACGACACCACGATCACCTGCGAATGCTGCAACTTGTAGTAGTTCAGCAACTGCTGATCGGTCGCGTGCGGCTGGGTATAAGGGGTCGTATCCTTCGCGTCTGCCTCCAGCATATGCAGGTGGAAGAGCGCGTTCTGCGTATCGGTCAGCGCCTGCTGGTAATCGCTCACCGACACAGCATTGTTCAGCTCGCGGTCCAGATCTTCGCCAATGCCCTTAGCCATGTACGCACCATCGAGCGGATAGCTCTGCCCATTGTACTTGTCATGATATTGATGCGCGTTGCCCCAGGCATCGACCTCCGCGTGGAACTGCTTGACCAGCGCGACCGTCTGCCCCTTGAGCATATCGTTATGCATGGACGCCAGGTCCTTATCAACCTGTTTTGAGAAGGTCAGATAATCCTGCAGCGTCTTGACATTCTGTGCCTGCGCCCGATCGGTAGCCAGACGTTTCTGATAGCCAGTTGTATCAACCCCGTACTGCTTCACCTGCTGGATAGCGTCGCTCAGCTCATTCACCTTCGCGTTGGTCAGGAGCGGAATGGCCTGGACGAACTTCGACGTGGCCTGCTGATTCTGCGCGTCGATGGCCTGATTGGTCTGCTGGAGCGCGCCGGGCGTTGTGGCGGCGGCGATAGCGTTTTTGTCGTCGGTGTAGGATTTTTGCAGGTCGGAAACATCCTGGTGGCCGCCCTGCATGATCGTAATAACCTGGCTGAGCGTTTGCAGCTTATCCAGGCTAGCGGGCAAGACGTTGAGGGTAGCGATTGCATCTGATGCCTGCTTGCCGATGGCCTGGAAATCTTTAGGATACTGCGCCTTCTGCATGGCTGCCATATTCTGATTGTAGAGCTGCGTCAGCGTGGCAAGCGGCAGGTTAGAGGCTTGTTTGGCCGCCAGCGCCTCGTGCAGGGATTGCAGAGAATCCTGTGCCTGTTGCGCCAGCTGTTCGGTCGAGACCTGAATGATGCCCTGGGATTGTACTGTCAACTGCTGGTAGCGCGTGGCGAGGTTGCTGTAATAGCCATTGACCAGCGTATTGCCCAGGAGTTCGAACGGAGCGTGCGTCGCGTTGAGCGCCTGCTCTTGACTGATGACCGGCTGCAGGCTGGGACCAGGCACGCCGATGCTCTGCGCGTAGCTGATGCTATGGTCAAGTCCAGCGCGCTTCTGCGTCGCCTGCTGCTGACCCGCCGGATCGCTGCCGCACGCGCTCAACAGCGTCGTGAGCGTGCCCAACAAGAACAGGGTCAGCAAGAAGCTGGCCGCGTTCTGGACGACGTTTCGTTTATGTGTGCGTATGTACCTATACGTTTGTTTCATTCGCATTACACAATCCCCATTCTCGGATGTATGTATTTCAATTAATGTAGTGTATTCGCTGAGGTCTGTCAAGATATTTAGGATGGCGTAGCGCGAAAATGCTTTGCAACGAACCGATTTTGTGGTGGGGGCTGTCTGTGCGGTTGCGTAATCCATGCATTGGTGGAGATATCTTTACCGCCATGTAGTACCTCCATCCTAATTTTCGGGAAAACACGCGGGGGAGCGAATTAGTCGTGGTAATATCCACACATAAATACCTATCGCAATAAATGTCAATAATAATCATATCAGTTCACAACAGCCAGTTGTGACTGCCTCTTCTCTTATAACGCCAGTCGGGCTTTTCCGGCGCGGGTGGGATCAGCATGCCTACCCCTGGACCGTGCTGCCTCCCATATGGGGTGAAAGCGTCGGGCCGATTGGCCGTTCCCTATAGAGGTAAGGTGTGACCTCTAGTATGCTTTCAGCACATGAGCAGTAGGACGTTATGTCAATGAACTGAGCATACATCCTGCTCAATCTAAAGAACGGAAAGTTCTCAAGAATTATCTAGCCGTATCAATTTTGATGCAGGCGCAAGAGAGGAAGCAATCATGCAAACATTAACGCGACCACCGATGCCTGGCGAGCCATACCGGGCACCAAAACGGGCCAGGCGTTTCTCCCCTCTGGTACTTATCAGTGTTATCGTCACGCTGGTTATCGTATTGGGTGCCGGGCTATTTTTCGTAGTACGCCCAATTCTAGGATCACACGCGGCGGGTGCCAACCCGAATTGTAGCTTGCGGGTGCCAGCCAACCCGCTCACGGCGCAGGGACTGGCGACCCCCTATCAATTATCCGCCACCGATCCGGCAGGGGGTGCCTGTAACGAAGCCAACGCCGGGCAGTCGGCGTTTGTGCAGGCGGTCATCTTCGATCCGGCCACCAGCACGCTTTCCGCCTACGAGCCGCTCGTCGTCGATCAGGGCACACAGCCCGCAGTCGCTCCGGTAGCGCCGCAGATTCCACAAGGGGCAGTCGTCGGACTCTGGTTCGGCTTCAACGGCACGATCCTGCACCTGACAGGCGGCAACGCTGCTGGTCGTTGCGTCAACGGCACCAGGGGCACCGAATTTGGGCAGTTCGCCTATTGTAACGCCCCTCGCTTCTTCCGCGTTGTGAATGCAGCCATTCAGGCGAAGAAGGTCACGGTACCCCCTATTGGCATGGCCTCGGACGGACAACCCTGCATGACGACGCGTAACTTCGGCCTGGTCGATATGGACCAGAGCGACAACGTGCAGACGCAGTATCTCCTCACCGGCAATGGGCAGACCGCGCAGCTCTCCGCAGGCAACAAGGGCCAACTGGCGAACGCAACGACCATCGGCAATCCGAGCGACAACGCCCTGCTCTCGCGCTTCGTCAATCCGGCGCTTGGCTGCCAGTCCTGGGC
This sequence comes from Chloroflexota bacterium, assembly GCA_030854195.1. Taxonomy (GTDB): domain Bacteria; phylum Chloroflexota; class Ktedonobacteria; order Ktedonobacterales; family Ktedonobacteraceae; genus JACDAE01. Next base: position 5,387 of record JALYTQ010000228.1, read on the forward strand.
GATACCGGACCTGGCGAACAACGGCGCGATGACCCCGACCATGGCGACCGACGAGTTGCAGGCGGCGGCGAATCAGCAGCCCCCGATCGCGCTGGTCCCTTCTAGAGACGAGATGGTGTTGCGCAACAATAATCTCAGTTTGATGAAGATCAACGCGTACCGTATTGGTGTTGACCAGACGCCAGCTGCCACGCTCAACGATGCCAGCACAACGGCCTACTGCACCAACCTGGTTAACGTAGGTCTGCCACGCTTACAACTGGACATGCAGACCTTCTTGAAGCAGCCCTCGCCCGATGGTGGCGCGACCGCCAACTCGCTCTTCACCTTCCTGGCGAACCGCCTCAACGCCACGTTCAGCGCGAACGGCCTGAACTGTGTGGGCCTGCTGAAAATCCAGAACCCCGTCAACTTGACTACTGATACCAATGGCGCCGTAACGGCAGCCACGCTCACTATCGCAGGTAACGGTAACGGCAATGGAACAGGGACCGGAACCGGAACCGGGACAGGGACTGGAACGGGCACGACAACTACGCCAGATTGTAACGTCAACGGCACCAAAGTTGCTGGTTGCATGGGCACGACGACGATCAACGGGCAGACCTGCACATTGGCGTTTGCCAATAATACCGTCTCGGTGACGTGTCCCCAGCAAGGCGGCACGGGCACCGGAACGGGTACAGGGACGGGCACGGGCACAGGTGGTGGCACTACGGCGACCACGCTTCCGCTCAACAATCCTGGCACCAGCGATGATGCGAAGATGGGCGTAGGCAACTTCGACGGCGTGGGCTTCAGCTATTCGGCGCAGGCGTTGCAGAACGCGGGCATCGCGCCTGGCAAGACGGTTGCTTTTAACGGCATCAACTTCACCTGGCCCTCGGCGGCGGCTGGCATGTCCGATAACGTCCAGGCGGCGGGACAGGTCATTCCGGTGACGGCGGCCAATGGCGCGACGACGCTGGGTTTCCTGGGCGCGTCTAGCTTCGGCCCATCCAGCGGTCAGGCCACCATCACCTATACCGACGGCACGACGCAGGCATTTACGTTGGCCTTCAGCGACTGGACGCTCAACGGCGGCGTCTCTGCACCCTTGAACGGCGAGCAGGTGGTGAAGACCACATCCTACCGCGACTCCGCCAACGGCATGCAGTTGAACCAGATGCCCAACGTGTTCTACATGGGCGTCGCTTTGCAAGCGGGCAAGACGCTGAAGAGCGTGACGCTTCCTGCAAATGTCAACCACGGTCAGTTGCACGTTTTCGCTATCGGCACAAAGTAGGTACATTCCTTGTAATGTGGCCCATAGATCGTCAAAATATCATAGATTGACGATCTATGGGCCAATTGCGTGGCCTTGTGCTCTGACCACCTTTATTTGAAATCTTCAACCAGGTAGGGACCCGATTTATCGCGTCCGGCGATTCATCGCGCGTGTGGCCTGGGTTCATCCTGGTACACGGCGATTTATCGCTGGACGGCATAAATGCGGTCCCTACCTCAGAACGGGTCAATTGAAGATGGTCAGACTACCACCGTTCTGTCAATCGTCATTGAGCATGTCCAGGCGACCGATGAGACCATTCTTGTGGTATGCTCAAGGGCAAGAGATGACAGGAAAGGAAATGAAGTATCACGATGGTGCCCACAGATTTCGCCACTTTTTTTGCCGTTATGGCTGGAGTCGGAGCGACGCTCTTTGGTTTAATCTTTCTCGCCGTCTCCATGAAACCAGAAAGCACCTTGGCAGCCAATGCCTCTGTCATGCGCCAGGTCCAGGTTGCCAGTTCTTACACTGCGTTACTCAATCCTCTCGTCATCTCATTGATAGCACTTGTGCCCCAAAACCACATTGATCAGGTCACGCTTATTATGAGTAGTGTTGGACTCATCAACACGCTCATTATGAGCTTGAGTCTTTTGAGAGGTCCATATGGCTGGATGGAAGGACTCCGCAGAGGCTTTTTTAGTCTCGGGAGTTTTCTCATCTTCGGCCTTGAATTTCTCTATGCCATACGCTTATCACTCTCACCCACTGACATCTCTTCTCTTGACACTCTCACCACTTTGCTGGTGATCATCTACCTTTTTGGTATCGCGCGTGCCTGGGATTTAATTGGTGTGCGCCAATTTCATCTTCAAGAAGTCTTCCTCCCTTTAACGCAAAAAAAGCACAAGCAAAGTCCCTCTGACCCCAATCTCCCTGAGGGGGTGACAGGTACCCCCAAAGATCGAGAATGAAGAGGCGCTTTCTTTCTTGTTGAAAACATCTCTGAGAGGCGTTTAATTCAGGGGAGAGACTTGCTCTCCGTAAAACGTTTTGAAGGAGATTATTTGTATGACGTTTATTTCCCGCTGGAAGTATCTCACCCTGCTTCTCGTCGTTGCCATGCTGGTCGGAGGGTTCCTCGCCTTCACCCGGCAGTACGTATTTGATGTACACGCGCAAACAAGGCATGCTCAAGCGCCGCTCTATCATGTTCTGTTCGATAACGCCCACGCTGAGACGGCGGGCAACGCCGATTGGGTAATTAGCAAGAGCCAGCCCGATCCGCTCGGCGAGAACGTCCATCCGCAGGTGGAGACCGACTGGACCGGCGGTATCAGCGCCTGGGGCGTGGAGCTGCAACTCACAGGCCGCTACAGCCTGATGACCAACACCAGCCCGCTCACCTACGGAACGACGAGCAATCCTCTTGACCTGAGCAAGTTCAACGCCCTGGTCCTGCCCGAGCCGAATACCCTGTTTACAACGGCTGAGAAGACCGCTATCCTCACCTTCGTCCACAACGGCGGTGGCCTGTTTATGATCGCCGATCATAGTGGCAGCGACCGCAACAACGATGGCTACGACTCGCTGCACATCTTCAACGACCTGATGGACAATGGCGGCGTGGGCAGCGATCCCTTCGGCATTCAGTTCGACAACGTGAACATCGCGCGGGAC
>JALYTQ010000229.1 GCA_030854195.1 Chloroflexota bacterium
GCGGCAGGCTATCAAACGCTGACCTATCACGGCAACAACAACCAGGATGTCGCGCAACCTGTCTTCACACCTGACCAGGTGAGCAATGTCACACGGCTAGACGATCATATGGGGGGAAGCGATCAGATAGCCTTTACCCTGGCGGGCATACCCAGTGCTACCTTCGCGGGGAATTCTACCTATTATGACAATAACCCGCCCGCCTGGTCGTATCCCTACGATCAGCGTCAGGATACGATACAGCTGATGAACACCTTTGCTCAGGGAGGTTCGCACAAATCCAACGCCCTGGCGCTTGCCCTCGCCCTTCCAGGCATGATTACGGCCTGGATGCTCAACCAGCCCGCCATCCTGGGACAAAGCGCCGTCAGTGGACAATCGTCAGAGATGCCCATCGCCGCGATCAGTGATATTGGACAGACCAGGGTTGGTCAGACACTTACGTTGAACGCGCGCGCAAGCTTTGATCCAGGCGGCAGCAACGGGAACTTTACCTATAGCTGGAACTTCGGTGATGGGACGCGGGCCGCTGGTATTGAAGCCAGCCACACCTATACAGCAGTCGGTAGCTATACATTGACGCTGGATGTCAGCGCGCCCGGCGGAACGCGGCGCGTGAGCAAGATCCTGAATGTGACACAAAAGTCCACCAGTTATCATAATGTATACGCAGATTATCCCGGCAATGGCGATCCACCATCCAATCCCCAGGTGCATCTCCCAACGCCGGATGATACACTACAGGATAGAGTAAGCGATCCAGCAAGTGCGGTCGCGACGAAAGCGGCGGGAGCGACGACCACGAGTCCCCCTCTTGCCTTGCTTATCGGTGGGGGTGTAATATTAGTGCTCTTGGTAGGATTCGTCCTTGTACTGATGCGTAGAGTCGGGCTAAAATCATAGCACAAGAACGTGAAGTTTCATTACCTATAAAGAACAGTAATAAAGCAAAATGAGGCGCACGACGGCGGAAATACACCGCCGCGCCTCAGTATAGATGTGGAGATTGAAGATGGCACAACCCGTCTACGTGATTGGACATAAAAATTCTGATATGGACTCCGTTGCTTCAGCGTATGCCTACGCAAAGCTGTTGCAGCTACAGGGCGAGGAATACGCCATACCCGCGCGCAACGGAGAATTGAAGCCGGAGGTCAGCTTTGCGCTGGAGCGTTTTGGGGTCGAGGCACCCGAGGCGCTCGACGACGTATACCTGCAGGTGCGCGATGTCATGCGCAGGGGCGTTATCTCGGTGCATATCGATCAGCCGCTGCTAGAGGCGGGCCAGTTGCTTCAGGAGCATAACCGGCGCGCGATGCCCGTGGTAGATACTGACAACAGGGTCCACGGTATTATTGCCAACGAAGATTTCGCCAAACTCTTCTTCAACGACCTCGATCCGCGCGCCGTCAACCGCGTTCCCTTGCACCGCGACAACCTTGTGCGCGTGCTGAAGGGTCGCGTAATGGTAGAAGGGCGGCGCAAGCTCGGCAACCGCATCCTCGTAGCAGCCATGGAGGCCGACACGATGGTCGATTATGTAGAGCAGGGCTGCCTCGTCGTGATCGGCGACCGTGAAGACGCGCAACTGTTAGCGATCGAGCATGGAGCGGCGGCGCTGATCGTCACCGGAGACCTGCTGATCTCGCAGCGCACACTGGCGGCGGCGCGCAAGCAAGGCGTCATGGTCATTAGCACGGCACATCACACCTTCACGACGGTTCGCCTCGTCAATCTCAGTACCAGCGTGCAGGATATCATGAACCGCGAATTTAGCTCTTGCCACCCTGACGACCATATGAGCGAGATTCAGGCCACGCTCGCCCGTCGTCGCTCTATGCCGGTCGTGGATGATGAAGGCAAGCTTGTTGGCTACCTCTCGCGTACCGATCTCATCAAGGCGCGCCCGAAACGCGTGATCCTGGTCGACCATAACGAACAATCACAGTCGGTCGATGGCATCGAGGAGGCCGAAGTGCTCGGCATCATCGACCATCACCGCATCGCCGACATCCGTACCAACAAGCCCATTATGTTCAGGGCCGAGCCGGTTGGCTGCACGGGAACGATCATTGTGGGCCTCTATCATGAAGCGAATATTCCGATACCACGCGAGGCCGCCGGAATGTTGCTGGCTGGCCTGCTCTACGACACGCTCATTCTGCGCTCCCCCACCTGCACCGCGCGCGACGAACGCGTGGCCGTCGAACTGGCAGCGATCGCAGGCGTGGACATCGAGCAGTTCGGGCAGGAGATCTTCACCGCCGCCGCCAGTGATCTCAACGATAGACCAGCCGAGGCGCTGATTACCTCCGACTTCAAAGAATTTACGGTCAACGATGCGAAGATCGCCATCGGCACCGTCGAGACCGCCAGCCCGACGACGATCGAGAAGAGAATACCCGAGCTGCTGGCGACCATGCAGCGCATCGCCGTCACGCAGGGTTACACGTCGTTCCTGTTTATGATCGTCGATATCATCAATATGCGCTGTAATCTCCTGGTCTACGGAGGCGAGGCGGCGGTCGCCGAGGTACTTGGCGTACCGCTCGAAGCTGACGGGCACTCGATGATCGTGGAGGGCCTGGTCTCGCGCAAGAAGCAAGTGGTGCCGCTCCTCTCGCGCATTCAAGCCGCACTCAATGGTGTCACAGGCGCGCTGACGCTCCCACGCAACGTCTGACCATATGACAACAATACGGATGGAGGTGAGGCCCCATGCGGCCTGGGAAGTACGATCAAGACTTGGAGGGAACTCGCGCAAGACGAGTCCCCTCCAGAAAAAATGACGTGTGTCCCTTGTGAGGGCTACATTATACCCATAACAAGTAATATTGACTGCGCCACAATCAGCGCAAGACAGAACAGTTGCAGCGCGGTCGTCCATACATGAGAATTTATCTGCCATCTTCCTTGCCATCTACCAATCAGCGTTGCGACAAAGACTGCCGCGGCAGGAACCATCTCAACTCCAAAGGGAACATTGCGTAATGCCTGTGAAACGCCCAGAGGCAGTGAGGTAGTCACTGAAGGTCCCAGCAGTCCCCAGTAGAGGGAAACCAGAGAGAAAGCGCCTGGGACAAGCAGGGCAAGTAGCGCAAACACCTCTGGCTTAAAACGCTTACGAATAGCAAAAACAGCAAGTGCTAACACTGCTAACACAGCCAGGATCGGCCCCACTATTTGTGCGCATGACAGTACGTAGTAGTGGAGAGATTGCCAGAAATCGTGATAGGTTACAAGGCTATGAACAGTGGCAGATTGAGGCATGAGTAATGAATTGTGCCTACTAAGAAAGTAGAATGGACTACCAAAAAGCTCTGTACACCAGAGGAGCCACACGCCTATCCCCAATCCCGCGAGAAGACTAAACACCAACACATTCCCCTGGATCTGCGCTCCTTGCTGACGTTTCAACAGACCAGTTCCAATGACCAGCGCTAGCAGTACCAGAAACAGCATCCACCCCTCGTAGCCTGCAAGCGTTGCCAATAGCGTACAGCCAGCAGCCAGCAGCAGTTGTTTGAGTTGATTCTCCTGCACCCACGCCAGGAAGTAGTAGCACGCCATCAGAGAAGTAGCAATACTTACCATTGCGCTCGCTGGCGTGCTTTGTAAGTACAGTACATTGGAATTCAGGACAAAAAGCAGTGTGCCTATAAAGCTCGCGCGACTATCATGGGTCAGGCGGTGAGCAATAAGAAACACGTAACGCGCGGCCACAACATAGCACAGCATAGAAGGAATACTGCCCGCCAAACCACTACGCCACAAGTCATCATTCCATATAAATGGCAGCATTAGAAGATGTGGGAGCGGAAGCCATATTCCTCCCAGTTTCGTCAGATCAAACGGAATGGCACCAGCAATAATGCTGCGCGTAATCTGTAGATGGGTCAGTACGTCCTTAAAAGCAAGTATCTGAGGCAAGTAATACCGACAGGCAATGATACTCGCGATACACGCGACGACAAAGATTGCTATCTGCCAGGGATCGTGCTCCTTTACGTGCTGTGACTGGCGCAATGATGCGCGTTCCGCCGATGAAAAAGCAGGCTTTTGCGGCTTAATCATCTCTTCGATAGTATCCCGAACTGATATGACAGGCACAGCATCCAGGCGTGCGTATTTCTGCGCGAGTATGGGAACAACCGCATCTTGCAACGCAGCTGGTAAGGAAACAAACTCTAGCTCATTCGCTTCTTTTTTTATCTCCTCTACCGCAAGGTCCGGACTGACAGCTATTTGTTCGAGATGCAGTCCATGCTGAGTCTTCTCCCAGTAATGGGGCTTCGTTATCAATTGGTAAAGCGCCATACCGGCGGCTATACTTGCCATCAGCCAATAGAAAGGAATAAGTAGCATCCACTTCACCAGCCGGTATTGTTTACGCCTCATACAGCCCAGCAAGTAGATGTACCCATAAAAGAAGTTTCCGGCAATCAGGCAGATGGCGCTGATATAGAAGATTGGCAACGGAACCAGGTTCCCATAGGCGCTATTCATAGCGGGACGGAACAGGATGGATGCGAGGAGCAATAGCCACATCAACGGATTAATCAGCAAGACGCCCGCTTTTCCGCCGATCACAAGCTGCAAGGAAAGGAACTCGCGCAGACGACCATGGCGAAAGTAGTGGAGTGGCTCGCGCATGTGTACCAGATAGGTCTGCATGTAGCCTTTGATCCAGCGCGAACGCTGGCGTATCCAGTTCTTGAAGTTCGAATTTGCCTCTTCATACGTAGTAGAATTGAGTACGACCGTCTCTAATCTGAACCAGGCCAGACGCAGCCCCAGATCGCAGTCTTCGGTCACATTGAAGCCATCCCAGCCGCCCAATGCGCGTAGCGTCTGCGTTGGAAAATGATTCGAGGTTCCACCGAGCGGAATAGCCAGTTTCAGCTGCTGCAAACCCGGCAGGATAAGATCAAACCACAAGGAGTATTCAGCGGTAAACCAGCGAGTGAGAAGGTTCTGCTCCGGATTATAGAAATTAAGTTTGGCCTGGACACAGGCGAGGTCAGGGCCATGATTAGCGAACGTCAACACCGCTTTCTTCAACTGCAGAGGATCAGGAACGTCTTCAGCATCGTAAATGACCACGTACTGTCCCTGTGCCTCCATCAAGCCATAATTACAGGCGCGCGGCTTGGTACGTAGTGGGCCGTCAGGAACTGTGATGATCTGAAAGTGAGATGGGAGACGCAAAGTATGAATCGCGGCGCGTGTCTCAGCATCATCGGCCTCCGTCAGAAAGAGGATCTGCAATTTTTCTACCGGATAGTCCAGAGCCTGCATCGCTTTGACAAATTGCGGCACCACCTGCGCCTCGCGATAAAGCGGACAGAGAATCGTGTACACAGGCCATTCAGCGTCACGCAGGGAGTGAATAACCGTATCAGCAATGTGTTCTTCAGCGGGCTGACGCGCGGCACTCATGGCCAGAGCAAAATCTAGAATGAGATGGAGCATATATCCAATTGCGATCAAGGCCACGAGAGCGACAAACGTCTGACGCCAGTTCCAGATCCCTCCCAGCACAACTACCAGCCCCAACATAATCAGCGTGATACTCTGTTTCGATGTGATCGTCTTGAGAGCGGAATACTTATAGCGGAATGGGGCGAATGTCTGAATACGCTGTTCTCCAACCTGGACGATCTTCGCGGCCCGCTCCCTATATTCCTGGCTCGCATGGATGCTAAGGGCAGGATCGTATCTGGCCTGGCCAGCCAGCCAGGTACGATAGCGCGCTACCTGCTCATGCACACTCTGGTCAAGAGCTTCTACCTGGTCAGAAACTTCTATGGAAGAGGATACAGCAAAAAAATCTTCTTGCTCGATACTTTGCTTCATAATTTTTCCCTCTTGGTGCAAGATTCCTTGACGTGTTCGGATGCGTTCTAATAGAATGGATGCATCAGACTGCATGACAAGCAGTAGCAAGGCATCTAATGCTTTTTCATTCCATCGATCCGTTTAAGGATACTGAAATTAGATTTGAGGCGTGCTATACCACTTGTGCAGTATCTGAGTTGCGAGCTGATTCTTGATGGCAAAACGTCCAACACCATCCCAGCCCCAGAAAAACGTTCCCGCAATCTGCGGATCGTTCCAGGTATTGCTTAGCGCGGCATTGTACGCGCCTGCTTGCTCCTGTGGATCGGAAGGAGCGGTCGTTGTGGCTTCCCAGGTATGGTAGAGAGCATCGGTACTATTGCGATACCCAATCTCCGTGATGAGGACGCGCTTCCCAACCTGAGATGCCAGAGCGTCCAGCTTACTCTTCACTTTCTCGTTCCAGAGAGCAGGCATCGCCTGGGGATCAAGGCGCTGAGCGGTATCGAGCAAAGGAATATACGATGAAACGCCTATCATCGCCAGTTGTGGATTTTTTAGCCAGCCAGGCAGGGGCTGCGCGAGTGACGACCAGTTCATATCATAGGTCAGGGTATTTTTAAAAACGACGCGCTCGCGGGTGATCAGTTGGTTCCATAGTGAAGAGGAAGTATGCTGCTGCAACCATTGTAACTCTGTCCCGATTGCCATCTGTTCAACGCCATTATCAGCCACCGCCTGGACGTATGGTTGTAGAGCATGCCAATAACTGTCAAACCAGGCCTGTTGTTGGCTAGAAGGCGTTTGAATGCTCCCGGACCATCCTCCCGGCTGCCGCACCTGCATGAGCGGCACAAAGAAAACGCGATAGCCGAGCGCGTGGGCGGCACGTATTCCACTGGTAAAAGCTGTTATCCCAGGCGCGCTTTGTGAGAGTTGCACGGTAGTCGAAGCTGAATTACTCTGCGAGAATAGGACAGGCATCTCGATCCAATGTGCATCCGTCTGGGCTTTTATCGTTTTTATACCGTTTTGCCAGATGGTATCGCTTGTTCCATACGCATTTGCTTGCCAACGGGGATAGATAATCCCTGTTTGAAATTCACGCTGAGCTACTGGTGCTGCCGCTGACGTACTCACTTTTGCCGATGAAGTCCCTGGGAAAAAATGCGCCAGGAGCAGAGAGAGCGCTACCAGCCACACGACCAGACAAGCGACAAAAACGTTATGATACATCCTTCTTTTCTTCTCTTGCGGCGTGGGTGAAGCACTGGCCGGTACTGTAACCACGCTGTTTTCCTGCTGAAACGCTTGTCGGTCAGTTCGTTTACGAACTTTCGCGGACCAGAAATTGAGTGAGATAAACAAAAACACTAATCCTCCGACTAAGGCCAGGCGAGGATTCTGCCGAAAGCGAGTGAACTGCATAAGAACACCTCCTGCAATAAAATGCATGCTAATTTGTTATCGCCTGTACCTGGAACCAGGTAGCTAGCAGGCTTTTGTATGTCTTCAAGGGACTTTCCCTACTGGCAGATAAACCAGGCATCTACCTGTTGTATGGTTACTCATTACTATCGGCAGACAGGGATAGTTCCTATAGGGCGCGAAGTAAATCTTGAGCGCCTCTCCTCCTGGCTCCTTATGGCTTTGTGCGCATCGAGGGCTCCCAGGCACCCTCATGAGTTATCCCCACGGGTTGTTCTACCTATTAAAGAAGCAGTACTCACAATTTTTACTTTTGTTTTACCTGCATTGCCCGCAATTTTACTTTTGTTTTACCTTTGTGCAGTATATTAGTCCCGTGGGAGCTAATTACTCAAAGAAATTACTTTCGCCTCGAATGTATTTTTGATAGCAATATGCGACGATCAAGCCTGCTGAAGTCGCAACAGAAAGAGGAGCAAGCATGACCACAGTTACACCAACTCAGACGTATGCCGCACCAGGACAGGCTGGTAGTGTTGTGACCGTGAAGCCACGTTACGAAAACTTTATTGGCGGAGGCTGGGTAGCACCGGTCGATGGTGAGTACACAACAAACCTGAGCCCGGCGACGGGAGCAACGTTCACACAGATCCCTCGCTCGACCGCACAGGATATCGAGCGCGCGCTCGATGCCGCGCACGCGGCAAAGGATGCATGGGGGGAAACAGCACCGGCAGAGCGATCACGCATTCTGAACAAGGTCGCCGATGCCATAGAGGCCAATCTCGAAATGCTGGCCGTTGCCGAAAGCTGGGATAACGGGAAGCCTGTGCGCGAGACGCTCAATGCGGATCTGCCGCTCGCGATCGATCACTTCCGCTATTTCGCCAGTGTGATCCGCGCCGAGGAAGGGCGCATCTCCGAACTCGACAAGGATACGGTTGCCTATCACTTCCAGGAGCCGCTCGGAGTCGTGG
>JALYTQ010000230.1:0-1157 GCA_030854195.1 Chloroflexota bacterium
GTACAAGCGGGGCCAGACTCTGGCGAACGGCGGCCAGTTGCTCGTCGGCGGTCCGTCCATCTGGACTGCGCAACGACTTGCGAGAAGCGACCTGATCTTTCAGGCCAGCCAGGCGGATCATAATAAACTCATCGAAATTGGTCTCAAAGATTGAGACGAATTTCACGCGCTCCAGCAGAGGGTGGCGCTCATCCGTTGCCTCCTCGAAGACGCGACGATTAAACTCAATCCAGCTCAGCTCTCGATTGAAGTACAGATCTGGTCGCTCCAGGTCCACTGTTGCAGAGGGAGCCTGTGGTGTGTTGTCGTCCATAGTGTGCGTGGTCCTATTGGCTAAACATATTACTTTATTCTACCACCTGAATATAAAACGGCGCAAAGGCATCCCCAGCTTCTAGCAGGGTGATCTTAGTGTAACATATAGTGTGGTATTATGGGAGGAAGGAGATGGGAGGATATGAGGGAATAAAGCCGTTGCAACCAGAGTTTTCAGAGGTGGTATCTGTCTGCCGGATGATAGCAAGTACGCTATAAAGATAGGAATCATCTAAATGTCTCATAGAGGAAAAACTGTCTTGACAGCGGGGAAGTTACTGATGTATTATCCACAGGTGGGAACATTCTACCTTCTTTGAGAAGCAGCGGGCGGTTGCTGAAACTGGTAGACAGGACAGACTTAGGATCTGTTGGTGATGAACCGTGAGAGTTCGAGTCTCTCACCGCCCACTTATGTAGCGCACTATGCTGCGGGAGTGGCTCAGTGGTAGAGCATCTCCTTGCCAAGGAGAAAGTCGCGGGTTCGATCCCCGTCTCCCGCTCCAATCTGGCTGGGCCAGCCGCAACGGGCAGACCCCGGTGGGCAAGTACATATGCAGCGAGACATAGATCACAACGCTCTGATGAATGCTGAAAACGTAAACACTACAAGCTCCGTTGTGGGGTGGTCTATGGGTGGTGATTGCCTCCTCCTGCGGTATAGTTTCACTAACACAGTGTCAGAACGATGCAGTACAATATTATTAAGTAGATTTTAGGAAAAACTCTTTGGAGGAAATGTGAAGGTCTCTGTTGAAAAATTGCCGACCAGTGAGGCAGTCCTTGACATAGAAATAAGCTGGGACGAGATGGAAAAAGCCTCGGATAAGGCATATCACAAA
>JALYTQ010000230.1:1167-8242 GCA_030854195.1 Chloroflexota bacterium
TCTCTGGTAGAACGCAGGCTTGGGAAAGAATATATTTATCAGGAAGGTCTCGACGACCTGATCTCGGATGCGTATCGCGATACTCTCAAAGAGCACGAACTGACGCCCATCACGCAACCTAAGTTGGACGCGCCAGAAATCGAACTTGGGCAACCATATCACCTCAGCCTCACCGTCCCGATCATCACGCCCGTCACCCTGGGCGACTATCATTCGCTTCACTTTGAGCGCGAAGAGGTCGGCGTGACTTCAGAAGAGGTTGACAAGGAACTGGAAGCGCTGCGTGGTCGCATGGCCGAATGGGCTGTCGTAGAGCGACCCGCCGACTACAACGATCGCGCCACCGTTGATCTGAAGCTCACAGCTGAGGATCAGGGCATCTCCGACTTGAAAGACAATCCCTTTGAGCTCACAAGAGAGCGCCATGGCCTCTTCGTCGGTATGGACGAGCAGGTCGTTGGCATGCAGGCGGGCGAGACAAAATCGTTCACAACCACCATTCCCGAAGACTATACCAATACCAAACTTGCCGGGAAACAGGCCGAGTATACCGTTACGCTGCATAAAGTAGAGGAGAAGCATCTTCCCGAACTCGACGATGCTTTTGCCGCTCAGGTCAGCGAAAACGAGTATCAGACGCTGGAGGATCTGAGCAAGGGCATCAGCGACAACATCCTTGAGAACAAAAAGCGTCGTGTCCGCGATGAGCTACGCGAAAAAGTTATCAACGCTGTTATCGAGCAATCCCAGTTCTCCATACATCCCCTGCTTATCGATGAAGAAGTAGAAGAGATGGAGCACCGACTCTCGCATTCGCTGGAGCACCAGCACATCTCGATGGACCAGTACCTGATGATGATTCGTAAGAACCGTCAGGAGTTCCGCGACGACATGCGCCCCGACGCCGAGAACCGCGTAAAGCGTACCCTGGTATTGGACGAAATAGCGAAACAAGAGAACGTCAATATCGAAGCGACAGAGCTGGAGCAGATCTTCCGCGCTTACGCCCAGGCAGGCGAGGAGCTCCCGCAGACCGAGGCGCAGATCCGAGCGTTAGCGATCAGCTATCGCCAGGAGAAGACGCTTTCTATCTTAGTAGATTTGACAACCGATCCTGATCCTGACGCGGAAAGCTTTGCAGAAGAGGCGGAAGAGGCAACTGTAGAAAATGCCGAAGCTGCCGCTCTTGTTGGAGAGACCGTTTCACCTGACGACCTTGGAGTAGAAGAGACGATCGAAGAGGCGGTGGATACAGACCCTCAACCAGGCGAACCAACGGCGGAGAAAGCAGAGTAGAAATGCGACCATCAGATGCGTTGTTGCACTTGCAGGAAAGGTGACAGACGTGGCAAACTCGAAAAATATGCGTACAACTTACCGATGCTCATTTTGCGGTAAGAGTCAGGATCAGGTTCAGCGCCTGATCGCCGGGCCAGGCGGTGTCTATATCTGCGACGAATGTATTGATCTCTGTCGAGAGATCATCGAGGAGGAGCAGGCGACCGTCGCCAAACCACGCCTCCAGGCAGGGAAGATTCCGACCCCTAAAAAGATTTATGACCAGTTGAGCCATTATGTCATCGGACAAGAACGCGCAAAGAAAACGCTGGCGGTTGCGGTGTACAACCACTACAAACGCATCGGTGTAGGTATGCAGATCGACGATGTAGAGCTTGGCAAAAGCAACATCTTGATGATTGGCCCTACCGGCTGCGGCAAGACGCTGCTGGCGCAGACGCTGGCGAAGGTGCTCGATGTGCCCTTCTGCATAGCCGACGCCACGGCGCTGACCGAGGCAGGCTATGTCGGTGAAGATGTCGAAAACATTCTGCTGCGCCTTATTCAAACGGCGGATTTCGACGTGGCACGCGCTGAGCGGGGCATTGTCTACATCGACGAGATCGATAAGATCGCCCGCAAGTCGGACAATCCTTCAATCACCCGCGATGTCTCCGGTGAAGGCGTGCAGCAGGCGCTACTCAAGATCATCGAAGGCACGGTCGCTAATGTGCCGCCACAGGGTGGACGCAAGCATCCGCACCAGGATTTTATTCAAATCAATACCGCTAATATTCTGTTTATCTGCGGTGGAGCGTTTGAAGGACTCGACAAAATCGTCGAGCAGCGCCTGGGCAGCAATAAGAGCATCGGCTTCCGCGCCAACACAACGCCCGAGGAGGCCGAAAAGATAGAAGAAACTATCCTGACGCATCTCATTCCAGATGACCTGCTCAAATACGGGCTGATCCCTGAATTCGTAGGTCGCCTCCCCGTCGCTGTCTCTCTCAACAGCCTTGATAAGGAAGCGCTAATCCGCATTTTAACGGAACCTAAGAACGCTATTATCAAGCAGTACCAGAAGATATTCCAGCTTGATCGCGTGGAGCTCGTCTTTACCAATGATGCGCTCGAAGCGGCGGCGGAAGGCGCGTTGAAGCAGCGCACGGGCGCGCGCGGACTGCGCACCATTATTGAAGATGTCCTGCTCGATGTTATGTACGATATCCCATCGCGCGCGGATGTCAAAAAGGTCATCATTAACGGCGATGTGATCGCGGCGCATAACAAGCCAATGCTCGTCACAAGAAGTGACCGTACCACGGCGTATTCCGAAGATGAGTCTGCCTGACGCAGACTCATCTATTTTTGCCAGGAGTTTGATAACCCTTGCAGTTAAGCAATCAGAATAGGACAGGCGGAGACCAATGAGTGAGCAGGAACGCCAGGAAAAGACGCAGGATACAGACGAAGTATACCCGCTTGTGGCGTTAAAAAACATTGTTGTGTTTCCGCACAACCGACACGCGCTGAACATCGCGCGTGAGAAGACGGTGCGCGCCGTCGAAGAAGCCATGATGCGGCCCGACAGAACGGTTATCGCCGCGACGCAACGCGATGCTGACATCGACGATCCGGAGCCCAAAGACATCTATCCCACAGCCGCGCTCGCCGAAGTCACAACCATGCACCGCCAGCAGGATGGCAGCCTGCAAGTCCTGGTACGCGGCATCAGTCGCGTAAAGATCGAGGAGTATGTTGACGCCGAGCCATTTATCCGTGTCAAGGTCAGTCTCCCTCCTGAGCAGCAGGTAAAGGGTCCACAGGCCGACGCGCTGGTGCGCCACGCCACCAATCTGTTCGAACGCTACGCCCAGCTCAACCGCCGCTTCTCGGTGGAAGATATCAACTCAATCGTTGCCCTCAAGACGGCTGCACGCCTCTCCGATACCCTTGCAGCCCACCTCGTTACACAGATGGACCAGCAACAGGACCTGCGCGAAACGTTCGATCCGCTGGAGCGCCTTGAGAAGATCTGCGTAATTATGGGCAACGAGATCGAGATCCTCGAACTTGAGACGACGATTCGTAGCCGCGTGCGTTCGCAGGTAGATCGCACCCAAAAAGAGTTCTACCTGCGGGAACAGCTGCGTGCCATTCAAGAAGAGCTCGGTATGGAGACCTCCACGGAGGCCGAGGAACTGCGCTCAAAGCTGCACGAAAAAACATTTCCGCCAGACGTGGCGGCCAAGGCGCGCAAAGAGATTGATCGTCTGGAACGCACGCCCGCCCAATCGGCAGAGCTCGCCGTGATACGCTCTTACATCGACTGGTTGCTCGCGCTGCCCTGGTCTGAGAGCAGCAAGGATGTCTTCGATATCGAAGCAACGCGCCGCATCCTCGACGAAGATCACTATGGGCTGGAGGGCATCAAGGAGCGCATTATCGAGTTTCTGGCTGTGCGCCAGTTGCGTCAGCAGTTCGCCAACCGGGGCGGCCTGGTCAAGAGCGAAAGTCAGGGCCAGATACTCTGCTTCATTGGACCTCCCGGCGTTGGCAAAACCTCCCTGGGCTATTCTATAGCGCGCTCGCTTGGACGCAAGTTCGCCCGGATCTCGCTGGGCGGCGTACACGACGAGGCCGAGATTCGCGGCCATCGCCGCACATACGTCGGCGCGCTGCCGGGACGCATCATTCAAAGCATGAAAACGGTCGGTGTGCGCAACCCGGTCTTCCTGCTCGACGAGATCGACAAACTCTCCTCGGAGTATCGCGGCGATCCGGGTGCGGCGCTGCTCGAAGTCCTTGATCCAGAGCAGAACAGCACCTTCACCGATCACTACCTCGAAATGCCTTTCGACCTCTCCGAAGTATTCTTTATCTGCACTGGCAACGTCAGGTATCAGATTCCGCGTGCCCTGGCGGACCGCATGGACATCATCGACCTACCTGGCTATATGTTCGAAGAGAAGGTCAATATTGGTCTGCGCCATCTCCTGCCGAAAGTACTACGCGAACATGGTCTGACGCCGGAGCAACTCATCATTCGCCAGCCAGCCATGCAGCATATCGTTACCGACTATACGCGCGAGGCTGGCGTGCGCAACCTCGAAAGGCAATTGGCGAACATCTGCCGCAAAGCCGCGCGCCGCGTCCTTGAGAAGCCCGATACGCATATTCGCCTTACCGTGAGCAACCTGGAACAATATCTGGGCACTCCACGCTATAATAACGCCCCTCCCTTGCTACGTACCCAGGTGGGCAGCGCGATGGGACTGGCGGTTACAGAAAACGGCGGCATCTTGCTGCCGGTAGAGGTGGTCACTATGGTTGGCAAGGGCGACCTGATGATCACCGGCCAGCTCGGAGACGTTATGCGCGAATCGGCGATGGCCGCGCTCTCCTATATCCGCACGCGTGCCCAGATGCTACACATAGATCCGAGCTTCCAGGATGGCACAGACCTGCATATCCACCTGCCCGAAAACGCCATTCCCAAAGATGGACCGTCAGCGGGCATCACAATCGCCACAGCCCTCGTCTCGGCGCTCACACGGCGTCCGGTACGCGGCGATGTCGCCATGACGGGCGAGGTAACGTTGCTGGGCAGCGTCCTGGCTATTGGCGGATTAAAGGAGAAAGTGCTGGCCGCACAGCAGGCAGGCATCACCAGATTAATCATCCCTGCTGAAAACAAGAAAGACTTGAACGAGATTCCTGCGAAGGTCCGACAGCGCATCCATTTCACCCTGGTCGACAATATGGATCAGGTTATCCAGGCGGCGCTGCTCGAAGCTCCTTCCTCAAACGGAGAAGAGTCGGGACCAGATGCTCAAAGAAAGGCGAACCAACCCCCCTCGCGTTTGGATGAGCGCGTGCCTCTTTTGCATGAGCAAAACCTGAACGGCGTGTCCGCTGATGAACAGGAAGCATTGAATGGACAGGACTCTTCAGCGTTCATCATCCCGCCCCCCGATTCAATGCCGCCGAGTTTTTACCCCCAGGCACGCGCGAAGCAAGATAATACTGATATGAGATAATTGCTTGCCTGGTCCGTTGTACTAGTAGATAAGTAATGTCAGGAGTGAAAGAGAGGTTTGCCGTCAGAACCCTTATGCCGCCAGACAAGCCCTCGGAACGCAATACTTCTCTCTATGCTGAGGGTCGGGACAGTTCCCAATTGTTGTCTTTCGCGGTATACTACTGATACACTTATAGATGTGTCTATTGGTGTTGTGAGAGATGGATAAGAAAACGTTTTTTCTATCCGCCTTTACTGAAAAAGGGATATGTGTATGTCTCTTATTAAATTGATCTCATATTCGTAAGGAGAGGAATTTATCATGAGTTATCAGGGACAGGATCCAAATCAACAGGGCCAATATCCCAATCAGGGATATGGCGGTTACGTTCCACCTCAGCAGCCTCAGCCCACCGACCCATACAGTGGACAGCAGTATGGACAGGGTGGCTATCAGCAGCCAGGCACAGGATATGGACAGCCACAGGGCGGCTATCAGCAACCAGGCACAGGATATGATCAGCAGCAGTACGGACAACAGCAGTATGGCCAGCCGGGCTATCAGCAACCATATGGACAGCCAGGAGCGCAAGGTGCCACGACGATCGGCCTGACGCAAAACGTAGCGGCGGGACTGAGCTATGTCTTTGGCTGGGTTTCAGGGCTCATCATCTTCCTCACTGAAAAGCAGAATCGCTTTGTGCGCTTCAATGCCATGCAGTCTATCCTTTTCTTTGGTGGATTAAGCGTAGTCGATATCGTGATTGCTGTTGCCGGAGGCGTGGGGATTCCTTTCATCGGCTTATTATCATACCTGATAGGGATTGTAGGGTTTGTAGGCTGGATCGTCCTGATGATCAACGGTTTCCAGGGTAAATACTTCAAGTTACCAATTGTTGGTGAGTACGCTGAAAAGTATGCCGACCAGGTCAAACTCTAAGTACTTCACACACGAACAAAGAGGGTTGAAGCAACATTCAATCCTCTTTATTGTTTTTGGGAAATTGTACTCTCCGGGTCGGATGGGGGGCCAACCTTACTTGAAACCTCCGAGCATAAAGAGAACCGCCTATGTGGGCGGGTAAAACGGCGATGTCCTATTTTCCCGTGGGGCTGCCCCCAAAGTATCATCGGAGCTGAAGAGCTTAACTTCCGTGTTCGGGATGGGAACGGGTGTACCCTCTTCGCTATAATCACCGGTTCACCTGCGCATACAGGCGGTTCCTTCAACACGGTGAATAATACCACTCTTCTCTCGGCCTGTCAACCCCTTTTCGACCTTTTTTCAGAACTTCGTAAAATTCGTCCCTGATCGCTACGTGTCGCGCCTACGCGGGCGAGATCTCGATAAAAACGCGTGTCACCTTCCTAAGTTTGCCAAAGAGCATGAAAGCACTATACGAAAGGCCATACTTGCGGGCCAGCACAGCGCTGGCATGCTCGTGTTCGCTCGTGGGCAGCTCGCGGGCCGTCCCCTCAAGTGCTGGACCGAGCAATTTACCGGAGCGGTCGCTGGGAGCCAGCTGTACGCGCCCATTGTTACGAATGCGTTTGATCTTGCCCGCACTGGCCGTCGTCATAACATAGAGCTTACCAGCGTCCGGCGCGAACCAGACGGTCGTCGGCACCGCAACGCCACTCTTGCGAAAAGTCGTGAGTTGCACAAATTGATGAGATATCAATACAGCGAAAGGATTAGCAGCTTCGGTCTTGTCAACAGCCATAGATGAACGTTCCTCCTGGATTTTATGCGTGATAAGTTATCTTACCTCGCTT
>JALYTQ010000231.1 GCA_030854195.1 Chloroflexota bacterium
AGAAGGCACAGCCTACAGCGGAGATTACCATGGTGGAACGCAATCGGCCCGACGAAACCTATGGCTGGGGCGTCGTCTTCTCCGATCAGACGCTGGGCAATCTCGCCCGCGCCGATGCTCCTACCTATCAGGCTATTCTGGACAGCTTCAATCATTGGGATGATATCGATATCCATTTCAAGGGTCACACCATTACCTCTAGCGGCCACGGTTTTTGTGGTATTCCGCGCAAACGCTTGCTGCACATCTTGCAAGAGCGCTGTGCTGAATTGGGAGTCGAGCAGGTATTTCGCACCGAAGTCAGAGATGACAGCCTTTACGCCGGAGCGGACCTTATCGTTGCCAGCGATGGCGTCAACAGTAAAATGCGCCAGAAATACGCCGCGTACTTTCAGCCGCAGATCGAGAAGCGGCGCTGCAAATATATCTGGCTGGGAACGCGGCAGCGCTTCGATGCCTTTACCTTTGCCTTTGAAAAGACCGAATGGGGCTGGTTCCAGGCGCACGCGTACAGGTTCGATCGTGATATGAGCACGTTTATCGTCGAGACGCCTGAAGAGAACTGGTACCGCGCCGGGTTGGACCGCATGACGACCGATGAGTCGGTTGCCTTCTGCCAACGTATGTTTGCGCGCTACCTGGATGGACACGAGCTGTTGAGCAACGTTCACCCCCTGGCGCATCCCTGGCAGAACTTTCAGCGCGTCACCAACGAGCACTGGACGCACGGCAATATCGTCCTGCTGGGCGATGCCGCGCATACCGCTCACTTCTCGATTGGTTCGGGAACCAAACTGGCGCTGGAAGATGCGATTGCCCTGGCCCAGGCTTTGGAACGCAACAGCGATATTCCGAGCGCGCTGCAGGTGTACGAGGCCGAACGTAAGTTGGAGGTTCTCAAGCTCCAGAACGCGGCACGCAACAGCACCGACTGGTTTGAGAACGTTGAGCGGTACACCACGCTCGAAGCGGAACAATTCGCCTATAGCCTGCTGACACGTAGTCAGCGCGTGTCGCATGAAAACCTGCGCCTGCGCGACAAAGATTATATAGCGGAGATCGAGGCATGGTTGGCTCAACGCAGCGGACTAGCGGCCCAGTCCATCCCACCTATGTTCACGCCTTTTCAGCTGCGCGACCTGACGCTGCCCAATCGCGTCGTGGTCTCGCCGATGGCGATGTATTCCTGTGAAGATGGTACGCCGGATGATTTCTATCTCGTGCATCTGGGCAGCCACGCCCACGGAGGGGCCGGGCTGGTCTTTACCGAGATGACCTGCGTGTCACCGGATGCTCGCATTACCCCTGGCTGCGCGGGCATGTATCTGCCGGAACACAGGGATGCCTGGCGGCGCATCGTCTCTTATGTGCATACGCGCACGCCCGCGAAGATCGGGCTTCAGCTCGGTCACGCCGGACCGAAGGGCTCGACCCAACTGGGCTGGGAGGACAGCGACGAGCCGCTGCTGGAAGGCAACTGGCCCCTTATTGCCGCATCCGCTATCCCTTATGGTCCCCGAAACCAGACGCCGCGCTCGATGACGCGCGCGGACATGGATCGCGTATTGGCTGATTTTGTGCGCGCCGCCACCTGGGGAGAAGCATGCGGATTCGATTGGCTGGAACTGCACTGCGCGCATGGCTACCTGCTCTCTAGCTTTCTTAGTCCACTGACCAACTGGCGCGATGACGAATACGGCGGTTCGCTGGAGAACCGTTGCCGCTATCCGCTGGAGGTCTTCCGCGCCTTGCGCGCCATCTGGCCCGCGCATAAACCGATGTCGGTACGTATCTCCGCGCACGACTGGGCACCCGGCGGCAATACTCCCGATGACGCCGTGGTCATTGCGCGGCTCTTCAAAGAGGCTGGCGCGGACCTCATTGATGTCTCGTCCGGGCAGACCACGCGTGAGGCGAGGCCGGTGTATGGGCGCATGTACCAAACGCCGTTTGCCGACCGTATCCGCAACGAGGTAGCGATCGCCACGATGGCCGTGGGCGCGATCTTCGAGCCGGATCACGTCAACAGCATCATCGCCGCCGGGCGAGCGGACCTCTGCGCCCTGGCACGGCCCCATCTCGCTGATCCATACTGGACATTGCACGCGGCGGCGCAGCTCGGCTATAGCGCGATGCCCTGGCCCAAGCAATATCTTAACGGCAAAGCGCAGCTCGAACGCAATTTGGCGAAAGGAAACCTTGTAGAAGTATGACCATTGATAATATATCGCCTGCTACTCACAACGAGCCAGGCGTGGGCGAGCGTCACGACGCGTTGCGCGTGTGGTTACGCCTGTTGAGCTGCACAACGCTGATCGAGAACCTGATTAGTAGCCGCCTGCGTGGCGAATTTGATACCACACTGCCGCGCTTCGACGTAATGGCGCAGCTCGCCCGCTTCCCAGACGGTTTGCTGATGAGCGACCTCTCGCAGCGCCTGATGGTCTCAAACGGCAATATCACCGGCATTATTGATAACCTGGAGCGCGATGGCTTCGTTGAGCGTGTCCTGCTGCCGGAGGACCGTCGCGTCAGAAAGGTGCGCCTCACAGACAAAGGCCGCGTCGCCTTCGACCAGATGGCAGTCACCCACGAAGGCTGGATTCACGATTGGTTGAGCAGTCTGAGCGGAGAAGAGCAGCAGGTGTTATACACGCTCTTGGGCAAACTGAAACACGGTATGTCCGCGTAATGTAACAATAGCGACCTATTTTTACGGAGGGAAAAGCAATGGCGCAACATTTCTCCTGGCAGGTGGCGGACCGCGTTGGCACCATAACATTGAATCGTCCTGAAAAGAAAAATCCGCTCACCTTTGAGTCATACGCGGAATTGCGCGACCTGTTTCGCAGTCTGGCCTACGAGAGCGCGGTGAAGGTCGTTGTACTCACAGGAGCGGGCGGCAATTTCTGCTCCGGCGGGGACGTTCACGAGATCATCGGTCCGCTCACGCGTATGAGTATGCCAGAATTGCTGAGCTTTACGCGCATGACCGGGGATCTGGTCAAAGCCATGCGCGCCTGCCCGCAGCCTGTTATCGCGGCTGTCGATGGCATATGCGCGGGCGCAGGCGCTATGTTGGCCCTCGCGTCAGACCTGCGCTACGGGACGCCAGATTGTAAGACAGCATTTCTTTTTGTACGCGTGGGCCTGGCTGGCTGTGATATGGGCGCGTGTACCTTGCTGCCGCGTGTCGTTGGGCAGGGACGCGCGGCGGAGTTGCTCTACAGCGGGCGCACTCTGCGCGCCGACGAAGCGCTCAACTGGGGCTTCTTCAACGCGCTTTATGCACCCGAGGAAATTCTGAGCAAGGCGCACGAGATGGCGCTGCAAATCGCCAACGGCCCAACCTTCGCCCACGCCATGACAAAACGGCTCTTGCACCAGGAATGGGCAATGGGGCTGGACGAAGCCATCGAAGCCGAGGCGCAGGCGCAGGCTATTTGTATGCAGACGCGGGATTTCCACACAGCCTATGAAGCATTTGTCGCCCGCCAGCAGCCGCTTTTCGAGGGACTTTAACGTAGTGCGTTTCTCCAATGTTTGATGATTTGCAGTGTCGCAATTCATTATCACCCGTCCCTTATGCAAGGAGGAAATGCAATGAATGCTTATTCCGTTCATATTGATACGTTTGCACGCGACAATTTACCGCCCTTCGACCAGTGGCCTGACCTGATCTTCACGCTACTGGAATTGCAGTATCCCCCCAGACTCAACTGTGTTACCGAACTGCTGGATTACTGGGTAGAGCATGGACATGGTGCTGCTCCGGCGATTTACAGCGCGAGTGGTACGCTGACATACGCGCAATTGCAGGAGCAGGTGGATGCGGTAGCGCATGTCTTGACCAGCGATCTGGGGCTGGTACCCGGCAACCGTTTGCTATTGCGCAGCGCGAATAACGCCATGTTGGCGGTCTGCTGGCTGGCGGCGGTCAAAGCGGGCCTTGTCGTAGTAGGGACCATGCCGCTTTTGCGCGCCAAAGAGCTGGTAGATGCAATTGAGAAAGCGCAGATCAGTGTGGCGATATGTGACAAAGCTCTGGAGGCCGAATTACAGAGCGCGCAGGCGCGCAGTCCACTCCTACAGCAGATCGTCTACTTCAACGACTCTGGACCCGAGAGCCTGGAGGCGCGCATGGCGGCCTGGCCCACACCTTTTCGCGCCGTAGATACCGCCGCCGATGATACCGCGCTCATCGCCTTTACCTCCGGCTCCACGGGCAAACCCAAAGCGAGCATGCACTTTCAGCGCGATCTGCTGGCGGCCTGTGATTGTTTTCCAATGTCGATCGTCCACCTGACAAAAGACGACATCTGTATTGGCACGCCGCCGCTCTCCTTCACGTTCGGTCTGGGCGCGCTGCTGCTCTTTCCGTTGCGCGTGGGGGCCGCGACCGTACTACTAGAGCGACTCACGCCGGAGAGTATGCTACAGGCGATTCAAGACTATCACGCGAGCGTCGTCTGGTCCACGCCGCTTTTCTATCGTCAGATGGCAGGGCTGGTCGGCAGCTATACCCTTCCGACGTTGCGCGAGTGCGTCTCCGCTGGCGAGGCGCTCCCAGTTTCGACGCGTACCCTGTGGCGCGAGGCAACGGGGATGGAGATCATCGACGGCATTGGCGCGACGGAGATGCTGCATATCTTTATCGCAGCGGCTGGCTCCGACGTGCGTCCAGGCGCGACGGGCAAGGCTGTGCCTGGCTATGAGGCATGCATTCTTGATGAACTGGGTAGGCAACTCCCGCCCGGCGTCGTGGGACGATTGGGCGTCAAGGGACCCACGGGATGCCGCTACCTGGCTGATGAACGCCAGCGCAGTTATGTGAAGAATGGCTGGAACCTCACCGGTGACGCCTATCTAATGGACGAAGACGGCTACTTCTGGTTCCAGGCTCGCACCGACGATATCATTGTCACCGCTGGCTATAATGTTGGCTGCCAGGAGGTCGAGAACGCGCTGCTGGAGCACCCTGCCGTGGCGGAATGTGCCGTTGTGGGCGCACCCAGCGCTGAGCGTGGCACGATCGTGAAAGCCTTTATTGTGCTACGGTCCGGCTATGCTCAAGACGAAGCAATGGCGCGTACATTGCAAGATTTCGTCAAGCAATCTATCGCGCCGTATAAATATCCGCGTGCCATCGAGTTTTGTGATGAGTTGCCGCGCGCCGATACAGGGAAGCTGCAACGCTATAAGTTGCGCCAGCAAGCGCAAAGGGGGAGCAATGTCTGAACAGCGAGCCGAGAGAGATGAGCATATCCAGATTCTCCAGCCTGACGGGTGGAAGCGTCCACGGGGCTACGCGAACGGGATGGTTGCCAATGGGCGGTTCGTCTTCATCAGCGGACAGATTGGCTGGGATGGGCAGTGCCGCTTCCACAGCAGCGATTTTATGGCGCAGGCACGCCAGGCGCTACAAAATATCCTGACCATCCTCGCCGAGGTTGACGGGAGGCCAGAACACATCACGCGCCTGACATGGTACGTCATGGATAAACGGGAGTATCTGGCCTGTAGCAAAGATCTCGGCCCGGTCTACCAGGAACTGATGGGCAATCACTATCCCGTGATGACCGTCGTAGAGGTCGCGGGCTTGCTTGAAGAGCAGGCACGCGTCGAGATCGAGGCAACGGCGGTGGTGCCATAACGGTTTTTCGCGTACTCGAGCTTTTAGAACATATATATACGCCTTACACTATCAGATATGGGGAGTTGGACATGATGTCAAAATCGCTGACCTACACTAGCTATCTGCGGATAGACGAGCTCTTGAATCTTCAAACACCGAAAAGTTCTGGCCCCACGGGGCCGGAACACGACGAGCTGCTCTTTATCGTCATTCACCAGGTCTATGAGCTCTGGTTCAAGGAGATGCTGCACGAAATCGATTACTTGAAGGAGCTTTTACGGCACAACGAGCCTGCGCGTGCCACCCATATCACCCATCGCATTCTGGCGATTCTGAAGACGGCGGTGACTCAACTTGACGTTTTAGAAACGATGACGCCGCTTGAATTCAATTCGTTCCGCAGTTTCTTAGACGCGGCGAGCGGCTTTCAGTCGGCGCAGTTTCGCGAACTGGAGTTTGTGCTTGGCTACAAACGCGAGGCCGTTTTCAAACACTATCCAGAAGATAGCGCCGGTCGCAGCCGCCTGGAGACACGGTACGCTCAGCCGACGCTCTGGGACGCGTTTTTGTATTACCTGGCCCAGAACGGCTACGCTGTTCCCGAGCAGCAGTTGCAACGCGACGTTACTCGGTCAATCGAACCTTCACCTGAGATACAGGCGCTGCTGATCCAGGTCTATCGCCAGGATGCCACGGTGAGCAACATCTGCGAGAACCTGATCGATATGGACGAGGGTTTTGAGGAATGGCGTTATCGTCATTCGAAGATGGTAGAGCGGACTATCGGCAGCAAAATGGGCACCGGCAGTTCGGCGGGTGCTCACTACCTGGTGACAACGATCAAGCCGTTCTTTCCCGACCTGTGGCTGATCCGTTCGCAACTCTAGCGCCGCCAACGTTGGGGGCATTCACCGAAATTTCCATAGCGTGAAGGAAGCATCTATGACCAGAGTGACAGAAGAAGCATACGCGTCCGAGCTCGACGCGCGCGATCCGCTGGCCCATTTCCGCGAGCGTTTTGTGGTGGCCGAACCCGACCTGATCTACATGGATGGCAACTCACTGGGTCGCCTCCCCTGCGATACAGCGCTAAGGGCGGGAGATCTCATTACCCGCCAATGGGGGACGCGCTTGATTCGCAGCTGGAATGAAGGCTGGTATACCGCGCCGGAGCGCATCGGCGCGAAGATTGCCCACTTGATTGGCGCGCAGGCAGACGAGGTGATTATAGCCGACTCGACCTCGATCAACCTTTTCAAGCTTGTGGTTGCCGCGCTGCGCGCTCAACGGGGGCGTCTGCGCATTTTGACTGACGATCTCAACTTCCCTTCCGACCTCTATATATTGCAGGGAGCGATCGACGTGCTGGATAAGCAGCATCGGCTGGAGATTCTGCGCTCGCCCGATGGTATCCACGGTCCCGTCGCTGAACTGCGCAGCCAGCTTGATGAGCAGGTCGCGTTGGTTGTCCTCTCGCATACCACCTTCAAAAGTGGCTACATGTACGATCTGGCGCAGATGACCGCCGCCGCCCACGCGGTTGGAGCGCTGGTGCTGTGGGATTTCAGCCACTCGGTGGGATCGGTGCCGGTGGATGTGAGCGCGGCCCACGTCGATCTAGCCATTGGTTGCACCTATAAATATGTCAATGGCGGTCCAGGTGCGCCCGCGTTTCTCTATATTCAACGCGCTTGGCAGGCGCGCCTACGCAATCCTGTCACCGGCTGGATGGGGCAGCAAGATCCGTTCCAATTCGAGCTGGCGTATCAGGCAGCGGGAAACTTACGCGGCTTCTTGACGGGCACTCCGCCGATGCTCTCCCTCGCGCTGATCGAGCCAGGCGTTGATCTATTGTTGGAAGCTGGTTTAGACAATCTGCGCCACAAGTCGGAGCAACAGAGCGAGTATCTGATCGCGCTCTGGCAGGCGCTATTGGAGCCGCTGGGCTTTAGCTTGAACTCGCCGCGCGACGTTCGGCTACGCGGTTCCCATGTCTCTCTGGGGCATGCTGAAGGGTTGCGCATCGACCTCGCGCTTCTCGCTGAGAACATCCTGCCCGATTTTCGTGTTCCCGACAACATCCGCCTGGGCCTCGCGCCCCTCTACATCTCGTTTCACGATATCTATACAACCATCACCCGCTTGCAGCAGATCGTTGAGCAGAGGCTCTACGAAAAATATTCCACGGAGATACCGATTGTGACGTGATCCACCTTCGCACACTATTGTTTGTCGAAATACTGGTTGAAGTAGGGACTGTAAATCCCAACATGAAACGGGCCGCTTTACAACAAGTATCCTGGTGGGCAAACAATCTTAAACGACTTGTTCACCAGGATACTTGTGGGATTTTCGCGAATACTATTGGGATCTACATGTTGCGGTATTATATAACCGAACGAATCGTGCCGCCATCGACGCGGATAGTTGCGCCACTCACATAATCGGCGATCGGGCTAGCCAGATATGCCACTGCTGCGGCGATCTCCTCTGGCCGACCGAGACGGCCCACGTCATTTGGAGCTATGGCCTGTGTAGCGTTGTGTTCGATTTCCTCCCACGTCTCGCCGCCCCAGCCATTAGCCTGCGCCATGTGGGTG
>JALYTQ010000232.1 GCA_030854195.1 Chloroflexota bacterium
ATCCCGGTCTTCCTCGTTGACCGCGACGCCGATCATTCGTTGGCCAAGCCAGGCCAGGATTATGTCACTTTCGTTGGTTCAGACTTTGTGAAGCAGGCCCAACTGGTTGCCGATACCCTGATCAAGGCGACCAATGGAAAGGGCAAGATCATTGAGCTGGAAGGCACTTCTGGCGCGACCCCCGCGATCCTGCGCAAACAGGGTTTCGACAACGAGATCAAGAAATATCCTGGTATGCAGATTGTTGCCTCGCAAGATGCCAACTTTGACCGCGACACCGCCCGTCAGAAAATGCAGACGCTGCTTCAGGCACATCCTGATGTGACCATTGTATATGCCGCCAACGACGAGATGGCCCAGGGCGCGATCGCCGCGCTGAAGGCTGCCGGTAAGACGCCCGGCAAAGACGTGCTCGTTGGCTCAATCGATGGTGAGACCGCTGGTCTGCAATCGATCATCGCCGGTCAGCAACTTGTCTCGGTGACATCCAATCCACGTCTTGGTACGCTTGCCTATCAGGCGATCTCCGATTACTCCGCAGGCAAGTCGGTGCCAGCCTGGGTCGTGATGCAGGATAAGGTCTATACCAAGGACAATGCAGAGGCGAACTTGGTTAACGGCTTCTAAAAGTTCTTTCGCCACGCGAAGTCCTGTTTACCATGGTCAGAAGTGCCTTCCAGCGCTTCTGACCATGAGTTATGTCGAAAGAGGTTCTGGATGTCTCAGGTCAGCCCATTGCTCCAGATAGAACATGTAAAGAAGAGCTTTCCGGGTGTGCAGGCGCTTGTCGACGCGAATCTTACCATTCAACGTAACGAGATTCACGCGCTGGTCGGGCAGAACGGTGCCGGCAAATCTACCTTAATCAAAATTCTCACTGGAGCCTATCACCGCGATAGTGGTATTATTCTCTTTGATGGCAGCCCGATTGATTTTAATGCTCCTCAACAGGCGCAGAATAATGGTATCAGTACTATCTATCAGGAGATCAATTTAATCTCACTCCGCTCGGTAGCGGAAAATATTTTCCTGGGTCGCGAGCCGCGCCGCTTCGGCTTCATCGATTGGCGCAAAATCAACGCTGAGAGCAGCAGGTTGCTCGAACGCATCTCGATCTCGATTGATGTGCGCAAGCCGCTGATGAATTATAATATTGCTATCCAGCAGATGGTGGCGATCGCGCGAGCGGTGTCATTCAAAAGTAAGCTGGTGGTGATGGATGAGCCAACCTCGTCGCTCAACGAGCAGGAGGTGCAGATGCTCTTCTCGATCATTCGCCAGCTAAAGTCCGATGGTGTCTCGGTCATCTTTGTGGGGCATCGCCTTGACGAGCTCTTCGAGATCTGCGACCGCGTGACGATTATGCGCGATGGCCGCACCGTCGATGCACGCGATATGAATAAGATTACGCGCGTGGAGCTGGTGGCGACGATGCTTGGCAAGGCGCGGGGCGAAGTACAGAGCAGCGGGCAGACGAGCTTTGATGCCGAGAAACATCACGCTGAGAGTAAGACGCTATTGGAGGCCCACGATCTGCGTTCCGGCCACAAATTGCGCGATGCCAGTCTGACGCTGCAATCAGGCGAGATCGTTGGCCTGGCCGGGCTGCTGGGCTCAGGTCGCAGCGAACTGGCGCGGGCTATCTTCGGTGCCGATAAGCTCGATGGTGGCAGCGTGGAGGTCGCGGGCCGCACCGCGCATTTCCGTTCACCGGGCGATGCCATTCGCTCCCATATCGGTTTCTGTTCGGAGGATCGCAAGGCGGAGGGCATTATTCCCTTTCTTTCGGTGCGCGACAATCTCACATTGGCCGCCTTGCCGCTCTTCTCGCGCTATGGAATCGTTTCACGCCCCCAGCAGCGCCAGATTGTGGATCAGTTTATTCGTCGCCTGGGCATCAAGACTTCTGGGCCAGAGCAGAAGATGCGCGAACTCTCCGGTGGCAATCAGCAGAAGGTGCTGCTGGCGCGCTGGCTCTGCCTCAATCCACAGATATTGATTTTAGATGAGCCGACGCGTGGTATCGATGTTGGCGCGCGCGCTGAGATTCAGGGTATTATAGAAGAACTGGCTGAGAACGGCGTTGGCGTGGTGATGATCTCATCCGACCTGGAGGAACTGACCGAGGGCAGCGACCGCATTGTGGTCCTGCGCGATGGTAAAACGGTGACAGAGATTCCCCACGAGCGCATGAGCCAGGACGCGGTGATGGTCGCGATGGCACAGGATACCGATGAAGAGGTACAGGGTGAGTTCCACCCGGAGCAAAATTCTACTGTAGCAGATACTACTGGCGAGGTGTTCGATGAGAAAGATTAAAGAAGATACTGTACCTTCTTCTCCTCCTCCCGCTCCAGCGGTGGCCCGCGAGCTGTTTTCGTTTGGCCGCCTGCGCGAGTACGGGCAGACGTATGGAACGTTCGCGGCCCTGATCCTGCTGATTATTTTTAATATCGTCGTCACGCCCCATTTTCTCACCACGCAGACGATCAGCACCAACCTCTATCAGGTGGCGGGAACGGTGATTCTGGCGATGGGCATGACCCTGGTGATCGCGACGGGCGGCATTGACCTCTCCGTTGGTTCGGTGATGTCGATTGCGGGCTCTATTGCGGCGCTGATCTTCGTGGGCAGAATCTTCTCCCTGAGCGGACCGATCTCTTATGTCGTGGCGATTCTTGTTGCCCTGTTCGTTGCTGGCCTCTGTGGTCTGTTCAACGGGGTATTGGTGACGGCCTTTCGCATTCAGCCGATCGTTGCGACGCTGATTCTGTTTATCGCTGGACGCGGTATCGCCGAGGTGCTGGTCAATGGCGTGGTCGAGTTTTCGAATCCGGTCTTTCAGTTCATTGGTGGCGGCTCGGTCCTGGGTATACCTTTCCAGGTGCTGGTGATGCTGCTGATCGTCATCCTGTTTATCTGGCTGGTGCGCAGTACGATCTTCGGGCGTCAGGTTGTGGCTACCGGCGGTAACGAGCCTGCCGCGAGCCTGGCTGGCATCCCGGTCGCGCGTGTGAAACTGGCTGTGTACATTATCTCGGGCGTATTGGCGGGCGTTGCTGGTGTGTTCTATATCTCGAACAATTCCTCCGCCGATCCTGGCGGCATTGGTCTGGGTATGGAGCTGAATGCCATCGCAGCCGTCGCGGTCGGCGGCTCCTCGCTGCTGGGTGGACAGGCCAACATCGTCGGAACGTTTATCGGTGCGATCTTCATCCAGTTGTTGACCTCTACCCTGACCGCTAATAATGTGTCGTCCGATATCTCGCGGGTGGTAGAGGCCCTGCTTATTATTCTGGCTGTCTACTTGCAGACGCAGCGCAGGGCCGCGTGAGGGAGGATATGGTCAATACATTCGAAAAGGGCAAGCGTTTTGCAGCAGGGAGAATTTGAATATGGCACAGGTCTCTCCATCTAAAACACAGAGCTCGCTAGTAGCGAATAAGGGCTGGGCTACTACTGTCAGTATCATCCGGCGACAGGGGGCGTTGATTGCGCTGATTCTGGTCCTGGTGATTAGCTCGCTGAGCTTCAATGGTTTTCTAAGCCAATATAATATACTAGATAATGTGCTCGTCGCTAATGTCCCCGTTGGCCTGATCGCGCTGGGTATGACCTTTGTGATTATCACTGGCGGTATCGATCTCTCGGTCGGTTCGACCATCGCGCTCTCGTCGGTGGTGGTGGCTCTCACCAGCACTCATGGCGTGTGGATTGCGCTCGCCTCTGCCGTTCTGGCGGGCCTCGGTGTGGGACTCTTCAATGGCTTTGTGATTACGCGCATGCACGTTCCGCCATTTGTGGCGACGCTGGCAAGTCTGCTGGGTGTGCGCGGTCTGGCCCTGTATTTCTCGAACGAACATAATGTGCCCGTTACCGGGAGCGAACTGCTGAACTTCGGCAACGGCGATGTTTTCGGCATTCCCAATCCTGTGATTGTACTGGTGCTGGCCTTTGTTGTGGGCATTCTTCTCCTCAACTACTCGCGTTTTGCGCGCCACCTGCTGGCCATCGGCGGCAATGAGGAGACGGCGCGCCTGCTCGGCATTCGCGTCAATGCAACCTTGATGGGAGCGTACGCGCTCAGCGGCGCGTTGGCGGGACTTGCGGGCGTGTTTATGGCGATTCAGACGTACACCGGTTCCGGCAACCTGGCGACTGGCTACGAGCTCTCGGCGATTGCTTCGGTTGTCGTCGGCGGGACGCTGATCTCTGGGGGCGAAGGCTCGGTCTTCGGAACCTTTGTCGGCGTGTTGCTGTTGGGCTTTATTCTGAATATTCTGAACTTCCTGAGCGGTGTCGGCATCACGCTCAGTCCCTTCTGGCAGGATGTTGTGCGCGGGGCGTTCCTGCTGGTCGTTATCTTGCTTCAGAACAGGCTGGCGAACAAGAAACTTGAAAGGATGTAAGACAATAAAAGGGTGAGGGTGCAAATCACCCTCACCGCCTGCGTTGAGCGCTCCATCAGCCTACGCTGAAGCGTAAATGACCAGGTTTTTGAACGAGACGCTGGTGCCTCCATCGGCGACCAGGCCAAGATTGCCGCTCATATACTGCCCACTCTCGGTCCTCCCCTGCTTGTTCCCGTTAACATAAAAGGTATAGGTATCCTCCTGCACAACGATATTCAGGGTGAATGTCCCCGCCATATTCCCAAACACCTGCAGACTTACCGGCGTGCTTACCGTGCCATTCTGCTGATTGTATAGGTTGCCTTTCCATGTTCCCGTCGCGTTGAGCAGGAACGCGTATCCACCCGTCGGGCTGCCAGGCTGGTGGCGGAAGAAGACGCCGAAGTCGCCCTGCGTGCGGGTGTCTGTGCTTACCTGAACCTGTAAGACGTAATTTTCAGGAATGCTCTGCCCGTTCGCTAGCTTATTCAGGAAGATGCCCGCCGTTCCTCCCGAGTCACTGTTCGTCAGTTGTGTCCCACTGGTTGGGCAGGTGATAGTGACGCCTGGCTGTTTGCTCCATTGACCGCCCTGAGTATCACAATTCGGCCCTGGCAGCGCCGTTCCGTAGAGAGCTTTCCCGGCAGCGCTGACCAGGGGAGCGGGCGCTGTAAATGGCCGCGCTGTGGGTGTCTTTGCTTTTACCGTCTGCGTCGTTTTGGCAATATTTTTTGTATGGGTGCTGCCTTTTGGCATCAGATTAAGGTAAACAATGAAGCCGCTCACCAGCAGGAGCAGCGTCAACAGGCTGCCGAGGAGCATCATCGAGGCGGACTGCCAACCGCCCGGACGCCTTCTCGCTGGTTTGCGTTGTTGTGGAGGGGTAGGAAGCACAGGTGTCTGCGCGATATGTTGTTGAGCCGCCCTGGTGCTGCCTATCTCAGCTGGCCGGGACTGGATAGGAGGTGCCGTGCTTGCCAGTGGCGTTGGTGCCTCGGGCGAGACAAGGCGCGGTGCCTCCTCCGTGGCGGCCTCGTGCAGTTCGGGCTCCTCGGCAGGCGTGGACGGACGGTATTCGGAGAGCGCTGTAGCGGCAGCGGGTGTAGCACGCGAGCGCCCTGCCGTCGTTATTTGCGAGATAGCGTTTTTGCCTGCATTGACGCCGGGTCGCTCCGCTGTACGGATCTGGGAGATATCATCGTTGCTCTCTTTTTCAGCAGGAGAGACACGCGTGCGTTCGCTCGTTGGTGCATTGGCGATATCGTCGGTCGCGCGCTCGGCCAGTGCTTTTTGCTCGTCTGGAATAGTGACCGTCGCGATATTCTCGACGTCAGCCTCGTTCAGGTGACGTGGCGTGATGGGTGCGCCGGAGGCGGCGCTGCGCAATGCGTGGGCCAGCTCGCCCGCGCTGGCGTAGCGTTCTTCTGGCAGCTTGGCGAGCGCCTTCATCACCACAGCCTCGACGCTGGGGGGCAGCGCTGGATTTAAGCTTAGCAGCGCTGGCGGAGCTTCGAGCGCGTGTTTGAGCGCTATTGCCACCGGCGATGCTCCTGTAAAGGGAACGCGTCCGCCGAGCATCTGGTAGAGGACGATACCGAGCGCGTAGATATCCGTGTAAGGGCCGATCGGTTGGCCTGTGCTCTGTTCCGGCGAGAGGTATTCAGGCGTACCAACGATGATGCCAGCTCCCGTGAGCGTCGAGAGCCTGCCATTGCTATCGTGCTCTTCGTTGCCGCGTATCACCTTTGCCAGGCCAAAATCGGCCAGCAGAACGCGTCCATCCGCGTGAAAAAGAATATTGCCTGGCTTCAGATCGCGGTGTACGATCCCCTGAGCATGGGCGTTGTCGATCGCGGCGGCGGCCTGCTCGATAATAGGAATAGCCTCAGACAGAGGGAGGATGCCGCGCTGGTCCAGTTTCGTGCGTAGGGTGCCCCCTGTGACATAGGGCATCACCAGAAAGGCCAGCTCGCCCTGCTCACCATACTCAAAGATCGGCATGATATTGACGTGATCGAGTCCCGCGATGGCGTCGGCCTCGCGCCGGAAGCGTACTAAGAATTCAGCGCGCGCCTTTGGATCGGAATGCATGCCGGGCACAAGGACCTTCACGGCCACGGTGCGTCGCGGTCGCGATTGGCGCGCAAGATACACGACACCCATACCACCTCGGCCCAGGAGACTCTGGAGTGTACATGTTCCGAGCGCCTGGCCCAATAATTCATTGCTATCTACTGCCACGCTCGTTGATCCTCTCAAATTTACAGAATGATGCGCTTATATGCATAGTGCATGCACTAGTGATCCGTAGCGCATAGAAGGCGGCCCACCCACTTCGTAGTCACCTGCTTTGGGGACATCGCGTTTGCTGTCGTTGCATTACGGAGAAGTCGCACGGGGCTTGCACCTGCTTGATTTCCTTCCTATTGTTTCCTCCCTATTGTACTAGATGAGCCAATAATGTCAAATATTGGCTCCAGCACTAGGAAGGAGGGGTATATATGCGGAAGAGATGCGCTTCTCAAGCCTGTTGAGGTACTATCTACAAAACCTCAACAAACTTGAGAAGAGGCAAATTGGCTAAGCAGCCGTGGCGTACAGTTTGAAGTTGGAGGCGGTGATAGTACCGCCCTGGTTCACCGCAATCCCCGCCGTCCCACTGGTGTAGGTCCCATCAGTGGCCGTGCCGAGCTGCTTTCCATCGGCGTAGAAGGTGAATTGCTGCCCACTGACAACGATATCGAGCGTTACCGCCGCGTGAATATCGTTCAACGCATTGGCTCCTTGTACCAGCTGTCTTTGTTGACCTGTATTGTTATCGTAAACGTAGGCGCTCCAGCTCCCATCATTATGGATCAAGAAAGAATAAGCTCCTTGCTGGTTGTTGCCGGGCTGGTTACGGAAGAAGACGCCGAAGTCTGCCGATGATGCCAGGCCCTGCTGTAGACGCACATGGACGATATAATTGGGAGGGAGTGCGGCACCGGGAAGGGCTGTCAGGAAGACGCCCTGCAAGTTTGCCGTTGTATTGCTGAGGCGCGTTCTATTCCCCAGGCAGTTGAGCTGTAGCCCGTCGGTGGCGGACCAGGTGCCGCCGTTTTGATCGCAGCGTGGGCCGGGACTGCCGGTGGCGTAGAGCTGCTGACCGAGCGGGACGCCCGTGGTCGGCTGGGTCGCCGTTGGTGAGGGTGCCGTTGTCGCGGTTGGCTGGGTCGTCGCGGTTGGCGTTACTCCGGTCGTTGGCGTCGCTTGTGTGGTGGCTGTTACTCCAGGTGTTGTGCCGCTTACAGGTGTCGGTGTCGGGGTTGCGCCCAAACCTTTGCCCCTGGTCAGCTCCACGCCCGCCAGGACGCCAAAGGTAATCAGTACAAGCGTCAGCAGGATACCGACGACCCACCAGAGCGGGTGGCTCTTCGGCTTCTGTGGCGCGTATGCCTGTGGTGCTGGATAGGTACCATAGGAGCCCGGTTGGGGAGTTTGATTGCTGTACATGCCGCTGCCATTTGTCCCCTGCATCGTGTTGTATGGTCGTATCTGCTGAGGGGGAGGCGTGTTGTATTGCGCGTTATATTGTGGTGCCTGTGCCGTTGGGGGCGTAGGCAGGATGACCGGCGACTGTCCTCCGGCACGCATGGTGGGGGTCCCGTCTCCAGCGCGCTCGTAGGAAGTGGCGGCTGATATACCCGCGCTGGCCGCGTTGCGCAATGCCTGGGCCATTTCCCTGGTGGATGTGTAGCGATCGTTGGGATATTTAGCGGTCGCTTTCTGAATGACCGCGTCCACCGCCGACGAGATCAGCGGATTCTCCCGGCTCAGCAGGGGTAGGGGCTCCTGAAT
>JALYTQ010000233.1 GCA_030854195.1 Chloroflexota bacterium
GCTATGGTGTGGGCCGGAGGGGGGCCAGCCCCCTCCCTACTGAATAATCGACAACAAGGTTCCAGGCGTGACTACCTCGTAGTCGCTGCCAAGCTGCTCGGCTACCTGCTTGAGATCGGATGGCGTCATCTTCCAGGCCAACACATAGATATTGAGCAATATTGGACGCCCTGCATAGCCCGCCGCTCCCTCTTTAATCATGGAGACCGCTTCAGCGACGCTGGTGGCGATGCCGAGGTTTTGATAGACGGGCACGCCTGAGAAAACGTTATAGCTGGCCCTGTCCTGGCCGCCACCGCTCAGGATGCCACGTACGCCGTAGGAATGCAGCTCCTGGGCGTAACGCTGCTGTAAAGTTCGATCTATCAGTGCCATGCCCGAGCCTTTCAGCAGGGCGCGCAGAAAGAGCGTGAGGCTCTGCCCAAAGTTCGACTCCAACACTTCCACGGTTGTCAGGTTCAACTGCTGCATCAGGCGACCGGATGCCTCAAGAAAGGCTGCTAGCTGCTCGCGAGGCCAGCTTGAAGGGTACATGTACCCGATGCCACCTGGGCCAGCGATAAACTCGTCGTTGGGAGTCGCGCTACGCATGTAATATTCCAGCATGCTGGGCGCGGCTTGCAGGAGGATCGGCGCAATCGGCCAACCGATGGGCAAAGTACCGCGAGCGGGATCGCGCCAGAGGTGAAGGAAGCGCTCCTGCATGTACTGCAAATTGTCGCCCTCGCTCAGTGTAAACGAAATATAGATCTTGCCAGCTTCGACAATCCGCGCCACCTGCTGAGGCGCTGGTCTGCTCACCGATACCTGTGGCACGCTTGCCCATACCTCAAGATTCGAGAAGTAATCGGAGGCGAAGACCGGCAGGGCGGCGTGTGAGGTGAGAATGACGCCGGCTCCTTCTTGAACGAACCAACCAAAATGGCCGGTACCAGGCGCGTAGGCATTGAGGATACGCCGTATCAGGCAGCGCTCCGAGAGCAGTCCCGCCGTGAAGTCCGGCAGGAAGTCTAGCGGATCGAGCCAGTAGATAAATGCGCGTGTGGCTACCAGAAAGGGACGTAGACCCACCGTAATCGCCGGGTCCAGGCCAGCCACAAGCCGGGGTGTGGCAGCGCTCAAGAGATTGTCTTTCGCCCAGCGATATGCTTGCAGGCGATGCGTCCACTTATAGACGCGTAGATCGGCGAGGACCGCCAGCTTGTACGGTTCTCCCTGTAACGCCTGCGCCTGCTCGGGCGCAACGATGATGGCATCGCGCTGACCCGCCAGCATCGTCGCGACGTTGATGCTATCGCTCAGGGCGGGATCGTAGATAATCAGTCCCTGGACAAGCGAGCGATAATCACTCAGCAGCTTATGTAGAATATCCTCTCCGGCCAATGGGGAAACGTCGCGAGGGATGGGGGAGAGCGCCGCGTCGAGCCAGAACGCATCGTCCCCCCTGCTCGCCAGGTAGACACGCGGCTGCGAACGGTTGATAAGCCCAACAAGCGTGGCGACGGTGAACTGGACTGCGCGTGGGGCTGAATTTATATGATAGATATCCAGATGTTGCGGCGTTTGAAATACTGGTAGGATGCGCTCATCAAACCAGGTAACATCCTCTTTAGCCATGCTCTTGTCCATGCTTTTATTTCCCCGGCTTGCCTAAATTGCGTTCTACCTGGATCACATCCTTGACTTTCTCCAGGCGCGTGAAGAGGCGCTGCATCTGCTCCAGGCCGCTGATCTCTAAGGTCGCAGTGACCAGAACCTGTTCGCCGTTCTTGTGAGCATGCGAGTTGATTGAGAGCAGGTTGATGCCGACATCGGTGACGACAGCGGCGACATCGCGGATCAAGCCTGGACGATCGAGGGCGGTGAGAATCACCGGTGCCAGGTATTGCGTCTGGCTCATGCCGACCCAGTTAACGGCGATAATACGCTCGCGATCCTGCTCGCGATGGCGCGCAATATTCTGACAATCGGCGCGATGGACGATCACACCTTTGCCACGGCTCACGAAGCCAACGATCTCATCATCGGGGAGCGGGCAGCAGCAGTTGGCGAGCCGCGTCAGAAGTCCGCTTACGCCAGCAACCTGCAGGCGCGCCGCAGTCGTAGACTTCGCATTCGTCGCGGGCAGGATGATGGGGATCTCTTCAGTATCCCTGCTCTCCTTGAGATCCTTCCCCTCGCGCTGCTGCAAGTACTCGTTTATTTTGACGACGACGGCGCGGGGGCGCAGATCGTCGGCACCAACGGCTGACAGGATATCTTCGAAGTCGTTCTGATGCAGCTCCGCGCACAGCCAGTTTTCGGCATCCTCGGTCATCATCTCCATGCCACGCGCAATGCCGAAGGACTTCAGCTCGCGGTCCAGGCGCTCCTGCCCGATCTGCATGTTGATGGAGCGCTCGTGCGTTTTGAGA
Organism: Chloroflexota bacterium; assembly: GCA_030854195.1. Lineage (GTDB taxonomy): Bacteria > Chloroflexota > Ktedonobacteria > Ktedonobacterales > Ktedonobacteraceae > JACDAE01. The sequence continues at coordinate 2,415 of JALYTQ010000233.1, forward strand.
TAGCGGCGTATCTTGCTCCTGGCAGCCGCCGTGCGCGCGAAGTTCAGCCAGTCGCGGGTGGGATGCGCGGTCCGGTTGGTGACGATATCCACGATCTCGCCGCTCTTCAGTTCGTAGTCGAGCGGGACCATGCGCGTCACCAGGCGGTCGCCGTCGCCGCTGCCAACCTGGGTAATGATACGCGCACCGGCGCACTTATCGCCAATCTTGCTATGGACGCGATAGGCGAAATCGAGCGGAGTCGAGCCGACCGGCAGGTCTTTGACCTCGCCACGCGGCGTAAAGACAAAGATCTGCTCCTGAAAGATATCGTCCTTAACCGCCTCGATAAATTCGGTATCGCTGGTGTTGGCCGAGCGCAGATCGCGCTGCCAATCGGCGAGCTGGCGCAGCCACGTCAGCAGCTCTTTGGCGGATGAAGAGGCATTATCACCGACATCTTTATAATGCCAGTGCATGGCGACACCATATTCGGCCATTTCATGCATGGCGAAGGTACGAATCTGAATCTCGACCAGTTGATCGTCGAGGCAAAAGACGGTCGTGTGTAGCGCCCTATAACCGTTCGGCTTGGGGTTGGCGATAAAGTCCTTGATGCGCCCCTCTTTAGGCTTCCATAAACTATGCACGTGTCCCAAGGCGAGATAGCAATCGGGCGTCGACTCGACGAGGATACGGAAGGCGATCAGGTCGTGAATCTGGCTGATGTCGGTGGCGGCCTTCAGTTCTTCCAATCCTTCGACCTCGCCCGCGTTGCGCTGAATCTTCTTGTAGAAACTGTAGAGGTGTTTGACGCGCCCGGATATCTCCGCCTTGACACCGAGGGCATCTATCTCAGCACGCAAAATACCGCAGACGCGCTCAACATAGGAGCGCCATTGCTTGCTCTCCAATTCGATAATAGTCAACACCCAGTTATATTCATCAGGCTCAATGATTTGAAATGCGAGATCCTCCAGCTCGCTCTCGACACGCGACATACCCAGGCGTCCGGCCAGGGGAGCGTAGATCTCGCGCGTCTCCAGGGCCATAGTCAGCATCTCCTGCCTGTCGCCCTGGTAGCCGGGCTGGCACATAATGCGTATCGCGTGCAGGCGATAGGCGAGCTTCAGGAGCACGACGCGGGGATCTTCGGCCATGGCGACGAACATCTTGCGCACGGTCTCGGCCTGTTGCCTGCGCATCGCCTCGCGGATACGCGGCTTCTTGTTCTCCAACGACCCGCCCGCGCCTGCTTCTTCGCGCTCTTCGTGAGTTTTCTTCGATCCACCCAGCTGAGCTATCTGGCCGTTAGCTACTCCTTCGGCGACGTTCTGCTTCTTGCGCTCCAGAATATTGAGGCGGGCCATGCTGCCCACGATGCGCGCCGTAGGGGAACCAAGCACCTGCTCCACACGCTCCAGGGCCAGCATCTCCGCGTCGACGGCCTCGAATACAAGGCCAGCGGAGACGCCTACCGCATCAATATGCATCTGGGCAAGGATCGTGGCTACCGCCAGAGCGTGCTCAAGCGGAGGTATAGGGCGTGTGCCATCGATGCCGAGACACGTCTCCAATGCGAGTTGGAGCGCTGGCTTCACGCGCTCGATCTCCTCAGGCGACATATACTGACGCAGGTAGTCCAGGAGGCGCGCAATGGCCTCCGAAAATTCTTGAGGTGCGGCGTATTCTTCTACGAAACCGTTTATCATAAGCATTTGTTTATCGGGCAGCAAGCCCGTCCTTGTAAGGGAGAGAGCGCTATAACTTTCTTTTCAACCATAGAGTATACGAGCTAAATGATAACAGCGTTGGAATCCTGCGCTCTGTATAGGACATTTAGCGGGTACTCAATGCCCTCTCTACGCTCACTACATTTTTCACCTGGCGCAGGCGGCGCAGAATACGCTCAATCTGGTCGATCACGCCGCCTGCCGCCGTTATCTCTAATGTGGCCGTGATAACCGCCTTCTGCGCCGAGGTATTGGTCATCGAGGTCACTGCTGTCATATTAATATTGGCATCCGCGACGACCGCCGCGACATCGCGCAAGAGGCCGGAGCGGTCATGGGCGACGATGCTGACGGGGAAAAGATAGACCTCCGGCTCGATCTGCAGCCAGTTGACCTCGACCAGCGCGGCGGGATTATCGCGGTAGCGCTTCAACATCCGACAGTCCGTGCGATGGACGTACATGCCCTTGCTTGGGTTGAGAATGCCTACGATGGCATCACCGGGTATGGGACAACAACATTGCGCCAGCCGCGTCAGGTTCTCACCCTCTTTTTGGGAGCGCCCGATGAAATCGTCCTGTTCATCGCCGCCTACGCCGGTGCGCACACCTTTGCGCAAGAGCTCGCCCCTACTACGCAGCAGGGGCAGAAGGTGCTCCATGACCTGATCCACGTGCAAGTCTTCACGACCCAGCGCGACGTAGATATCATCAAGGGTGGCATATTTTTTGAGCGCGGTTTCATCGACGCGCATGCGCTGCAGTAGTTCGTCGACGTGCTCGTTGACACCAACTGCGCCCGCCGTTTTCAACGACAGGTCCAGGCGCTCGCGTCCCAGCTGCAGATTGATCTCGCGTTCGTAGGTCTTCAGGTAGCGACGAATCTTATTGCGCGCCGCAGCTGTGCGCGCAAAAGAGAGCCAGTCGCGCGTTGGATGGACCGTGCGGCTGGTGACGATATCTACGATCTCGCCGCCCTTGAGCTCGTAGTCGAGCGGGACGAGGCGCGTGACCAGGTGCCCGCTATCGTCCATATTGGTGATAATACGCGCTCCGGCGCAGTGGTCGCCGATATCGGTGTGGATGCGATACGCCATATCCAGCGGTGTCGAGCCGCGTGGCAGGTCCTTGACTTCACCCTTGGGCGTAAAGACAAAGATCTGCTCCTGAAAGATGTCGTCCTTGACCGCCTCGACGAATTCGTCGGCGCTCTGTGGCAGTTCGCGCTGCCAGTCGCGCAGCTGCTCGATCCAGGCGACCATCTCGCGATAAGAGATACGCCAGCTGCGCAGCGAGGCGTCGCCCTTGCCCACGCGGTCCTTCAGGTACCAGTAGCTGGCGATGCCATAATCAGCGGTGCGCTCCATATCGTGGGTGCGAATCTGGATCTCGGCGAGCTGGTTATCCAGGCAGAAGACGGTCGTATGCAATGATTGATAGCCGTTCAGCTTGGGCGTGGCGATAAAATCTTTGATGCGCCCATCCTTCGGACGCCAGAGGGCATGGATGTGGCCCAGCGCGAGGTAGCACTCGTAGTCGGAGTTGACCAGGATGCGGAAGGAAACAAGGTCATGGATATGACTGAGCTCGCTCATATCCTGCGGAACATTAGCGAGCTTGCGATTGATGCTCGCCAGGTGTTTCTGCCACGCGAGCACCTCGGCGTCCAGTCCCGCCCGCTTCATCTCTTCCTGCAAGATGCGGCACACCTCGTCGATATAAGGTTGTCTCCGCTTGACTTCTTGCTCGACGGCGCGTTCCAGGCGCGTAAACTTCTCGGGCTCCAGATAGCTGAAGACAGTATCTTCCAGTTCGGCCCCGACTAGCTCCATGCCCAGGCGGTGTGCCAGGGGAGCGTAGATCTCGCTTGTCTCGCGCGCCTTGTTCTGCTGCTGCGCTGGCGACATGGCGCGCAGCGTGCGCATATTGTGCAGACGATCAGCTAGCTTGAGCACGACCACGCGTGGATCTTCGGCCATCGCCAGTAGCATCTTGCGCACCGTCTCGCTACGCTGACGCCGCTTATCGACAACCGAAGGCGGCGGCGCGACATCTGCGCGCACGCCATTTTCTGTAGCATCCGCGCTCGTCGGGTCGCCTTTCGTCTTGCCTGCCAGGGCATCAAACTTCGTCACGCCATCCACGATATTGGCGACATCGGGACCAAAGAGCTCGATCAGATCGTCGAGCGAATAGTCAGTGTCCTCAACAACATCGTGCAGCAGCGCGGAGACGATGCCGTCAGCGTCGATGCGCATATCCGCAAGCAGCAGAGCCACCTCTAAGGGATGCTGAATGTAGGGCTCTCCCGAACGTCGCACCGCTCCCTTGTGCGCCCGCCTGGCAATATCGTACGCGCGCCGAATCTTTTCCTGGTCCTGCGGAGCCAGATACTGCCGGGTCTCTTCTAGCAGATCCTCTAGCGTCAGGTGAGAAGGCGTCAAATCTTTCTCCAGAACGGTCATCTTGATAACCGAGGAGCCACGCGTAGCAAGAGATTCGTCAGCGAAATTATCATAATCGGTCGCCATAAGTATACCTGATCACCATCCATTATCCAGATTGTCTCTAAAACCAGCGCTCTTCCCGTGCTAAATTAGCAGAAACGCCGCGCTCGTCGTCTCTCGGCAAGAAGTGCGCTTCGCTCAAAGAGTATGTAATCACGCTGTCTGTAGCACTTGCCCTTGCTGCTCTCTTCTTGTATGAAGATAGCATATCATTTTTTGCAAGAAAACACACCTATGAACAATATGCATACATGCGCAAAACAAATGTTACCATTCTATTATAAAGTGCAACGAACAACTGTCAAGCAAAGCTACAATACTCTCTAAATATCCCTATGTCGAGATGAAATAACCAGAGTAGAGAGGATGAAATACATTGGGTGGCAACCAGGGGAAATTTTTCTTCGGTACTATCGGTACTATAGGTAGAAACAAGAAGAGCGAGTATAGTTATTCCGAGGAGTGTAAAAAGAAGAAGGCCAAGCCAAGAACACACCTTAGCTTTGCCTCTTAGTTCTGAAGATCAATGAGAATTGCGGACCACAGTCCTGCTACCCGACGAGAATACTCTCCTAAAAAGAGACTATTCCTTTAGCGAGTAGCGCGTACCCTGTCATAGCAGGTACTGCAGTAGACAGGACGATCATTCTTGGGCAAGAATGGGACTTGCGTCTCAGAACCGCACTCTGCGCAGGTGACGGTATGCATCTCGCGCGGGGCACGCTCAGAACGATTTCCCGAACCACCGGATGATGCGCGACGCGCAGAACGGCAGGAAGGGCAGCGTCCAGGCTGATTCATTAAGCCTTTTTGCTGGTAGAACTCTTGTTCTCCAGCCGTAAATACGAAATCATTCCCGCACTCACGGCAATTCAGGGTTTTGTCTTCGAAATTCAACTAGGGACCTCCTTGTGATATGTTGGTATTCCTCCGGTTCCATATCTTCGCAGAGTCACCAGTCATTCTTTCCCCCTACCAGCGTGGGATTGATCCTCTGGACGAGCACTGTTCGCGAGACCGTGATTGGATACCGCATGTTAGCATACACCATCTTGTACACATTTGCAAGACCTTTTCTAGTCATTTTTACGGATATGCTTCACATTTTTATGTATCCTTTACGACATGTGTGAGAAAACGTATTCACAAATCTATATATTGTAGTATATACACTATCAGATTTTCCTGGGCTTGACTCACTATGCGAAAATAAAGGGAAGAATAGGTGTCCCAAGAAATGACCCGTAACGTTGCTAAGTTGAGAAGTTCATGCCACCATTTACCTTTACTATCGATGCCGAATGTCCCTCGACATGGGCGCGCGCCGGTACCATTCAGACCCCGCATGGCGCGATTCAGACGCCTATCTTTATGCCCGTGGGAACACAGGCAACGGTGAAGAGCGTAGCGCCGGAGGAGCTCCACGCGGTGGGCGCGCAGATTATCCTCGCCAATACCTACCACCTGATGCTGCGTCCCGGCTCCGAACTGATCGCGTCGTTTGGCGGACTTCACGATTTCATGCACTGGGACGGTCCTATGCTGACGGATAGCGG
>JALYTQ010000234.1:0-326 GCA_030854195.1 Chloroflexota bacterium
GTGCGGAACTTGAGGACGCGGCGCAATGAGACGGGAGCGCTCATCAGAGACCTCCATGGAAATGCTAGCGAACGGCGGATCGGTTACTGGCGGCTCAGTTCCAGAAAAATGAGCAGCGACATCGCGTCAAGCCTCATCACGTTCTCCGCTGATCCCTGCGTCTTGATCGCACCCTGCATATACCCGGAAGCAGGATTGGCGTCGCACCAGAAGATATCGGCCAGGTCCTCGCTGCTCCCTCTGACAATGAGATCAGGCGGCTCGCTGGCCCCATCCTGCACGCTAACGTTCGAGTTCGAAATCTTCATAGTGAAGCCCTGCGTAAG
>JALYTQ010000234.1:336-8164 GCA_030854195.1 Chloroflexota bacterium
TGCAGTTCCAGTTGCGCAGTGAGCGCACGACGCGTTCGCTCTTGCGCGCCTGCTCGACATAGTCACTGACAGCTTCGCGCAGCTCTTCGTACGATGCCATCCTCGCGCTACCTCCTTGTATATAACATGTAGTATGACGCGTTGACACTACTTTCCAGTAAGGGCGGCCAGCACTTCGGCGGCGGCGCGCTGGCCCGATTGGACCGCGCCATCCATGTAGCCATTCCACACGGTGGCCGTCTCGGTGCCTGCCCAGTGGAGATGGCCGATGGGCGCGCGCAGTGCCTCGCCATACATCGTCCAGACGCCCGTGGGCATGAAGCCCGCGTAGCAACCGCGCGAATACTCTTCCTCGGCCCAGTTTTGCTCGACGTAATCATAGGGATGCCCGGCCTGTTCGCCAAAATATCCGCTCAGGCAGGCCAGGGCCGCGTGCCGCCGCTCAGCGGGACTCTTGCGGCTCCATAGGCGCGCCTCGTCCCCTTCGATAAAACCGAGCAGGATGCCCGGCGTCGCGCTCTCCGGCGAGTTATCATATGTGACGCGAATGATACCCGAATCGCTTGCAACCTGACCGGATAGACCCTCGTCGCGCCAGAAGGGCCGCTCGTAGAGGCACTGCACCTTGATGACCGTTCCCATCGGCACGCGCTGCGTCAACTGATCGCGCAACGCCGGGAGTGGTGGTCGGTAACGTAGCCTGCCTGCTAATGTAGGTGGAAGCGCGATAATCGCCTTGCGCGCCGTAACAACGAAGGCATCGCTCTCGACGCGCACGCGGTCCGCATCCTGGACGATTGTATGCACAGGGGTAGCAAGGATAACGCGCTCACCCAGCTCCGCCGCGACCCGCGTGGAGACGGTCTGGGCACCCTCTACAAAGCGCATCTCCTGAGCGCCGCGTGTGACACTGATCAGCTCGTTCAGGCTGCCAGCGGCGTGGATATAAAAGAGGACGTGCAACAGCGAGAGGTCGCGTGGTTCGCAGGAAAAGACTGCCTGTATAGCGAGCGTCAGCCACATACGCGCCACCGTCGGTGAAACGTTGCTCGCCAGCCAGGTCGCGGCGGTTTGTGCATCCCATTCATTCGCGCGCTCAGCCAGCCAGGGTGCCTCCACGGGAACCTCCAGCGCCAGCATATTGAGCTCAAGCATCACCTCTACCAGCTCCATCATGGCGGATGGATCTTGCATAGGGATGGCACCCGCGTAGACGCTGCGCACGCCAGCACGATACTCGATATTGTCGCCGCGATCATACGTGGGAAATGTCTGCGCACCCACCTCTTTGGCGAGCGCGGCGATAGAGTGCTGGCTCGGCCCGATCCACTGTCCGCCGAGGTCGAGTTGTGTACCATCCTGGGCAGGTGTAGTATACGTGCGCCCGCCAACCCGGTCGCGCGCTTCGAGCACCAGCGTCTCAACTCCCGCCGCAACTAGAGTGCGCGCGGCGGCCAGACCCGCCAGACCCGCGCCCACGATCACAACATCAACCTGCCGCCTGCTTGTATCCTCTAATCGAGCCGACGAAAGATCGTAACCCCTCAGTAGGGAGGGGGCTGGCCCCCCTCCGGCCTGGGGAGCGCGATCGGGCAAAGGCGCTGCGTTCTCGGGACCCGGAGGGGGGCCAGCCCCCTCCCTACTGTTGAGGTGCGAAAGCTCCATTGTTGCCTCCTGCAAACAGACAGTTATGCCAGACCAGCCAGCAGATCTTCCTCCAACGGCCCCTCGTGGCGCGGGATGGCGCGACGAGCCAGCACGAAATACTCGTAGCCGAGCACCTGCTCGCGCTGTTCTGGAGGTAGCGTAAAGACGAACGTATCAGGCGCGATCTGGGTTTTGTGCGCGGCAAACGCCTTCATCTTATCGTCAATATAGGCGCGCACATCGACGCGGGTGGTCATAATTTCGTCGGGCGTCCCCATGATAGCCGTATTCATGGCGGGATTATCCCACGGTCCTGGCATGCCCGATTTCTGCGCCTCCTGCATCGCCTGCACGATAAAGGAGCGCGGCATCGCAGTATAGTAGAGCTTTTCGGGCTGCCACGCTTCCAAGGCCAGTGTGGGAAAACAACGCGCATCGCCCGCCGCATCGAAGGCGGCATTGGTCACGCGGTGCGCCTGAATGTGGTCGGGATGTCCATAGCCGCCAAAGGCATCGTAGGTCACAAGAACCTGCGGCCTTAGTTCGCGTATAATGGCAACTAGCCGTCCAACGGCCTCGTCAAAAGTGGCGCGGTAGAACGCGTTCGGGGCGTGATTGGAGGCCGTACCGGCCATGCCCGAGTCGCGGTAATTTAGCAGGCGCAGTTCTTGAATATGCAGGGCGTCGACCGCCGCCAGGAGCTCCTGGCGGCGCACCTCAGCCAGGCGTGGAAACATCGCCTGTTTCGCCGCTTCGTCCAGTTGCGGATCAACGATCTCGCCCTCTTCCCCCATCGTCGCTGTAACCAGGACGGTGCGCGCGCCCTCGGCGGCGAGGCGCGCAAGAGTGCCGCCGCAGCCGAAAACCTCGTCGTCGGGGTGGGCATGAACGGCCATGACGGTTAGTGGAGTACGCTCAGACATCTGTGTTTCTCTCAATCTACCTATGCAACGGGTTTATGCTGAACATTATACGCGCTAGCGGGGCCGCACTGCACGGCTCAGATAGAGCTTCCCAGGACTTTTCGTTTACCCACTTTGCCTGTTTTGCCGCCTTCAGTGGTAGAGGAAGAAACAGAAAACATCGTGTATGATAGGGCTGTACACTTCTGTGTAACTCTTCAACATGTTAATGCGAACTGCGAGCAATCAGTAAAGGGTTTGAAGAGGTACTAAATTTCAATAATAGTTAACTGCCCCGGAGGGTCTTTCATGCGTCGCCTTCATCTGCATCCTAAACTCAGCGCCAGTATTGTTTTCGTAGTAGCATTATTCATGAGTATTATGGATGGAACAATCGTCAATGTAGCCCTGCCCGCACTCAGTCGGCAATTTCATCTGGCAGGCACGTCAATCGATATTGTGGTGGTGGCATACATAGTGAGTCTGTCGATTATTATTCCAGTATCGGGGTGGATGGGGGATCGCTGGGGAACAAAACGCGTGTTTCTGGGGGCACTGGCGCTCTTCAGTCTGGCGTCGGCGTTGTGCGGCCTGTCCTGGAGCTTCGAGGCACTTGTGGCCTTTCGTATTTTGCAGGGACTGGCGGGTGGCGCGCTCATACCCGTCGGTACAGCCATTCTGTATCGCACATTTCCGCCTTCAGAGCGCGTCCGCCTGTCAAGTATCCTCATGATTCCAACGGTCATTGCGCCAGCAACCGGACCAGTAATCGGTGGTTTCTTTGTGGATCAGTTATCGTGGCGCTGGGTTTTCTATGTGAATGTTCCTATTGGTATCGCGGCCTGTGTTTTTGGCTTGATCTTCCTACAAGAGCATCAAGAACCAGAGGCCGGGCGCTTCGATCTGCCTGGTTTTGCACTGGCTGGCGTGGGGCTGACCCTGACTATGTATGCATTGAGCGAAGGAGCGTCTTTTGGCTGGCTCACCCCTGGCATTCTAGGAAGCGCTAGCGTGGGGCTGCTCTTGCTAAGTGTCTTCGTTGTTGTGGAACTGCGAACGCCAGAACCGATGATTGATCTGCGCCTGTTAAAAAATCATAATTTTCGTACCTGCAATCTGGTCTCTTTGTTTGCTATTGCTGGCTTCCTCGGCACGCTTTTTGTTGCTCCGCTCTATTTGCAGGAGGGGCGCGGTGTATCGGCTCTCGTTTCTGGCCTGACAACATTTCCCGAATCCATAGGTGTTGTCCTATCAATGCAGCTCATTGCCCTGCTCTATGGGCGTATCGGGCCGCGCCGACTGACGATTGGCGGCCTTCTGGGCGCGGCAACGACGATGGTGCTCCTATACTTTATGGGAAACAATACTGACCTGTGGGTAATGCGCGCTCTGATGTTTTTGATGGGAGCAGGTATGGCGTATATGTTCTTGCCCATGCAAACGGCTGCTTTCGCGACCATCACCCCGGCCAGTATGGGTAGGGCGACTGCCGCGTACAATGTGCAATGGCAGCTGGGTATTGCGTTCGGTATTGCTGTAATGAGCACAGTGCTCAGCATTGTCGGACTCACGCGCCCGGACGCAACTGGCAGCCCCATACCCAATCTAATCTCCTACCACATTGCCTTTGTAGCCGCCGCCGTGCTTGTTTTGGTTGGTGTGAGTTTCGCGCTTAGAGTGCGCGATAAGGATGCTATTGCTACCATGCAACGCGAAAGCACCAGGCAAGACGAGGTTTCAGATGCATCTCTGCCGATACTCTAGCCGCTTCTCACTCAGTATCCAGGCTCTGAAAACCGCAGTACAGGTTTCTCCCGGCATGGCTACATGCTATCATATGAGCAGAGCTATGTTTTCGCCAATTCTTCAGTAGGGAAGGAGCTCTTTGCATGCAACCGGTGAACCTCAACGACTACGAAGCGCTCGCGCAGACACGCATGGAGCGTCCGATCTGGGATTACTACCAGGGCGGCAGCGGCGACGAAATCACGCTACGCGAAAATCGCCGCGTCTTCGATCGCCTGTGGCTGCGGCCACGCGTGCTGGTCAACGTCGATAGCATCGATCTGAGCACAAGCATCCTGGGAGCGCCTGTGAGCATGCCCATACTCGTCGCGCCCTCGGCGGCGCACGGCATGATTCTGCCCGAAGGCGAGTGCGCCACGGCACAGGCGGTCGGCGCGGCGGGCACCATTATGTCGCTCAGCACCGATTCGAGTCGCAGCATGGAAGAGGTCGCGCAGGTCGCGTCGGGTCCGCTCTGGTTCCAGCTCTACTACTACACGCAGAAAGAGGCCCAGGGACTGGTCGCGCGGGCGCAGGCCAGCGGCTACCGCGCCATCGTGCTCACCGTCGACGCGCCAGTGCTTGGCAAAAGGGAGCGCGACATACGCAACGACTTTGGCGGCTACCAGTTGGCGAACCATCCACGCGCCTTCAGTGGTAACGCGCTCCACCTTTCCGCCAAACGTCTGGAAGAATCAGGGCCATATGAGGGAAAAACCCTGACCTGGGAAACGTTGACATGGCTGCGCTCCATTACTTCCCTACCCATCATCGTCAAAGGCATCCTCACCGCCGAAGACGCCCTGCTGGCGCTGGAATATGGCGCGGCAGGCATCATCGTCTCCAACCACGGCGGGCGGCAGCTCGATAGCGCCATCCCCGGCCTCGCGGCCCTGCCCGAGATCGTCGCCGCCGTCGCCGGACGCTGTGAGGTCTACCTCGATGGAGGCATACGGCGTGGCACCGACATCCTGAAGGCATTGGCGCTGGGCGCGCGCGCTGTTCTTATCGGACGCCCGATCCTCTGGGGTCTGGCCGTCAATGGGCAGGAGGGCGTGCGCCACGTTTTAGAGCTGCTGCGCGCCGAGCTTGAACTGGCTATGCTGCTCTCTGGCTGCCCGACGCTAGCCGACATCCAGCCCTCGCTGGTGAGGCGCGCCGATGTTTGAGCTCTTGTTTCTAGAAGCCAAAGCCAGGGAGAACATTGGCTTTAACATCCCTCCTGTTTGTGCAGCCAGGTCGTAGCCGCCTGCACTCCAGCGTCGTGGGATGTTCCAAAGGATGTTCCAATTTGTGAGACATCAAGCGGGACAACTTGATCGGGAGCAATGGCACTCTCATAGGTTCGTCCGGATCGATCAGCATCAAGGCCCACCGTAAGCCACAGAATGGCCCCATCACGTAACGTGAATCCCTCATTCGCCGTGGGGATGCCAGAGGTAGGCTCGCCAAAACTACGCGTCATGGGACGGCCACGAAAAGCAACGACGATGGCTTCACCAGAACTCGCGGTCTGTGGGCCGGTCAACACTGATACGGGAGGCAAAGCACGCTTTAAGTGATAGGGACTCTCTGCCTCTATGATGGTTGATCCCGCCAGTTGAGCCTGTCCGTTCAAATAGCTCCAGGCTTGTTTGGAGCCATCTGGTTCAACAAATGAACCCACGATCCCATTCCCCAGGATCGGTCCAACTCCGGCGAGCATAGGCCACATATTGCCGCCATCATCGTTTCGCAGATCGACAACCCAGCCACAGGTTCCCATCCGGTCCGCTGTCCGAATGACGTTCTGTGCCAGGGTTGCATAGCCTTGCGCTGCCTGCTCCGACCCCTCAAAGCCAGGAAGCTCCAGGTAGCCGATGCCAGGAGCGAGAAGCTGCCCATGAGGTTGCTCGTCAGACGTGAGAGGTGTCGTTCCTAGTTGCTGAGCATGTTGAGGATCAATGAAAAAACTATGATGATCTCCCAGAGCACTCAGAGCGAGCTGGATGGCAGCATACGTATCAGCAGGAGTTCTGGCTCCTTTGGCATCGGCAAAAGCCTCTTGTCGCAGTTTCGTCCAATTGATTGTTTTGCGATTGACGGAATGCTGCTGCATGATGTCGAGCGCTGCCGTCAGGTATGCCTGAGAAGAAAGAATGGGGGTAGCAGTTACGGTCGGGGAGACGGTCGTGTGCCCGCAACTGCTTAGCACTGCTGCAATGAGGAGCACGAGAAAAAGAAAGCGAATTTCTCTCGTTTGAAACATAGTCATTCCTTGTCTTTCAATACCCCCGCCCCCGACCCGAAGCAACGCGTACCATCGTTACGGTATACCCGCGCTCATTCATGGCTATAAGCAACTGCTGCACGTGCTGGGCATCGCGCGTATCGAGGGTCAGCGTCACCTCGACTTGCTGGAAGGGCAGCGATTGCATGGTTGGGAAGTAGTTCATCTCGCGCACGTTGGCGTCCAGGTCCGCGATGATGGCCAGCAGGCGCATCAGCTCGCCGGGCTGGTCCACGATGAATGTGCGTAGCGTAGTGATGCGGCCCTGCTCGACAAGGCCGTGCCCGATGAAGCCGCCGACCGCGTTCATATCGATATTGCCACCCGACAGTACGATCACTACTTCTTTGCCCGTCAGGTTTAACAGGCCGGGGTGCAGAAGCGCCGCCACGCCGACCGCACCGGCCCCTTCGACCTGCAATTTGCAGCGTTCCAACAGGAGCAGGATCGCGCTCATCGTCTCCTCGTCATCCACGGTCACGAGCTGGTCCAGATAGCGGCGCATAATGGCAAAGGGAAGCTCGCCGGGACTATTGATGCTGATACCATCGGCGATTGTCTTGAGCTTTGCAAGCGTGATGATCTTATCCGCGTCCAGCGACTGCTTGACGGCATCCGCGCCCTTCGCCTGCACGCCGATGATCTGCACTTCGGGCCGCAACGCTTTGACCGCGAGCGCTATACCGGAGATAAGGCCACCGCCGCCGACCGGAACGATAATGGCATCGACGTTCGGACGTTGCGCGAGAATCTCCAATCCCAACGTTCCCTGGCCCGCGATCAGATCGTGATCGTCGAAGGAGTGGACAAAGGTCGCGCCCGTCTCCTTTTCGAGCAGGCGAGCGTGCTGATAGGCCTCCTCGAAGGTCGCGCCGTGCTGCACGACGTTGGCACCGTAGCCACGCGTCGCCATGACCTTGACCAGCGGTGCCTGCTTCGGCATCACGATCGTAGCGGTGACGCCGAGCGATCTGGCGGCGATGGCGACGCCCTGGGCGTGGTTGCCCATAGAGGTCGCGATGACGCCGAGCGCGCGTTCCTGCTCGCTCAAGCGGGAGATCTTATAGGTAGCGCCGCGCACCTTGAAGGAGCCTGCGCGCTGAAGATTCTCCGTCTTGAGGTAGACGTTCGCGCCCGCCTGCGCGCCGATTGTTTGCGAGTGGAGCATGGGCGTGATGTGAATGGCGTCGCGTACCACGTCGCGGGCACGCTCGATCTCGCTCAA
>JALYTQ010000029.1 GCA_030854195.1 Chloroflexota bacterium
TCTGGAACGCATTCCCGGCAGCCACTATCTGATCGAGACGCTCGCGGTTACTCTGGCTGCAGAGATCGCGACGCTGCCCATCATAGCGCTCAACTTCCAGGTGATTTCCTTTGTGGCACTGCTTACAAATGTGCTCACTGTTCCCTTATTGAGTACGCTGCTTGTACTGGGAACTCTTATCTGCATAGCTGGCTGCATCTGGATGCCCCTGGCGTTACTCGTCGGCTGGGTCGCGCAACCGCTGCTCTGGTACCTCAGCCATGTCGTAACGTGGAGCGCGAGTCTGCCAGGAGCGTATAGAAGTGTCGGTACTCTGGACACTGGTATAGCCTGGGGCTACTATGTGCTGCTGGTCCCTCAGAGATGGTTTCTATTGCGAAGATGGTTTGCCCCGGAGCACCAGCGATCAGCAGACGATGCGTCATCCCGACTTTTGCGCCGCGTGTGGCAGAGGGCGCGGCTGGGTGTAGCGGCGCTCTTTATCGTCGCGACAGGTACCGCGACACTACTTCCCCATACCAGCAGCCAGGTGACGATCACGTTCCTTCATGTTGGGCCAGCGGGAAAACAGGCGCAAGGTGAGGCAATATTGATACGCACGCCCGATGATAAAACCATTCTGATCGATGGGGGGCTTGATGCAACATCGCTAGGGCAGGAGCTGGATAATCGACTGCCGCCCTGGCAGCGTTCGCTCGACGCGGTACTGTTGACAACGCCGCGCCCGGATCATCTCAATGGCCTGCTAGATATTGTGAAACGTTATAGTATTGGAGAAACTATCGATAGTAGTATGCTCCATCCAGGTACAACTTATGCCCTGTGGCGACGTACAATTAGTGAGCGCAATTTTCGTTATCTCGCCGCTAACCAGGGCATGGATATCACTGTAGGCATGTTCGTCTCATTACAGATACTCTGGCCTGTGCGGCCACTACACAAAGGAAGCGACGAAGTGCGCGATAACGGCTTGGTTGTTCGTGTCGTCACGCCAGGCTTGCGCCTGTTACTCCTGGGTGCGAGCGCGCAGAGCAAGTATGCGCTAACCGGGCTATTGAACGATGTCGCCACGCCTTATTTACAAGCCGATGTCGTACAAATAGTAGATGAGGCGGGTACAGCTGAAGCGCTGAATACCGTACTACAAAGGTCGCGTCCTGCCGTCTTGCTTATGTCGCCGTCAAGTGTGAAACAGCGTAAGGGCAGTCAACAGGCTTCAGCCTTAGCAGTGAAAAACATCGCTGGATGGAACGCCGCGCAGGTTATACGAACGGCGCAGGAAGGCACGGTCACATTGAGTAGCGGCCAGTCAGGATGGAGTATGAACATTGTGTGACTACAGCCGAATAGCGCTCAGATGTTATATCCACCACCCGACTTCCGTTCTATCAGCAAGGGCAGCAGAGACAACTGAGCCGATACATAGAGATAATTGAGAGTATTAGTTATGTACTATAGAGGGATTTGGGCGTATGATTTGTAAACGTTGCGGGAACAACCTGGCAGAGAATGCCACAATCTGTCCAATCTGTGGCACCGCTACGCTCCCAGCATCAGCAAGCGGACAACCTTCTACCAGCTATAGTCCTCCCCAGAGCGATTTCATGAGGCAGGCAGAAGGATACAGGCCGCACGACCACGCGGGAAGGTACGAAAGAGGCTACGCGCCCCCGCCACCTCCCAATGGGCCGCAACAAGGTGGACAAAGATATGAAGGGTACAATCCGCATTATACGTACGCGCCGCCCTACAACGCGGGATACGCGCCTGGCGTCAATGTCACCGTCATCAATAATATGCCGACGAGCGGAAGCAGCGATAGCTCGCTCATCGTCGAGATTATCCTCTCGCTATTTGGCGTTTTTGGCGTGGGTTGGCTGATGGCAGGTGAAACGACAGCGGGCATTGTTCTCTTGATCTGTAGTTTCGTCCTCTACTGGCCCATCATTATCATGGGCACAATCTTTACCCTTGGCTTTGGTCTTTTGTGCCTGGGACCGATGATGATCGCGGCCATTATTATCAACGCCGTTTTCTTGAATAATGCATTGAAACGCAAAAAAGCGCAGCAGCAATTCGTCTATGTGCAGCAACAACCGATGCAGATGCCCCCGCAACGCTGATAATGGTCTCGCGAGGGCATAGCCCGGTTCTTACTTCGGGAAGGCGAGCCGACGATATTTTTCTTTCGACTCCAGCCACGCCTCATCGGATAGGCCGAGCTTCTCGCGCAACGCTTCGAACGAGACACCGGACTGCAGCTGCTGCACGGCGTACGTATCGCGCAGGAGCTGTAACGTCACCCGCTTTTTGATATCCGCGACCTTGACGACCCTTGCCAGAATATAGTTCAGGTTGCGGTCCGTGCATTCAAAGAGCGCATCGACGGGCTTGTAGCGCGTCCGATATGCCTGGAAGATTTCCGTGAACGCGGCTGGCAGGGCAAGTCGGCGCTCGCGATGCTGCTTGCCGGTTGAAGGAGCGAAATGCACCGTCACCATCGGCGTCTGTGCATCAGAGAGATCGACATGCTGTAGCTTCAGTCCCATCACCTCTTCTTTTTTCAGGCCAGCGTAGAGAATAAGGTAAATAAGACAATGGCAGCGTGGATCTTCCGCCGCGGCATCGAGCAGGCGCTGTATTTCGTCGGCAAACAGCAGTTGCGGAAGAGGTGGTAGCGGACGTTCAAGCGTCAGACTCGCTGAGGGATCTTCTCTAATCACGCCCTCGCGGGCCAGCCAGGAGAAGAAGTTCTTCAAAAAGGTGACGCGGCGCGCCATCGTCTTGGGCGCTGGGGACTGCCCCTGTGTCCCAAACTTCAACTTCATCAGCCAATCGGTCAGATGTTCTTTTGTAATGCGCCCAATCGGCGTATCGTGCCCATGGTAGTCGCTAAACATCTTGAGGTCCGAGAGGAAGCAGGTCACGGTATAGTTCGACTTGCCGCGCAGCAGTAGCTCTTGCCGATACGGCAGAGAGCAGGCAGCCAGGCTGGATTGATCGGTCAGCGGATGGGTGCGCACCAGGGGTGGGAAGGGTGTCTCCGCTGGGTCAGGCGGCTCCGCGATTACAGTTGGAGCGCCAAAGAGAGTTGATTGCAGGACTGTACTATCTTCAGTCAAAACCGGTTCTACTTGCTTCTCCGGCTGTGATTCCTTCTGCATATATTGCTCCTTGACAGATTTTAATGCTTCGGTGCCTGTAGTTTCTTTGCCAATAGTTTCATTATAGCAGATCAACAAGATTTAGCAACTCTGTTCGTCCCGACTAAAAACGCGGAGGCCCTGAAGTATTCACTTCAGAGACTCCGCGCAGCATACTGCTTCCATCTATGTATTTGGGGACCGGGACTGGCTATTCAGCTTCATCCAGGTCTTCGGACTCAAGTTCATCCCCCTCGTCCTCTTCATTGTCATACTCATCCAGGTAGGTGAGGTCCGAATAATCGGGTGAGTAAGACTCTTGGCGGATCTGGATGGTCGGGTTGATCGTGGGGAAAGGTTTCAAGCCTGCTGGTGCCGCTGGACCCTCCATCTGGAGCTCGTAGGCCGCTCCCTCGCGTACCAGCACCTCTTCACCCATGGCTACCGACTCGAAGCCCAGACGGCGCAGGTCCATTACCATGCCCGGCCATATGTCTTCTGCATCGACGGCCCACCACTCACGTCCCAGATAGCGCACAGGTCGCACGCGCAAAGGCCGATTGAAATCGCCCAGACTCGCCAACAACGGTGCACGCTTACCTTCGGCTTTTTTCACGACTATAAACCGTCCCTTCTTTTCGGGTTCCTGAACACGATTGGAGATGCAAGAATCTCTTCTTTCAATCTCTTCTTTGCCAGTTCCCCTTAAACGGAAATTCGTTGTATGCCTATACCATACCACATAAATGTTTCCATCTGCCAGTACACAATGCCGCAGTAAATGTCAAAGACACTTCTTAATATTCACACTATATTAACACGTACAAGAGAATTCTCATTTACCACTACCGATCATTGACAGCATTTCCAAAACAAGGCATACTGCCTATAACTTGCAGCATATGAAGCATGGTTCTCTCATATATCCAGAAGGCAGAAGAGTTATGAGCCTGGCTAGAAAAAATCTCAAGGCGCTCCCGGACACGACATTGCGCCGTTTACGCAATACGCCCAGCTACTTCTTTCTCGTCTGGCGTTGGAGCACCTGGTTGTACGCGCTGATTGTGATTCTGACGGCGGGACAGAAGTATAAAGCCTCCCCGGTCTACAATACCTGCCTCTATCTCCTGCTTATCGCGCTCCTGCAGACGCTGGTTGTGACCTTGTACGCGCCAGTGTTGCAGATCATGATGCCACGCATCGGCACTCCGAAGCTTCTGCGTAACCTCCGCCAAAAAGCAGAGCGCGCACCAGCCGAGGGCGAGGAACCAGAGATCGTCCCGCCGCTGGTACGCACACGCAACCCCTATTGGGATATCGCGATCTACGGCATGGATGTGCTTATCTGCGGCCTGATTATGTACTATAGCGGACCCTTTGGCGGGCAGCCCAACTTTGGTGTTGGCTCGCCCTTTTACCGCTACGGGATTTCTACCGCCTTCGCGGCAGCGTGTGCCTATCGCTATCGAGGAGGGTTAGCGGCGGCCATCGGCTACGACCTGTTCGTGGTGCTAGGCATCTTGCTTCCTGCTCCCGGCGGTCCTCATTACACTGCAAATAGTATAGATATCCTCGGATCGCTGGTTGACACTCCCCTGGCCGCTATCCTTGCCGCGTATCTCGTATCCCTCCTGGCAAATATAAGCAGTAGCAAAAAACAGGTGCAGATGGACGGGCGGCGGCAGAAAGCGCTGCGTGCAATCAGCGAGATCATCTTGCGCTACGCGAACGATAAGCCCATTCTGCTCCAGAAGAGCGCCGAGGCGATCCGCAGCGGTGGTCATTTTCAGCGCCTGGTCCTGGCTCTCGTCAATCCGCCAACCAGTGAGGAGCAGGAGAATGGTGAAGGTCAGACGACGAGCGCTGTAACGCCTATGCTATTAGAGATCGAGACCTGCGTTAACGTGGATATCTCTGTGCCCGAACCAAAAATGCCCGAACGGGACGAGGCGTTGCTCGAGCAGGTTTTACAGAGCGGCGAAAAATTGGTCAACTTCGAGCCGCTGCAGGGCACAGCCGATCGCCAGGAATGGTATGCGCGCCTCTACATGCCGTTCTTCAAAAATGGACGCGTGCAGATGATTCTGGGTGCCGAGAACCTGCGCCATACGCCCTTCGAGGGTAAGCAAGAGGAGTTTCTCTCCATCGCGGGCACGCAGCTGCTTATCGCCCTCGACAATATTCGCCTGACCGAGCAGACGGTGCAGTTGGCCGCGACGGCTGAGCGCACGCGCATCGCACGCGAGATTCACGACGGCATCGCCCAGGTCGTCTACATGCTCAGTCTCAATGCCGAAACGTGCGCGACGCAGGCACACCGCATCGTTGAGGCATCCGAGGAAGACGCGGAACTGGTATCGCCGCTCGCCGCTCGCCTCGACAGACTGGTGACGGTCTCCAAACAGGCACTATGGGAGACACGCAACTACATGTTTTCGCTGAAACCCCTGATGAGTGGCGCGACGACATTGACGCAGATGATCGCCAGCCAGTTGCGCGAGTTCGAGGCCATCAGCGACCTCCCCGTCCATCTGGAGGTGCAGGGGAGCGAAAAGCCACGCGACGATGATAGCAGGATTACACGTCGGCAGGCCCAGGTCGGCGCGGCGATCTTCCGTATCGTGCAAGAGGCGCTCACCAATGCGTACAAGCACGCGGACGCCTCCCAATTATGGGTCTATCTCACGTATACATCTGAGGAGATAGATGTCAGGGTGCGCGATGATGGGCGCGGACTACAGGCGGCGTATTATAGCTATGATCTCTCGGTAAAAGGAGATCGCCAGCGCATCTACTCGGGCCACGGCCTGCGCGGCATGCACGATCGCGCCGAAGAGCTAGGGGGCACATTTGAGCTGGTCGAGATACCAGAGGGCGGCGTCAGTGTGCACGCCAGAATACCGATCTAGCAGTCAATCACAAGGAGGCCAGCATGACAAAGATACGGCTAATGATCGTGGATGACCACGAGGTGGTGCGCCTGGGTATGCGCGCCGCGTTCGACCTGGAAGCGGATATCAGCATCGTCGGCGAGGCGAGCAACGGAGCCGAGGCGCTGGCAAAAATGAGCGTACTGGACCCCCAGGTGATACTGATGGATGTGCGTATGCCAAAGATGAATGGCATCGAGGCGTGCCGCGAGATCAAGAGCGCCCATCCCACGGTGGCTATTTTGATGATCACCTCTTTTACCGATGAAGAGGCCGTCTTCGCCTCGATTGTGGCGGGCGCGAGCGGCTACCTGTTGAAAAACGTGAGTCGGGCGGAACTGCTCAAGGCCATCCGCGCCGTGGCCGCCGGACAGTCGCTACTTGATGCCAACGCAACCCAGCGCACACGCACGCGCATATCGACGTTGTCCAGCGGAACAACACAGCTCCCTCCCGGCGACGAACTTACCGAACGCGAGCGCGAGGTGCTCGCCCTGGTCGCTCGCGGCTATACGAATAAGCAGATAGCCGAGGATCTGTCGGTTACGGAGAAGACGGCACGCAACCACGTCAGCCATATTCTGGAGAAGCTGGGCCTCGCCCGACGCGGTGAGGCGGCGGCCTACGCGGTCGAGCATAAACTTTTCCCACCTCAGACGTACGAGTTCTAGCTATCCGCTACTTCGGGAACACCTGGAGATTTGTGTAGTAGACATCGGCATCGGCACCGCCGCTCGTCGTCCGGGCAAGGAAGGCGATATTGCCGGTGGTGAAGGTTGCGTCCTGCACACTCTTCAGAAACACGTTGTTCGCGTAGAGGTCCAGCGTCCCTCCGTTTGCCCACACCTGCAACGTGTTTTTTACGTTATCGCCGCTCTTCAAAGCCGACGAGACGGTCCAATCCTGCAAAATGGTCGCGCCAGGGAGGCTAAAATTGTTGGAGCGCGAGAACCTGTACTGTCCCTGGCTGTTCACTTCCAGCAGATAGCCAGCGTAGGCACCGCCCAGCCCCTGATTGGTGGTGCGAAAGAAGATACCGCCCGAGCTGCCACTTGCAATAGTGACATCGACCGAGGCCGCCAGATTAGCATAGGAATAGCCGGTTTCAATGCACCCTTTCAAGACATCACTGAGGCCAGACGCCTTTTGTAGCACGTGATAACCATCCGACTGAAAGACACAATTGGTGGTATCGGCATCCCATTGCACCTTCTGCGTAGCGGGATTATTCGCATCAGTCAAGGGGTCAGTATAACTGGCCGCTCCGGCGGTCACGGTCTGGATCACGCCAGCGGTCGCGGTGACCTGCGCCTGCGCTGTCGCGGTTGGCGCAACCACAGCGGTCGCCGTTGCATTCTTGCTCGCCTGGACGGTCGCTGTTGCCATCGCCTGGGCCGTCGCCGTGGCTTTCTGGCTGGCCTGCGCGGTCGCCGTGGCACCTGTCACCTGCGCGGTCGCGGTCAAGTTAGCCGTTGGCGTGATGGCGGTCGTCGCCGCCGTTGGCGAAGGCACAACAGAAGCGCTCCTGGGAGGATTGATGACCGCGATATACACTATAGGCACCATTATAGCCAATAGCGTTAGCAGGGCCAGCAATGCCACGATACGTCCTCGCCTGCTGCCAGGAGCGGATGGCGAAGCGGTACCGGGATAGGCAGATGGCGTATATTTGTAGGGACCTTGAGGATAGGCAGCAGTCGCGGGCGCGGCTTGTGGCACACGGGGAACGACGGGAGACGGTGCCAATACTAGCGGCTCATTGCGCGCTGGCTGGACGACCGTGTTGACATCATCCCAGACGGGAGAACTGGCGAACGCGTCCGGCTCGCGCGGTGCGCTGACGGCGCTGCAAAATGCATCGGCCAGCTCACCCGCGCTCTGATAGCGTAGCGCGGGATCTTTCTCTAGTGCGCGCAGCATGACGCGCTCGACCTGCGGCGGAAGGTCCGGTACAAAGCTGCGCGGCAACGGGGGTCGTTTGCCAACATGCATCGCCACGACCGCGATCTGCGTATCGCCGGTAAAGGGCAGGCGGCCCGTCACCATCTCGAAGAGCAGGATACCCAGAGAATACAGATCGCTGAGGGCGTTGGCCCTGGTGTGTGGCTCGAATAGTTCAGGGGCGACATAATCAACTGTCCCCAGCACATTCCCTGTACTGGTCAGCTGCGTAGCGTCGCTCGCGGTATGCGCGATGCCGAAATCGGAGAGGAAGCAGCGGTCATCGGCATCGAGCAGCACGTTAGAGGACTTGATGTCGCGGTGGATAATTCCTTGCGCGTGGATATAATCGAGGGCGGAGGCGATCTCGCGCAGGTACTGGCAGCTCTGCGCCAACGCGAGGGGATTGCGCCGAATGCGCGCGCGCAGCGTTCCACCGGGCATGACTGGCATCACGATATAATATTGCGGGATGCGATCAATCCTGCTTTCGCCCGCGTCATAGATGGGCATCAGGTCAGGATGACGCAACGACGCCATCAGCCGCGCCTCGCGAATGAAGCGCCTGAGCATCTCTTCATCCTGCCGCTTGAACACTTTGATCGCGACATCGCGCTCGAAATGCAGATCGAAGGCCAGATAGACATCAGCCATACCACCACGCCCGATCAGTTGCTGCAATTCATAACGAGCGAGGGTTTTTCCCTCCAGGTCTACCATAGATTATCTCCAAGCCATTGGCAGTGAACAGATGCTCATTCTTTCTTATATATCTACATAACTATAAACGAACTGGCTATCCTTTTGTTACGGCTTTCATAATTGGTAATTCTTTACCCCAGCCCTACTACACCTTTACGTAATGCCCCGAATTTGTGTCGTAGCGATACACGGGATTGCCCGGCTGGAACTTCAAGTTGCCATTCTGCGCCGTGAGCCAGAGCAGCACCTGCGTACCGGCAGGCAGCTTCAGTTTATAGCCCCAGTGATCGAGCGCGCTGGGGCCAGTAACCCCCAGGAGCCAGGAGCCGCTGTCGTCGTCGATGGTATTGGGCGTAAGCTGGTCGCAGGAGAGCGAGTTGTCATCATGAATACTGCCGACCTGGAAATCGCAGGCGCGCAGCGACATGCCGTTGAGGGACATATTCGGATCGACGTAGGGATAGTTGTCGAAGCCCGGCACGACCTTGCGCGCAGGCATGGCCTGCGCCCAGATCCAGGTGCCGATGTGCAGATACAGCGTCGTCTGTACCAGCAGATGAATCTGCACGTTGGGCATCAGACGTACCGTCAGGTTGCAGCCACCGGAACAATCGGGACCGGTCTGCTCGGTCGGAACATTGATAAGCGGCGTCGGTAGCACCTGTTGCGGCGTGGACGATGCTATCTTGAGCACAATGCCACCAAAAGCAACCAGGGGATATTGTGGCGAGAGAGGCAAGACCATACCGGGTTGTAGATCAAGGCAATTCTGGCCCAATGTTTCGTTCAGCGCCTTCACCGTGGTCGGCTTTACCTCGCTGAAGATCTGGCCCGCGTCGTTCATGCGCATCTGGAACGTCAGAATAGAGTCGCAGGAGTCGCCGTCCTGCGCTGTATAGAGGATCGTCCCGGCGCGTGGCAGCAGCGTGGGAAAGGCCGGTGGCGGCGTCGGCGTCGCAGATGGAGCGGGCGCGGCGAGGGCGCTAAAAAGCTTTGTCACCGATGGCAGCACTTGGTTGCCGAGGCGCGCACCAAACAGATAGGTTGGAATCGCAACAGCGACGAGCACGGGCAGCAACAACAAAAGCTTCCAGGGGAAGCCACGCGTGATGAGGCGCATATTTTCCGCCGGTGTGCTGCGTGGATGAAAACGTCGAGCCATCAATCAGCCTCCTCTCTAATGCTCAATGAGCCCCTTCCAATGAGCATTATACCAGGGATCTCCTCTCACGGCTATTCCTAAAAAGGGGTAAAAAAGTATCTATTCGGGCTATCTTTGTGTCATTCCGCTTTTAGCATAGATCCATCAGAAACGCGAACAGCTACGAATTGGGATAGTTGCCCAAAGATGTATATATATGTATACTATAACAATCAATACCAGCGTAAGAAAACGAAAGAAGAGCAGCATATGCTTGAGAACAATTCCCAGGGCAACACCTATATTTTTGACCCCGAGAGCGGCGTGGAGATGGCACGGCTCCTACAACTCGACAGACTCTTGACACGCGGCGCGGGAGGACCACTGGCAGGAGTGCCAGCTGATGCAGCGTTACACGCCGTCCTCGATCTGGCATGCGGGCCCGGCGGCTGGGTACTCGACGTGGCCCACGAGTGTCCCGATAGCCAGGTAACAGGCATCGATATCAGTCAGAGCATGATCGCCTATGCCAGCACACGTGCCACAGCGCTCAAACTGCACAATGCCACCTTCTACAACATGGACCTGCTGCGGCCTCTCGCGTTCAAGGATGCGTCATTTGATATGGTAAACGCGCGGCTCCTGGTGGTTGTGCTGCAACGAGAGGCATGGTCGGGCATGCTGGATGAATGCTTTCGCATCACGCGACCGGGCGGCATCGTGCGCCTGAGCGAGTTCGACGAATTTGGCCTGACGACCAGCCAGTCCTATGAAGTGTTGAAGGGTCTCTCCGCTGGCATACTTGGCAAGGCTGGCTACGGCTTCTCTCCCGATGGGCGTACACACGGTATTACGCCGAAGCTCAGTAGGTTGCTCCAGGACGCGGGCTTTACAAATATCCAGCGCAACGCATACGTTGTCGACTTCTCCGCAGGCACAGCCAACTGGCAGACAATCTTCGATCACACGATAGCGATCTGTGCCGAGGCAAAACCGTTTCTGCTGCGCTCTGGCGTCCTCTCGGAGCAACGCTTCGACGAGCTCTATCAGCACATGCAGGTGGAATTGCTCGCGGATGACTTCTGCGGTATCCTCTCTTACCAGAGCGCCGTAGGGACAAAACCACGCGCCTGAAGTGTAGGCCCACGCCTTAACTGGCAGACGCGGGCCATTCTCCACCTATCATTCGGACGGGACGGGAATCGATGGCCTGTTATCGTCGGAAGCAGGCGCGGGCAATAATTCTCCCCAGGGAATACGCGCGGATGTACCGATGTCGTAGAGGTGGAACGCATCGTTGTATCTTATCATACGCCAGCGCTTCTGCTGCTGATAGGTCGTGTATTGCTGCCAGTGCGTAATCGAGGTATTGCGTGTATAGAAGCGAGCTTCCGGCGGCGTCCAGGCGCTGGTCTTAAAGAAGTAGAGGAACGAGCCATCGATGACACCACCGTGACAGACGAGCAGGATAGTCTTGCCTTCATGCGTGCGAAGAATACGATCCAGGGCCGTTCCCACGCGCAACATAAACTGCCCCCAGCTTTCGCCGCCCGGTGCGACAGGGTGATAGGGGTTGGTTTCAAAGTCCGGTTCGCCATAGATCTTTCTAAATTCATCAACAGGCATGCCATCAGCCTCACCAGGGCGCATCTCCTGAATTTCGTCATCATACTGCAGCGAGACGCCGATCGCCGGGGCGATGATCTGCGCCGTCTGCTGTGCCCGTGGGAGCGTGCTGGCGATAAAAACGTCGGCGGCAATCTCCTTTGTGGCAAGGAGCCGATCGCGGAGTTGTTCGGCCTGTTGGACGCCAAGAGGAGAGAGCCCACCATCGCCAACAAAGCCTTTGATGGCGCTCAGCGCCTCGCCGTGGCGAATGAGGTAGAGTTGTGTCATAAGTAGTTCGGACCTCCGATTGAGCTTTCGTGGAACAGAGACAAGCATAGATGCAGGTACCCAAAAAAACACCTGTCATAAGCATACACTCTCTGGAAGAGTGTGACGTTTCTTTACCTTGCACCGTATTAATAACTAATAGTCATACGAGTGACTCAACAGCGGGGCATAAATAGTGCGTCGAGATTGTTTTGTGATATAATAACACTATCCTTCTACTCGTTCTAGCTTAAGGAGTTTTATCATGCGTCCCCTTATTGGAATTTCCTGTCGTACAGGGATTAATGTTTCGCATAATCGCGAAAAACCAATTATGTATAGTAATATAAGTTATGTTCAGGCAGTCGAGGATGTGGGTGGTATACCTGTCATCATTCCCATTTTACAAGATTTAAGCGGGCTACAAACGCTTCTTCCCCGCCTGGATGGCCTCTTGCTCCCTGGTGGACCCGATGTAGATCCGAGTCATTATGGGCAGCCAGCGCACAAACTGCTAGGGAAAACGAATCCTTCTCTTGATGCATTAGAGCTGGCGCTGGCGCGCTGGGCCATACAAAAAGGCGTTCCCACGCTGGGAATCTGTCGCGGCATGCAGCTTTTGAACGTCGCGTTGGGCGGTGATCTGTACCAGGACCTCGGCGAGCGCTGTCCCGACACGTGGCAGGAGCACTGCAACTGGGATCAGCCACGCAACCAACTCATTCACCGCGTCTCGGTCAAAGCGGGCAGCAAGATGGAAAAAGTGCTCGGCAAGAGCGTTGTTGGGGCAAATAGCCTGCATCATCAGGCCGTGCAAAAACCAGGCAAGGGTGTTGTGATCAGCGGCTACAGCAAGGACGGCATAGCGGAACTGATGGAGGTTCCCGAGCATCCTTTTATGCTGGCGACGCAATGTCATCCCGAAGAGATTTACCTGGATGAGCCTGCCTGGGCGCGTCTGTTCGCGGCTCTCGTCGATGCCAGCACAAAGAGAGTTATGCGGCAGATAGAGCTATCCGGCACGCTCATCACTGTGGCGGATTACGCGGCATAAGTGATGTTACGAGGCGTCTGATAACGGCTTCACCAGCTTGACATCCTCCTCGCGAAAACCGAGATGCTGGTAGAAGCCGCGTGCGCGCCCATTGGCCGCGCCGGTATGCAAGACGAGGAACGGGAGTCTCTGCTCCCGTGCCCAATGCTCACACGCTTCCACCAGCACGCGTCCGGCTCCGCTCCCCTCCGCTGCATCAGTTGTTGCAAGTTCTCCGATGTACGCCTGTTCCTCACCGGTAAAGTTTTGTTGACGCGAAACCGAGGCGATACCCAATCGTTCGCCCCGTTCATCCTCGGCGATGAAGAGCATAGTCTGTGTCCCATGCTGCTTTATACTGTCCGCGAGCCAGTTCTGCACCGCTACTAGCATGCGCTCGGGGTCGCGCCAGGGCGCAATGCCGATGAGCAGGCGCGGCGCGAGGCTATGTACAAACTGGGCGTCGGTAGCTATATAGGGACGAACGCGAATGGCATCCTCCTTCCGTGTGAAAGAAGTTACATCCATAGCACACCTCCTGATAACGTTTCGCTGACAGCAACTCAGGCGCTTTTACTTATGGTATCATAAACGGTGGCAGACGACGCGGCTCCATCCCCCTCTTGTCATCCACCTGTGAATCGCGCAGCATACCGATATTATACGCGTCCATGAGTTGCTTGCGCGTGGCCTGCAGGCGCTCCATGATGATACCGGCGCAGCGCTTCACCAGTTCGTAGCCGAAGTCGTGATCCTGCTCGCACTGCTCGCGCAGACGTATAGCATCCAGCATAATGACGCCGCAAGATTCGACGGCGCGCGCGCTGAAATGCCAGCGATACGGCGCGAAGAGCCACGACCAGCCAAGCACGTCGCCCCCATCCAGCGTCTCGATGGCAACGATGCCAAGATGAGGATCAGAGGTTTCAAGCGCGACCTTGCCACGGCGGATAATGTAGAAGTGTGTGGCCGGTTCGTTCTCAAGAAAAAGATACGTGCCCGCGCTAAGGGATGTATGCGATGCGCACTCGCTGATTCTATGCAGGTGCTCCGGCGTGAGTCCTTGAAAAAAAGGATAGTCCGCCAATGTGCTTTCGAGTATCTTCATTGATCCTGCTCCTTGCTAACTGCGTTGCTACCTTATGGGTAGGTGCAGCATACACCGGGTACATCTCTAAAAGATCTCAATCGATGGTCGTTACCTCACAATGGCATCAAGAACAATACCCTCTTAGTAAAGAGGCTCGGTAACGGTCCTGTCAACCACCTCGCTGCTCTGCATACCGTTGCTTGCCTGCACGTCCTGGGTGCCCAGGCGATTGTGCAGATCGGCCAGAACCTGGCTGGCGAGGTGGTCGGGACTGACGAAGAACGACACGATGTGCTGTGCCTGTAGCTCGCTCTTGAGCGCTTGCAGACTGGCTATCGCGGCGGCATCGCGCTCGAAGTAGACAGGCGCAACTGGTACACTGTCGTCCTTGAAATAGACCAGGCAAGGGATGTTGCGCGCGCGGGCGCAGCGGTACTCTTTTTCGGTAATGCCGGAGCCGTAGCGATGGGCAAAAATACCGACGTAGATATCGCAGCGCTCTACCTCCATCACGCTGAACTGCTCGGGCGTGTCGTGGCGACTCCCGAAGTACTGCATGCTCGTAAAGCTGGTATCCTGCATGCGGTTCAGGGCTCTTTCCACCGCTTCACGTTCCGGCTGCAGGTCCTGCCAGGTAGAACTGATGAAGATGCGCACCTGCTTGCCTGCCGTGAGAGGGCTTTCCTCGGGCACGCTGGCAGGACTCTTCTTCTTCTCAAAGGCTTTTGCATAGATGCGATTGCGTATGACGATGCGCTCATCGGGCAGCATCTTGACGGCCCCGCTGAGATAGAGCTCGCGGAAGAGCTCGTCGCCAACCTCTTCTACATACGGCGACTGACCGGACTGCAAGCGCGCCCACAGAGCGGCGGCACGCGGCGAAAGGTGCCCCAGCGTCCTTGTCATATGTTTGAGGTTGGCAGAAGGATTCACGCGATTGAGGATGTTTTGCTCGACCGCCGCATCGACATCCCAGGCTGTCAGCGCTATAGGACTCCTGTTGTGGGCCTGCTTCTCCAGGGCGAGGCAGAGGCTCTGCGCCAGGTAGGGATGGCCGTCAGTCCAGGAGTGGATTGCCTGGTGAAAAGCTTCATCGCCCATGATACCCGCGAGTTCCAAAAGCTGCGTGAGTTGCCGCATCTCGGATTCTGTAAAGTCATTGAGCATAATCTCTGCGCCTATATTGAAAGGGGAGACGCTCATATCTTGCACCAGTTCACTGGGATCGGTGGCACCGGCGAAGGCGAGGCTGATTGTGCCATCGTAGTCGTCGCGCTGGATGTAGAGATTGCGCAGCATCATGAAAAAGGTATCGGAGAAAGGCAGGCCCGTGTTATCCTTTGCCTTTGCTACGCCCTCTACCTCATCGAACAGGAGCGCGAGGCGAGGCTGCTTGCCACGCCAATAGAGCGCCTGCTCAAGCAGGTAGTTGCGCAGATCGATCTGATTGGTCAGTTCAGGCACAGAACCGGGCGTGAGCGCCTTCCCCAGTGCCCTGCCCAGTTCGGCGTACCAGTCGGTCTTGGAAAGGTCCGTGAGCAGGGAGAAATCGACATAGGCGCAGCGCCAACCCAACTCCTGCAACCGTACAGAGAGGCTGCGCAGCAGCGAGGTTTTGCCGATCTGGCGTGGAGCGATCAGGTGAAGATACTCACCATCCAGCAGGGTCTCCAGCGCTTCTTCATCAGCCTCACGCGCTATATAGGTACGGTGGTTCGCGGGAAGCGCTCCACCCCTGTAAAAGATGGCGCTCATCAGACAGTTCCTCTTTTCCTATGAAGTTCCGCGTCGCCGCTCTGACGATAAGTCTCGCAATTGAGCGCGATCAGATCGTGAGGACGCCCTGTTTTAGTAATGACGAGTGGCAGGGCGGTCACGGCAAATTCGTAGCCATCTGGCGTGCGCTGCAGGATATTGCGCAGATCGACCAGGTTTTCCAGTGCCTCATCGACCTGGTTCAACGTCACAGCCAGATCGAGACACTGCAACGCGGCATGAACCGCCGCCAGGGTGCGTATCTGCGCATCCTCGACCATAATGAGCGAGCAGAGCCGCTCCAGAATGGTTGCCCGCTCCCAATACACGCTCAGGAAGTCTTTGCGCGCAAAATCGTGATGCGCCACCACGGCTTCAACATCATCGACCGTGAGAGGACGTATCTGCCGCTTATTGAGGCGCGTAATCAGGCGCTGACAGAGGCTCTGCACTACGCTGGGGTGCCCCGATGTGAACTTCCAGATGCGCCGCACTATCTCGACCTCGTCCACCAGAATGATCTCCAGGCTCTTCATGGGCCGTATCACCAGTTCCTGCACCGCCAAAAAATCCAGGCGACCAATCAGCATCTCACCGGCGAAGTTATAGAGCGGCGAGTACGGATTCGTCAGTTCTGTATGCAAGGCGCGCTCGCCCGAAAGAATAAACGTACACAGGCCAGTATTGCTCAAGGCGCGCAAAGAGTTAAAGACGGGATAGCCAGTAGCGCGGTCGCTAGCGATCAGCTTATCGGCCTCATCCAGGAGAATGACTAACGGCTGCTCGCCAGCCAGCGATTGGATCACACTGGCGAACGAGGGGAATGCACCCGCGGAGGTGCCAGCGGGAAACCAGCGCCGATTTCCGGTCACAACGGCCTGGATCAATTCGCCTTCGGTGCCGGTGTAGGAACAATCGTGGTAGAGTGCGCGAAAACCGGCGACGGGCAGGCTTTCCAGTTCCAGGCGCTTGAGAATGGAGGTTTTACCGATGCGCCTGCCGCCGATCAAAGCGTAGCTCGTCGTCTTTGCATTCT
The DNA here is from genome assembly GCA_030854195.1 of Chloroflexota bacterium. Lineage (GTDB taxonomy): Bacteria > Chloroflexota > Ktedonobacteria > Ktedonobacterales > Ktedonobacteraceae > JACDAE01. The sequence goes on from JALYTQ010000029.1 coordinate 16,647, forward strand.
CGACAATCTCGCGCATCTCATGCTCGCGACCGAAGAACAGGTGTGTTGGCGTCGGCCCCTGAGCCTTATAGGGCGAGACAGCGGATAGACTCACCTGCGATAAAATAAGGCGGCGCAAGGCTCTTTCGGGTTCACGCGCCGAGACGAGCGCCAGGATATCTTCGTGATTGATGATGGCAATATCATACGCAAACGTTCTGCTGAACATCTGCACGACGCGTCGCCTCGCCTGATCCAGTTTTTGATTTTCACAGAACATCAACAGGACCAGAACATGAGACTCGGTCGCCTGCTTACGCATCAACAAGAGATGGCGCAGAAGTTCAATCGTTGCATCAGACATTTCCACTTCAAAGCTAATCAATATAGGAAGCTGACGCGGAAGGATCAGGCTTTCAAAGACGGCACGCGTGTCTATTGAGTACGCCACAAAATCGTCAAGGTCCAGCGGGCTGACCTCCCCAAAACCGACAGACGAGGAGAAAACCTGGAGGATTCTATTAATATAGCGCTCCAGCGTGACGATATGCGCCTCGACGGTCCCATCAACCATGCACTGAAGAATGCGCTGCAGCAGGCTATCCAGCCGTTGGACGCTATCGGCGCACTTGAGTTGCAGCAGGTGTAGCTGCTCCTGATATTCCAGGTTCATCTCAGCGTGCGCCTGCAGATAGCGTTCGAGCACCTGATCGACGTACATGACAGGAACGCCCGGAAACAGCGACGTATCGACGACGCCCTGCCGAATGAGCGTCTGGTGGACCGTGTTGCGATACATCTCCCAGTAATACGTACCCAGATCTTGCGTCGCTGGCAGATTTCTTTCGCGCACGCGCTCAACGCTTACCACGCTCATCACCTCGCGCAGGCGCAAGAACAGGGCTTCGATCTGCTCAGCTATCTCATCGGTTGAGGCGATCTCCAGAATTGCGGTGATAATCGTTTTCTGTAATGAGGAAGTAGAGGAGGTTCTCACCTCCGCAACAGAGATATTCGCATCCGCAATCACCGCGCTCACATCGCGCAATAAACCGCCCCGGTCGCGCGCGACAAGGGTAATCGGCACAAGATAATTCTCAGGCTGGATCTGCTGCCAATCCAACGGTACTAATACCCCGGCAACATCTTGCGCTTTATCATAATAGGGCCGCAGCATACGACAATCGCGGCAATGCACCAGCAGATCACCATCAGTACCAGGAATCCCTACGATAGCTTCGTCGGGAAAGGGGCAGCAACAGGAGGCGAGCTTTACGACCTGCGCACCGTCGACAGAAGGCTGGAGTGGCGTTTCGCCTGACTGCTCAGGATCGCTTACGGCCTCATGCTCGTTGCGCGTGCGTGCCGTCTGCGCGTGGGCTTTCAAGTAATGCTTGATAAATGTACGCGCCTTGTCAGTGCGCACGAAAGAGAGCCACTCCTGGCCGGGATGCGTTTCAGAATGCGTAGCGATGTCAACGATCTCGCCGCCTTTCAGCGCGTAGTCCAGGGCCACGGTTCGCGTCACCAGGCGGTCCGAGTCATCTACGTTCATAATGACGCGCCCGCCCACGCAATGATCTCCCAGGTTGGTATGGATGCGATACGCCATATCTAAAACGGTGGAACCGCGTGGAAGATAGCGCACCTCGCCCCTGGGCGTAAATACGAAGATCTGCTCGCGAAAGATATCGCTTCCGGTGGTCTCATCCTCCTGCGGTTGCTCGTGCTGCCACTCGCGCAGCAGTTCAATCCAGGAGTGCATCTCCCGGTAGGAGAGCCGCCACGCGCTGGATGGAGGGATATCTCTACCCGCGCGATCTTTCAAGTACCAGGAGTTGGTGATACCATAATTTGCCGTGCGCTCCATATCATGAGTACGTATCTGTATCTCCGCACTCTGTTGATCCGCAACAAAGACGGTAGTGTGGAGCGACTGATACCCATTGATGCGCGGAGTGGCGATAAAATCTTTGATGCGCCCCTCTTTAGGCCGCCACAACGCGTGGATGTGGCCCAGGGCAAGGTAGCAGTCATGATCGTAGTCAACAAGGACACGGAAAAGGACGAGTTCCCGCACTTTTTCGACGCTCGCATGTCCGTTATGCTGACGCGCACTATTTTCTACTTTCCGCTGGATACTCGCGAGGTGCTTGGGACGAAAATAAACCGCGGTATGCATGCCTGTACGGCCTAGCTGCTTGCGTAGAGACTGGCATACCTGGTCGATAAACGGTTGCCGCCGGTTTAGCTCTTGCTCTAGCTCGCGCTTAAGCTGTGCATATTTCTCAGGTGCCAGGTACTCAAATACAAGATCCTCCAATTCAGCATGCACCAGCTCCATGCCGAGACGACGGGCGAGCGGCACATAGATATGGTGCGCGTCGCTGACCACACTGCGCTGCGGCTGGCGGGTGAGCTTCTCCAGAGAGCGCATCGTATGCAAGGAATCAGCAATCTTCAAGATGACGATATACGGCTCCTCAGCCATCGCAAGGAGCAGCTTATTCGCCGCATCGGAGTTCTGGTAGTGCTTATAGAAGGAAAGAACCGGGCGGAGAGAGGGCAGCATGTCTTCTTGAGGGCTTTCATCGCGGGTGGCTTGCTCTAGCAGGGCGTCAAAGTTTGTGACGCCGGTAATGATAGCGCCCACCGCTTCTCCAAATTGAGTGCGTACGGCATCCAGAGCGACCCCTGGCATGAGGGGGTATAGCAGGGCCGCTAGAATGCCACTTACATCGATGCGCATCTCTGCAAGCAGCCGCGCAATTGCCAGTGAGTGCTGAAGCGTAGCAGAACCATGCGCACCACGGCGCGTAAGTTCGTACGCATCCACAATCTTCGCTACATGTTGTGGCGCGAGATAGGTTCTCGCCGCCGCTAACAGATCCTCAATCGTCATGATTTCCCGCTTATAGAACCGCTTGCTACCCTCTAGTGCAATGAGAACAAGACATGGACAATATCAGGGGAAGTGGTGGGCATTGGAAGACCCGTCTTCATTTATAGATATACAGATAAACGCTGTATAAACCTTATAGTATCGCATAGGGTTTGTCAAGTTACCTGCCGATCAGGCATGTAGGCAACGCGCTTCTTCGCCCATTGCCTACATGCCTGATGCTGGCGAGCTATGGCGTTAGAGTGATATTCATCAATGGTCAACCTGTACTAGCATAGCCCATTATAGCTAATTTGAAGCTGATACGCGTCCACTATCGTATAGAAAAAGAGTAGGCGCTCATCTAACAGGATAGTTTCGTATTAGTGTAGTTACGTGTTGTTTTTGCAGCGTCAAGTTGTTGAAAAGGAGAATAGCTTATGGCCGATGTAGCATATTGTGTCAAGTGCAAAGAGAAAAGAGAGATCAAAGATCCACAGCATGTGACGATGAAGAACGGCAAGCCCGCACTTCAGGGATTATGCCCTGTCTGCGGCACGCGTTTGAATCGTATTCTACCGGCGGAGAAAAAGGCATAGCACTTTTTCCGCCCGTGTTGATGGAATTTTGCTTCTTCTATCATCCAGGTATAAAAAGTCCTCGTAGGGATTCTCTCTACGGGGACTTTTCAAAAGGATACATCCATGAAAACGACTACCATTCGCACGCGAAAAAAAGATGAGGTGGTGGATATCACGGAGACGGTGGAAGAGAGTCTGCGGGAGATGAACGCGGGTGACGGCGTGTGCATGGTCTTTGCGGCCCACACGACCTGCGCGATCACGACCGCCGATCTGGACCCCGGCACCGATCTGGATCTGCTCGATGCTTTACGACACTTGCTCCCCAAACTGTCGTATCGCCATCCTCACGATCCCGCGCACACGCCCGATCATATTCTCTCGTCGCTTATCGGCCCATCGGTTACGGTTCCCTACGCCAATGGTCGGCTGCTGCTCGGTACATGGCAACGGATCATCCTGGTGGAGCTGGACGGACCACGCCAACGCACGGTGCATATTGCGAGCATGACATAGTTAAACGCTGCCGGATTGGCAGCGTTTTCGCCTTGAAAATAGGATTGATAGCTCAGGAATAGCTGTAGCTCGCGTCTCTGTGGCGGTTCGCGCAGTCCTCGCACATCGTCACGATGCCTTCTTTAAAGCTTTTCGGCAGCTTCTGCATATGCTGTAAACAGGTCAACTCGTGGCAGGCGTAGCACCTGACCATGCCGCGATGATCGCAATCCTTTATACAACCCTCTAAAACCGGCGTTACCTTTACAGACAGATATGTATCAATCATGGCTGGCTCCTTCTGCTAAGTCACTTGCCGAGGTAGACGCTATCTTCGTAGAGAAGGTTCCTGAACGAGCGCCTTATCCAATCAGATACGGACTACATCTCTCTGCCTATTGTAGAATACGCGCTTAACATCCCCATCACGATTTCAGAAAATCAGCTACACAATGCCATCACAATCTTGTACAGCTTTCCCTGGCATGTCAATGGCGCAATAAAAAGCTAAGCTCCACACAGGCCGAGCTTGGACCTGGGACCACACAACATCCCCTGATCGGAAAGTGTCAACGTACCATTGTTACCAAGCGTGATGGTGACGGTCGCGCCGATATTTTTCTGTGTGCTGGCGAGGATCTTGCCGCTAGCGGTCACGCCGGTAACGGAGGTAAACTGCATCTGCTCGTTGATACCAGGCACAATAGCATTCCCCTGTATTGCATCACAGGGAGACGCAACGTCGGGGCCGCACCAGCGGTAGGTGCGCGCAATCAGCTGTGCATCGCCGTTCGCTTTGACGGCGAATACGCCCCAGTGCGCGTACCACTGACCGATAAAGGGCTTTAATTGCGCCTGAAGAGATGGATGCTGCACGCCTGTCCCCTGCTGTCTAGATCTGCCCAGGTAGACAAGAAAAAGGGCCATGACCACAATAACAAGCAAGCCAATCAGGATGCTGATGGCCCTCTTCTGAGAACCCACTTCTCGCATATGCATTACTGATCCCCCCTTTTTCATTCTATGCTCTCTATTATTGTATCTTATTCAAGAATGCATCGCGGCACCTCGCTCCATCGTATCATGTATAGATACAAATAAAGAGAAAATAAGGAGAAGCAGACATGGCACGACAAAATTGCACTCCCCTGGTTATAGCGATGCGCAACCTCACCAACCAGATAGAGGAGGTCAGCAATCAGATCAACGATGTAGAGATACAGCTTCACGGGCTGGATGCGAGCAATCCACAGGTCCCACCGTTGCAGCAGCATTTAGGGACGCTCATACAACAGGAAACGGGACTCTACAATGTGCTCAGCAATACCCACAAAGAGCTAGACCGCTGCCGCAACGGAGCGCTGGCCTCTTAGGCAAGTAGATTAAGAAGAAGTCGAGGAGACGGGCGTTCCCTGTACGGTTCCGCTGACCTGGCCGTCGCTCGTTACGAGCATGTTCATCTGCACCTGCACGCGCTTCGCCGCTGTGCCGATACCCGTCAGGACGGCAGTCATGCGCCAACGGCGTTCGCTGCTCAGCGACTGCAATTGACCGCGATAGAGCGGCGTGTTCACGTCAGTTCCCAGCGAGACCTGCGTCGAGGTCACGGTAAGACTGTCGGAGCCACTCTCTTGTTGACCCTGCAGCACAACGGTCAATACCCCTTGCGCGCCATTGCTGAGCGTCGTATTCAGGCGCAGCGTCTCATTGCCGTTCGTATCGGGACCATTCTCCGTCATCGTTCCTTGCGCTGTAGCGGTAAACGCCGTGGCAAACGGGTCCTGACTATTTGTAGTTTGTGGCGTTGCCTGTTGTGCTTGCGGCGGTGCTGCCTGCTGCGCTTGAGACGACGTTACCGCGCTGTTGCTGCTGCTATGCGCGCTGGCCGTAGCAAGAGTGCCAGCCTCCGCGCCCCAGCCAGCCTGGAATGGACCGACGACTGCCCAGACAATGCCAATAAGCACGGCGACTCCGGTCAATACGGCAAAGCCGGGATGAGAACGGCTGCGCGCGTTTACGGGTACAAGCAGACGCCTCAAGAGCAATCCGCCAACCAGCGCAACGCTCGCGGCGTAGATAGCAACGCCCCAGGCGGTCTGCGTATCGCTGCCAGTGGCGATGCCGTGCAGGGTAACGAGCGCGTAGGCGAGCAGGGTGAAGACGTGCAGGCGACGCCACCAGGTATAGCCGATCCAGGGCCGCACCCAGGTACTGATGCCAATGGCGAGTCCCAGGTAGAGCGCGACGATGCCGAGCGCCATCCACAACGGACGGTAGTAGCTCATCAGCGGAATGAAGACCTCGTTCCAACCGAAACGCGTGAAGGGATCGATCCAGACCGCCAGAACATGCACGCCGACGAAGATAAGGCTGAGCAACGTCAGAAAGTTGTGCAATTCGCTATTAATGATGCGCGGCCAGCGGGGCGATTGGAGCTGCACGGAAAGCGCCAGGCCGATAGCAACCGCGAGCGTCAGGAGCATATAAGCGGTGAAGCCACCCGCCCGCGCGACATCCCAGGTGACCGCCTCCCACAGGCTCATATGTCCTCCTCCTCTCGCATCAGATGTACTGGCCAGGGCGCAACCGTTTCCCAGCATCCATCTTCACTGACAAGCAGGCCAGCAAAGCCATGAGCGCGCAAGAAGTCTGCGCCCTGCTCCAGCCCTAGAATAAAGGCGACCTTTGCCGCGATCTCCGCCTGTTCGCAGCGAGCCGCCACCGCCGTTACCGACCAGAGTCCACTCTGCGCGGATACGCCTGTACGTGGATCGAGCAGGTGATGGCGCTGCTGCCGACCCTGCTGCCAGTGCCGCCGGGCAATGCCGGAGGTCGCCATCGCGCCGTGATGCAGCGGAATGGACCAGCCTTTATCTTTTCCAGGCACCGCGATCTGCCACTCACCCGCGTCAGCAGGAACGCCCAGCAGCGCCAGATCGCCGCCCGCGTTGACAAGCGAGGTCTCGATGCCCGCCTCTCGTAAGCGAGCGAGTGCGGCATCGACCGCCATACCTTTAGCGATGCCGCCGAAGTCCAGGCCGACATCGCGTGGCAACGTGACACTTCTCTCCACCGCATCCAGTTGAACGCGACGCCATCCTCCGCCGGGACGACCGGGAGTGATGCTGGTAGCGAGCAGCACGGAGGGTAACGCATCGAACGAGCGATCGTAGCCGATGCTGATCATCTGCCTCTGCAACGTCGGATCATACACGCCCTGCGTTGCCTGCGCCGCGTTCAGGGCCGCGTCCAGCACTGTATACAACAGCTCGCTAACGACAATCGGCGTATCGTGGGTCTGGTTCAGGCGCGACAACTCGCTCTCCGGCAGGAAGCGGCTAAGCGTTTGTTCCCATTCAGCGAAAAGTTCCTGCACAATCGCTGTGCCTGCCTCACTCTGATCTACGGGCAACAGGAGCGAAATGGCCGTCCCCATGGCGCGAAACTGCGTACGGTGCAAGCCTGTCGGCACGACAAACGCTGTTTCAGGAAGTTCTTGAGCCGCTGGAAGGCGCGGAGCCACCGGATCCAAAGCCATAGCCTCCTCCTTGTTGATTAGCAGAGCCTCCCGAATTCGAATCGGCAGGCGCTGGAGTCGGGGTCGGACTCTGTACTGTTGGTGTCGGGGTTGGTGCTTGCGTTGTTGCAGGCGTCTGATGAGTCGTCGCTGGCGCTGTCGCCGCTGGTTTCGGAGTACTCGTTGTATTCGCGCTGGCGGTCGCGTTGAGCTGAGTTGCCACCAGCGTTCCGAAGGCACCGAAGCTCAGAATTGAACCGATCATAATATATTTCTTTAAAGATTGCACACGCGCCAATGCCTCCGCCTTCGACAGACGAGCAGCGGCCTTCGGCTGAGGCTTACTTGCAGGTGGGCGCGGCGGCTGCACTGGCGGCATCTGCTGTCGACCATTGGGACGCGGCGGCTGCACCACTGGCGGCTGTTGCCAACCGTTATTGTAAGGAGGATACTGCTGATACTGCGGGTATTGCGGGTATCCCCCCTCGTTTCCTTGCCTCTGTGGCGGCTGCCATTGTAGTGGCGTATCATACGGATCGTTATTCATTTTGTCTCCATTAGCGAACATACGGGCACTGGACAGTGCTAGCAACTATTCCATCCAGCCTATACTCATCTATGCATCTTCCTCTTTGACTGCTTATATTTGGTGCTAGGCGCGCTATATCTTTACGAAGTTTGCCTCACGCTATAAAGCTCCCTTAGCTTCATGTATGGAGTAATGATACTTTCCCAACATGTGAGAAGCATTAGAAAGATGTAAGGAATTTGTAAAACGTTTTGTGACTATAGAAGCTGGCATGGGCCGATTGTGTACAGGCGAATGGGAGAAGCGGATAACAGTGTACTAAAGCTGGTTGCCCTTCAACGCTACCTTACATCCAGGCGCGATATCCAGCGCTTCATACGTATTTTCAGTAATAGCACAATTCACAATGCTTCCTCGCCCATCATCATAGATATGGATGCCGCTCTGCTGGCTCCTGGAGATTTTGCAGTTCGAGATGAGCGGATCAGCGCCGCTTGAGATACTGATTTTGCCGCTCTGTGCGCGTAGATCTCGCAGTATTCTGCGGTACCTTTGCCGCTGTTGGTGATAGAGACGCCGCTTTGTTCACCATCATGAATCTTACACATGAATAACAAAATTTTGCATTGGAGCGATTGGTGGCACCACAATTATCACAAAACTTGATCGAAGCGTTCATAACAATGGATTGCATCCCTCTATACATTATTTCGCGAGATGCTTCTACAATAGCATGTTGGGCGAATGGGTATCAATTTGAGGAGATAGATAGCTCGTTAGCTCTATAGATGCAATCGGCCCCTGAGTTTTTGCCAGAAGCTTGTTTGTGGCTGGACTATTTTGCTTTCAGCATTTTGCAACTTTTGTCTAATCCAAGGGCTATTTGGATTAATGCTTAATGCTTTGTTGTAATCATCAAAAGCTTTTTGATAGTTTTTCTGCCGCTCATAAGCGAAACCACGGCAACTATACACATAGGCGGATGTATCTCCATGGATGATTGCCATATTGTATACATTTATTGCTTCTTGATTTCGGTCGTGCAGAAGCAGCAAAGCTTTTCCATTGTTTATATAGTAAGTGAGATTGCGCGGATTATTACGTATTTTTTTATCAAAATAGACGCAGATATCCTGAAGTATAATTTTGTATTGTGGCTT
>JALYTQ010000451.1 GCA_030854195.1 Chloroflexota bacterium
GTTATATCCAGTAAGGACGCGGCTTACCCGCGCCCTTCTCTCTCAGTATCCTTTTTATCGATCACACGATTGGGGTAGGGACCAGCCTCGGCGCGTCCGATTTATCATGTTCCTCTTCGCTCATCAATGATGAGGTTTACCAAACAGGAACCGCGTATAATCTCTTTATATACGGTTTTTCGCGTGAGATGGGGAGGAACATGATAAATCCGGACGTGCTGGAAGCTGGTCCCTACCCTAGAATCTCTTATTTGAAAAGTGTCGGGGAGAAGGGCCAGGCGCTGGAACAGCATTGCATATCATATAATGAGCCATGTGTATAACAGATGTAAGTATTATGTGCAAGCATGCTGGAAGGACTTACTGAGATGAAGGATAACATACAGCCAGGCGCGTGGATCGATATCTCTGTGCCGCTTTACAGTGGCATGGTGCATTGGCCGGACAACCCGCCGGTGGAGATAGAGCGTACTATGAGCATGGACGTAGGTGCCGTTTGCAATGTCTCCAAGCTCTCCATGGGCGCGCATACCGGGACGCATATGGACGCGCCGATCCACTTTATTCGCGACGGCAAGGCCATTGATACTATGCCTTTGGAGGCCACCATCGGGCTTGTGCGCGTCCTGGAGATTGCCGATACCGAGTCGGTCAAGGTAAACGAGTTGCAGCCGCACAATATCAGACCAGGCGAACGTGTGCTGCTCAAAACAAGCAATTCGCAGCGCGGCTGGCAGAGCGATACTTTTGTCGAGGATTTTGTCTATATTTCGCACGAGGCCGCGCAGTATCTGGCCGAACGCCGGGTGCAGACTGTGGGCGTCGACTATCTCTCCGTCGGCGGCTACAGCAAGGATGGGCCGGAGACGCATCGCGCCCTGCTCTCAGCTGGCATCTGGATTATCGAGGGTCTGAATCTTTCTCAGGTGCAGCCCGGCACCTACCAACTCATCTGCCTGCCCATCAAAATGGTTGGCAGCGATGGTGCCCCCGCGCGCGCTATCCTCCGTACCGCATAGATTTCAATGATGTGGTTTCCCTGATAGGGGGTCCAACCTTGTAATGTGACCTCCTATCTTCCTAATTTTATGTACCAAATGCAGCAGCACAACCCGCCAGCACACAAACTCTTCCATGACGACCTCTGTGTGCCTTAGTAACCGCATTTACGCCCTCGCAAAAGGAATAAAAAATTGGTAGTCTCTGTTTGTAATGTTTGTGCTTATTTTGTTGTTTTGGTATATAGGCAAGCTAATGGGAGCGCCGAAGAAATTGTGCGTACAGACAATATCTTTACTTGTTTGGAAAAGTTGTAACAAATTTGCTACAATTTCTTCATAGTCTCTTTACATTGACCTTGTATACTAAACTTGAAGGAAGTTTTGTAGGTCGCACCCACTATATCAGACAGGAATCCATTATGAACAATCAGCTACCAGTGCAGGATGAGTTCTTCATCTATGTGCCACATGGTATAGAGTCCCTCAGCGTCGAGCCGGATTCCGAAGAGGATAATACTCTCAATCACTCCGCCCATGAAGCATGGGTGAAAATCCCGCTGGCAAAACGTGTCGTTGTGTATGCACACGTTTGCGGTGAAGAAGAGAAAGAACCTCTCTTCTCCTAAATTAACGGTTCTACCTTTAGTACGTAAATCGGACGGAACCGTTCCCCGGCTGCTCGTGGCGCTTACAAGCGCTACACCAGCCCCCCCATAAACTCCACTCTCCATTTTTTCTTATAGTGTCTTAGCGCGAGAAAATAACAGGTCGAACAGGCCCGGCAGTAGTGTCGCGCCCAGGATAATAGCGCCACCCAGCAGCGTGCGCGGCGTGGGGAATGCTGCCAGGAGTACGATGCCGAAGACGATACCCCAGACGGGCTCAAGGCTTGCCAGCAGGCTCGCCGATTGGGCGGTGATGCGCTGCATGCTGGCGATGAAGAGCGTGTGCGCGAGGGCCGTGCAGACGACACCCAGGATGAGCAAGATCAGGAGTGTGTGCGGCGTCCACAATGTCGTGCCGGGTGCCAGCAAGAGCGCGGGCAGCAGGACGAGCGCGGCCACACCGTCCTGGTACAGGCTGATCGTCAGGCTGGGATACGAGTGTCCGAGCCAGCGATTCGTTACCGAGAGTAGCGCGAACGTAGCACCGGAGAGCACGCCCCACGCGACTCCCAGCGTGGTCTGGTTTTGCAGGGTGAACGAGGGGACCAGCAGGTAGATTCCCGGCAGGATGAGCAGCGCGGCCAGAACCTGCACGCGACTGGGGCGCTGCCGTAGCAGGAGCGGCTCCAACATGGCAGTAAAGAGTGGGAAGCTTGAGAAGGAGAGCAGCCCGATCGCTACATTCGAGACATTGATGGATTGAAAGAAGCTCGTCCAGTGCAGGGCAAGGAGCGCTCCCTGTCCCACCAATACGATGCCATCGCGT
>JALYTQ010000235.1 GCA_030854195.1 Chloroflexota bacterium
GGCCTCAACCCATTGCTTGTAAGAGCCTGCTTGCAGCATGACCGGCCAGTCACCTCCAAAGAGGACGCGCTGCTCGCCAAAGACCGTCAACGCATGCGCGACATAGGGCGCTAGATCGACAAGCTGCCAGTGTTGGGGATCGGCTTCGGTGAGCAGGCCGCTCACTTTGCACCAGACGTTGGGGGATGCCGCCAGGCGTTCGAGATTGGCGCGCCAGGGATCGAGCACCTGTGCGCGAATATTGGGTTTGCCGCAATGATCGAGGATGAACGTAACATCTGGACAGCGCCGCACCAGTTCCGTTACGGCTGGCAATTGCTCGTGTCGAATGCAGATGTCGAACGAATATCCATACTCGGCCAGCAACTGTACACCCTTGACGAACGTTGTTTGCAGGCAAGCGTCAGGATTAGCTTCTCCCTGCAGGTTGCGGCGGACACCTTTAATGAGCGGGCCTAGTTTCCGCAAGGCATCCAGGTAAACACGCGCCTGCTCCCCATAGTCAACCGGTGCCGTTGCTACAATTCCTTGTAAGCGGGGATCACGCGCTGCCAGCCCAACGGCGTGTTCGGCCTCCAGCAATCCGAACTGTGGCGCGACATCGACCTCGACATAGACCATGCCCACTAGCGGAAGGTCCGCCGTCTGGGCATGGTAGTCTGCTAAGCCGAATGGACGGTTGATTGTAGGGACTTCCTCTAACCACGGCATGGGGAATGTGCGCGGATTCCAGAGATGAACGTGTGCATCAACGATGGGGAAAGTATGCATAGTATCTCTTCGGGCCTCCTTCCCAGGGGAATTGTCCTTATTTATGGTCGACTGGATGCCACAAATGGGCGCAGATGGCGCAAGAAATGTGTCGTAATGTTGGCCGAGTAGGCGTCTGGATGCGTCTGCAATAGTGTCATAATCGCGTCATAAAAGCGCTTGCTGCCATCTGGATTTTGCGCGGTCAGGACTGAGCCAAAGGTGACGTGCAGGATTTCGCGTGCATCGAACTGTTCTAGCAGGGTAGACGCGGCGGCATCCGTCAGCGCGGTGGGAGCCGGTGCGCGCTCAAGCTGGGCAGAGACGTGATAGCTGGCGCGATCAACCAGGTAGTGTTCAAAGGCAAAGGCATAGATTTCGCGCAATAGGGCGGGATCGAGTTGGCCGATAGTGCGCAGCGCTTCTAAATAGCTGGTGCCCGCGGTCTTCAGATGCACGATGCCCCGCGTTTCCTGTGCGGTAATAGCATAGATGCTGAACTTATCCGAGCCAGAATGCAGACTGATCTTGTACGGGCCTAGCGCGCGGGCGATCGCCGCGTGTACGGCGATATCTGCTGTGAAGGCATCAAGGTCGCCAATGTAGTCCACGCCCTTCTCGAAGCGGCCAATGAAGCGTGGGGCCAGGCTCACCCACTGCACGCCAAGGCGGCGCAGTTCCGTCGCGAAGTAGATATGCTCGGCATGGGTCGTCGGCACCTCGGTCTCATCCACCGAGATCTCGACCTCCCAGGCACGTCCCGCGCCCGCCCACGCCAGGTGTCGGTACATGTGGGTCACATGGGCGATGGCGCGACCATATTTGACGGCGGCACGCGTGAGAGTATCTTCATTGAATGAGATGCTATGCCCTTCGATATCTTGTTTGGCGTTCAGGTAACGCGCCGACAGTGCCGCCGCTGTATCTTCCAACTGGTCCCAGGGCAGGGCCGCGAAGCGGGAACGTAGCTCGGTTGGCGACGCGCTATCCGCCGCGTTATCGACGTGCTCGCCTGGATCAAACGTGTAGAAGGTGTAGCCAGCGGCAAGGCAGGAGTCGATATCTTCCGGCGTTTTGAGGTGATCGGCATCCGCGCCGTAGCCATTGCGCCAACCCTCGCTAAAGACTCCCCACATGGCATCATCTAACACCTGCTGGGGACTACGTCCGGTGCGCGTCATTTCGCGGATCGACTGCTGGGCGGGAATGGGCGCGATATGACCGCCAGCCTCACGCACGGCGCGTAGATGGCCGGGAGTAGCCAATCCCAGCCGATCGCCAAAGCCAGCGCTTGTTGCCAGCCCGATGGTCGTTGGCTTCAGCCACGCGAGCTGGTTGCGCAAGGCGGCGGCATTGTGCGCGTTCAGTGGTCCGAGCAGCACCGGATGTCCGGCGATGGTGCTCATCTCACCGACAAAGCCGCCTGTCACTGGTCTATCAACCGCTGTCACTACAGCAAGCTGGCGCTGGCCCGATGCCACTTCTGCCACGCCATACGTGACCCCGTTCTGCTGTATTACCGAGCTGGGATGCAGATGCAGGTGTGCCACTACCTCTTCTACTGTATTATCAGGTTGTATGTTCATGCTAGCGTCCTTTCAGCTATCGTTCATATCGCCGCCACCGCTCTGCTGACGAGATGAGATGTGGTTTATGCAATGCTAATGAGCCCTTTGATGATGCCACTATTGGGATCGGTCCACAAAGGAAACGCCTCGATGAGCGTTTCAAACGCGGCGCGATGGGTAATCCACGGCGCGAGCGCGACCTGTCCTGCCTCGATGGCGGCGATGACCCGCTGAAAATCTGTACTCAGCGCGTTACGGCTGCTCAGCAGCGTCATTTCGTGGCTGTGAAAGGTGGGATCGTGAAATGTCACTTCGCCTGGAAACAGTCCGACAAAGATCAGGCGACCGCCGAAGCCAATGTAGGAAAATGCCTGCTGCATCGAGTGGGGATTGCCGGTAGCGTCAAATACTACTGAGGGCAGATCGTCGCCAGTCACTTTCTGCAAGGCAGCGAGGCCCGATCCCTGTCCATTGATGAGCGTGACCATCGGCCACTGGCGCTGCACGAAATCCAGCCGCTGTTCGCTGATATCCATAACCATGACCTGGACGCCGGATAGGAGAGCGAACTGTGTAACGGCCAGACCGATCGGTCCAGCTCCGACCACCAGGACGCGCTCGCCTGCTGCGAGTTGCGCGCGCGCGACGGCATGGGCACCGACGGACAGCGGCTCGACCAACGCCAGCTGATCGTAGGTTAGCCGTGTCGAGGGATGTACGTGGGAGGCGGGCAGGAGCGCGTATTCACGCATGCCACCATCGATATGCACGCCAAACACCTGCAAGTTGGCGCAACAATTGGGCCTGCCCCGTCGGCACGGCGGGCAATGACCGCATTCCAGATAAGGGCGCACGGCACCGCACATTCCAACCGCGATATCCTGCACGTCCGGGCCAATCGCTACGACTTCGACGCTCAGTTCGTGCCCCAGGATGCGCGGATAGGTGAAAAAGGGCTGGTTGCCGTGAAACGCGTGGTAGTCCGTGCCACAGACGCCAACGCGATGCATGCGAACCAGGACTTCGCCTGGCCCTGGCGTGGCTGGCTCCTCGGTTTCGGTGAGCCGCAAGTGCTCAGGTGTTTCGAGCCGGATCGTTCTCATCACAGCATTCCTTTCAGCTCCTACTTACGACGAAGCGAGTTGCTTCTCCGTATCCTCAAGGTCGCGCTTTGTCTTCTCAGGAAGAACCGTGCTGCGGCGGCGGCTGGTGAGTAGGACGCCGCTGAAGAAGACGATCCAGCCAACGGCCATAATCAGCCAGAAGGTGTTCTCTACGCCGAAGAAGCGCGCAAAGCTGCCCGCCGCTGCATTGAGCAGAGCACCGGCCAGGATGAGCACGTTGGCCCATAGGAGGCTCCCCGGTCGAAAGCCCGCGACGCTGGCGTGGCGTCTGAGCAGCTTCCAGCCCGAGTAGATGGCGACACCGCCGATGGCGACGACGCCCAACGTGTTGAGCGTGATCGTAGCGATCAGCCAGGGACCCGTTTGTAAGATACCTGTGCCGGGCGTTCCCGCTATCTGGCCGAGCTTCTGCATGTCGATGTCGGCGATAAGGATCAGTATGGCCGCCAGTACGCTACATACGCTCAATGCCAGCGCGCAGACGCGTGTAAAGCTCGGACGCGCGATCAGGGCGATGCTTCCCAGACCGAGCCAGGAGGGCATGAGTTCTGCGCCGAAGATGTAGTAGGCGCGGAAGAGCAGTGTACCCGCCGCGCTGGTCGGCTGCACCAGAAGCATGAAGACATAGGCCAACGTTGCCACGAAGGCCATACAGAGCGCGATCGACCAGTACAACTGGTACACGCGCTGGCGGCGCACGTACTGGCGCAAGACAACTCCCGCAAATAGACCCGTGACCAGTACGTTCACGATTGGTGGGAGCAGCAAAATTGGATTGCTCATAATTTAATCCTACCTCTGCATAGGGAAAACATAAAGAAAATTGTGCATGACTGTATTAGAATATACAAAATACTATAGAAATTGACAAGTCATGAACCTTTTACTCCTGGTTCTCTTTTCACGGAGCACGCGAGCGCTTGCGTCGGAAGAGCACATAGCCCATCATTCCTAGGATAAACAGGAGGATGCCTAGTCCCAGCCGTCCCTCTGGTGTACTCAGATTGAAGAAGAGAAAGACCGGCCAGTTCCCGGTAGTAGGCTGATTACTATTTGTATTGGATGACGCGGCGGGCTTGTTGGCCTGACTCGCGGCTGGAGTCGCGGCGGGGCGAATGGATGGCGTCATTACCGCTGGTGGATGAGTTCCTACCTTAGGGGTCGCGGCAGGCACCTGCCCGCTGCTGGCAGAGGAGCCGGACGAAGATGATGAGGTGGAGGCGGCAGAGTTGCTGGTACCGCTGCTCGTGAGCGTGGGCACGATACTCGATAGAACGAAAACAATGCCAATCATGGCGGCAATTGTGCTTAATGTTCTGAAGGCGAAGCGCAGGTAGGATCTGTTCTGGCGGCGACGTTCGGGCGCTCGCAAAGGGGTGGGAGCGGCTGCCTGCCTTGTGCCCGCGAAGAGGGCGGCGGGTTCGGCGACCTCTAGCGGGAGTTCGAAGGAGCGTGGAAGAGCTGGCTGGGGCAGGGCGCGCAGGAGCGCCACTGTTCGCCGCAGGCTTGCCAGTTCTTGCTGACAGCGCTGACAGGTTGCCAGATGTGCTTCCCACCGCGTCTTCTCTTCTGCTGAGATCTCTTTATCGAGAAGCGCCGAAAGCTGTTCTGTTGTCAGATGCTGATTCTCTTGTGCCACGCCGATGCTCCGTTATAGTATCATTTCCCACTTCAAGTAAGACGATAGTTACGTGGTAAAAGTTCCGCGTGCTGGTTGAGGTAAGCGCGCAGGCGGCTCCGTCCACGCGAGATGCGCGAACGCACCGTGCCAATGCTTGTCTGGGTGGAGTCCGCGATCTCTTCGTAGCTGAGCCCCTCTATATCGCATAGGACGACCGCTACCCGCTGATCGAGGGGCAACTGCTCCAGACCTTGCTGAATGGCGGATTGTAGCTCCTGTGTGAGCAACATCTCTTCGGGATTGCCCTCGGCGCTGCTATCGGCCAGCGCGTTGAGCGCCTCAGACGAGGGCGTCTCGTCCTCTTCGGTCAGGAACTCCAGCGACTCGGCGGGATGACGCCGCACGCGCCGCCAGTGGTCGCAGGCCATGTTGGAAGCGATGCGCAACAGCCAGGCGCGGAAAGAGGAGCCACCGCGATAAGAGGAGATGCCGCGAAAGGCCGCGATAAAGGCGTCCTGCGTGACATCGGCAGCCGTATCGGGATCGCCAAGCAGGCGATAGGCCGCGCCGTAGACGATCGGCTGATAATGCAGGACGAGCTGATTGAACGCGGCCACCTCTCCACGTTGGCTACGGGCAATCAGCTCCTCCTCACCGTCTAGCGCAAGCTTGTTCATGCGGCCTTCACCTCGTCACAGTTGTTTGCGCCAGTGTAGCATATCTACCCAGATTTGGGAATGTATACATTACTTTTACAGCAGGTGTTGAATATCCCTCTTCAGCGCCTCGTAGCTCTGGTAGCGCGCGCTACTCTCCTCGATCAGGGCGCGACTGAGAATGCGCTCCAGCGCGGGCGAGACATCTGGATTGAGCATGCGTGCAGGCGGGTAGGATGGATAGTGCGGCGGCGCGACGTTGGTCAGGGCGTGATGCATACTGGCGGCCAGCGCGTAGATGCAGGAACGCTGATCGTAGGGCCTATCCTGCAGCGGCATATAGGGCGAGATTTGCAGCTTCCTGGTCGTGCGCCTGCGGTTCATCTCGGCGCGCGGTCGCTTGCCTGCTGGTGCTGGTGGAGGGACGATCTGAAAGCCCGTCAGCAATGCCCGCCCGCGCTTATCGATCAGAATGTTGGCGGGCGAAATGTCGTAGTGACGCAGCGCTGGCCTCTGCTGCTCCAGTACGATCAGGACGTTGAGCAGGTTGTTCATGTAGCTAAGCACATCGCGCTCGGGAATGGGCCGCAGCAGCTTCTGTATACGCTCGTCCAGGCTCTCGCCGTCGATATATTCCTGCACCATGTAGTAATAATTGCCCTCGGCAAAACGGTCAAGCATTGTCGGTAGCAGGGGATGGCGCACGCGGGCCAACAGACTCGTGGCATGCTCATAATAGGCTACGTCTTTTGCGCGCTGGGCGAGTGGCTCGTCGCTGCATTGCCAGCGCTTGAGCAGTATTTTACGCCAGTTTGTCTGTGCATCGGTGGCGATTGCGGTCGTGACGCGCGTCTCCTCGGACTGGCGCAGGACGTGCTTGATTGTGTAGCGGCCCTGGCGCAGCACGACGCCTACCAGGGGACTATGATCGACCAGCGTTGGTGGCAGCGTGAGGCGTCCACAGTGCGAGCAGCAGCGCTGCCCGAAGCGTACCGGCGTCTCGCAATAGGCGCAGCGGCGCGTATCGTATTCCGTGCCGCAGGTAGTGCAGCGCTGCGCGCCTGTGCGATTCTGCTGACCGCAGTGATGGCAGACGTAGCGCTGCTGGGCTATCTCCACGGCGCGCGCGTAGTTATCAGCGAAATCAGTGATGCTGTGGTAGCGACGGCGGTAATCCTTGCTCAATGCGCGCAGCAGCACCGCCGCGACCTCGACGGGGACACGCGGATTCCACTTTTGCGGCGATGGCGGCGGCTCCTGCAAATGCGCGTTCCACATCTCCTCCAGGCGCTTATACACAAACGGCGTGCGCCCGGTGAGCAGCTCGTAGCAGCAGATAGCCAACGCGTACTGGTCGGAGTCGCGGCGCGGATTCCCCTGCCACTGCTCCGGCGGCATGTACGCCGCTGTCCCTGTAATCTCGCCCAGAGAAGCGTGTGTCTGCATGCCCAGGTAGAAGGTCGTGCCGAAGTCCGCGAGCAGGATCTGCCCATTGCGCCCGATGAGCAGGTTGCCGGGCTTCACGTCCTGGTGTACCAGCCCCTTGTTATGGACATAATGCAGGGCATCGGCGCTCTGCTGAATATACGGAACGAGCTCCTCCGCGAATGCCAGGCGGCGATTGCCATCGGACTGGCGGAAGAGGTCAAGAATCGTCCGTGGAGCGAACTCCATCACAAAGTACGGCTGCTCGTTCTCCGCCAACTGACCGAAGTTATAGATAGGCAGGATGTTTGGATGCTGCATGCTGGCGATGCGGCGCGCCTCCTGAAAGAAGTTCGCCTGGGCCTTCGCATTGAACTGATCGAGGCGCAGCACCTTGAGGGCCAGGATACGGCTGAGCGGCATCGGTTCGCGCACCTTGTAGACATAACCATAGCTACCTGCGCCGATGAAGGAGACAACTTCATAGATACCGATATGCGCTCCCTGCACCAGAAAGTCACAGTGCTGGCAGCAGACGGCGGTGTCCGGATTCTCGTGTCCGCCGCCGGAGCGTGGATTGAGGCAACGCGCCACGTATTTTATCCTCTTCCAATTTTAATAGGTAAAGTATAGACCATAGATATTGATGAGTGCTCATTAGTATCTACGTCCCAGCGCGTCCCAGGTTACGCTGCTGGCTGTAGCGCCTGGCGCTGCTTCCTCCTACTCCACCATAGCACGCCTGCAATGCCGATCAGAAACGCCACCGTCACCGCCAACCCACCCTCCGGGCCGAACGCGGCACCCGTCAGCCAACCAGGACCGACCGGGCGTAGAACCAGCAATTGCCCGCCTGGTTGACTAAATCCACTCACCAGCGCGCCGAATACATTGCCCTCGGCCCAGTTCCAGGCGGCGTGCAGGCCAAACATGCCCCAGATACTGCCATCGTTGAGCGCGTACAGGGC
>JALYTQ010000236.1 GCA_030854195.1 Chloroflexota bacterium
ACCTGAACCGGATGGACGCAAGGCCCATCCCTACTGTAAAGAGTGCGCAGGAATACGTTAGTAGCTCCAATTGAGCCCGCACTGCGAGCAATGGCGGGCGGGCGTGTCGCTCTCGAATGCGGCGCGGAACGCCTGGTAGCGTTCGCCCTGCCAGATAGCGGCGATCGGCTCCTGGAAGATGTTGCCGAGCACGCGCTCTTCTTTATATTCGCGCGCGCTTTTATGACCGAAGGGCGCGAAGCAGCAGGAGAGCACGTTGCCGCTGGAGGTGATGTAGGTGAGCGAGTAGGGACGGCGACAGCCCGACCAGGGGCGCTCGCCGAAGTCGCGCACGAGACTCTCTACCGGCGTGGTCGTGCCCGCCGCGTTGAAGGTGATGCCGAGTTCCCGACAGCGTTCCTCACAATTTTTCACAAGGTCCAATTCCTCACGCGAAGCACGGCGGAAAAGCGATTGCCTGGACGCCGCTAACCCCTCTTCGAAGTAGACCAGGCGCTGCATGTAGACCTCTTTAATGCCCGCGTCAGCCGCCAGATCGACGAGCCTGGGCAGGTCGTGCAGGTTTTCGCGCATGGCGGTGAACCAGAGCGAGACCGCCGGCTTGCTCGCATCCTGTGCGCGCTGCATGGCGGTGAAGGCGCGGACGTTGCGCCAGATCTTGTCGAAGGCGTCGACGCCGCGCACATGGGCGTAGACCTCCCGCGTGCCACCATCCATCGAGAGGCGGTACTCGTCGAGTCCGGCGTCGATGAGCGCCTGCCCCCGCTTCTCGTTGAGCAGGATGCCGTTGGAGTTGAAGAGAACGTAGGTGCCGCGCGCCTTGAGATAGCTAATCATGCGTGGCAGCTCTTTGTTGAGCAGCGGCTCGCCCAATCCGTGCAGCACGACGCGCTCCAGGACGGGAAACTGGTCTACGATGTGGCGAAAGTTGTCATAACTCAGGTCGCGGTCGTCCTCACGCGAGAGTAATGTGCGCGGACATTGCTGACACAGTTCGTTACAACGGCTGGTTGGCTCAATGTAGATCGAGCGCGGCAGGGTTGAAATGGGCGTGATAATCATGAAAACTCCTGTTTCAATCCCAGGCGGGTCAAGTCGCGACAGGAACTCCATCGGCCACCAGCGAGGGAAGTATACTCTTAAAACCTTCTCAAGTCAAGCGAAAATGCATTAGTCAGGTAAGCGGCGGTTGCAGGTGCGCGAGCGCTATTTGCTTCGAGCAGGTGCGCGAGGCGTAGCAGGTCGGGCAGTTCATCAATATCAAAAAGCGGGTCTAGCAGGCGCGTGGTCAGGTTCTGGCGCGCTGCAGCTTCCAGGGTCATGCGGGCAACTACGTCGGTGCTCATTGGGATGCCGCTGAAGACATCGTGCGGTTGGCGCATGGCGATTAAATAGTAGCCACCATCCTCGGCTGGTCCCAGGACCAGATCGGCTTCGTCGAGGGCTGCCTCGGCCTGCGCGATAAGCTCGCCGCTGATCTGGGGCGAGTCGGAGCCGATGAGGATGGTGCGCTGGTAGCCCTGGTCATGCGTCCACTGGAACGCGTTGAGCAGGCGAGCGCCGAAGTCGCTCCCTTGCTGCGGGAAGCTGTGCATATACTGCGCCTGCTCGGGTGCGAGCGTCTGCACGAACGCCTGGTAGTCAGCGTCGGCGGGCGTGTAGGCCCAGTGCAGCGCGTAGTGCGGACCGGCGAAGCGCCGCGCAAGGTCGGTGAGAAAGGCGCGGTAGAGTCTGGCGACCTCTGCGGCTCCGAGCGTGCGTGCCAGGCGGGTCTTGGTCTTGCCCGCTTCGGGATAGCGGGCCATGATGATGAGCGCTGTATCAGGCATGTGTTCCTTTCGCGCCCGCGTAGCGCAGCGTGGTGCTGACCATGTAGTAGGCGGCCTTGACGCTGCCGACGAGCGTTCCGGCGACCTTGGAGCGACCGTGGCTGCGGCGTCGGTAGTGTATGGGCAGTTCGGCGATGGTGTAGCGGCTGCGCGCTGCCTTGACGAGCATCTCGACGGGCCAGCCGAAGGTCATCTCGTGCATCTGCAGCGCTTCCAGGGCGGCGCAACGTACTACGCGGAATGAGCCGATATCACTGAGATGCACGCCGTACAACAAACGGATCATGCGGCTGACCAGCCAGTTACCCAGCAGTGCCTGGGGCGGAATTGCGCCGCGCTCAGAGTTCGCGCCGACACGCGAGCCGATCACGAAGTCGGCCTGGCCCGCGCTGACCGGAGCCAGCATCATAGGCAGGTCGGCGGGATCGTCGCTTCCGTCACCATCCATGAAGATGACGACCTCGGCCCCCAGCGCCACGGCGGTCTTGAAGCCTTTGAGGCAGGCGCGCCCATAGCCACGCGCAGGCTCGCTTGCAACGAACGCGCCCATTGCCCTGGCGACTGCGGCGGTCCCGTCAGTGCTGCCATTGTCCACCACGACGATCCACTGCGCGCTGGCGGGCGGGATCTCTGCGAGCAATTGCCGGATTGCGGCCTCCTCGTTCAAGGCGGGGATAATGATTGCAACCTTCTCGTCAGCCATAAATCTCTGTGTTCCTCCACAACCTAAAAATGAGCCGACTCGCGCCGGTTATAGCTTGCCACGTTTGAACGTGCGTTTATTTACACACTTGCGAAGAAATCCAGAACCGCCGCGTTGTACTCGTCCTGGCAGCGCAGGTGGGCGGCGTGTCCAGCGTCGAAGAGCAGGAGCCGCGCGCCAGCGATGCGCTCGGAAAGCGCGTGCGCGTACTCGACGGAGACGATGCGGTCCCGCTTCCCATGCATGACCAGGACGGGACAGCGGATCGCCGCCAGCTCCTCGTCGGTGATGATGACGCCGCCCTCCGCGACCAACTCTTCCTGTACCTTGACGTACATGGGTGGCAACGCGCGCCAGTACGGCTCCCCATGCAGCTGCGCGAGCTGCGCCTGCCACTCTTCTCCCAATGGCCTTTCGAGCAGCCAGTGGCGGATCGCCGCCGTATCCCTTGCATTGATAGTTGCTTGCGCTCCGTGGATGGCGAGGGCCGTCACGCGCTCGGGATGCAGCGCGGCAAGCAGCAGGGCGGTAATCGCGCCATCACTAAAGCCCAGGACGCGTACCGAGGGCAGGGCCAGCGCGTCGAGCAGCCCCACACTATCGGCGACATCTTCACGATAATACGCGGTCGTGTACGTGGCGCGATGGGAAGAATGTCCGTGCCCATGCAGATGCGGCGCGAGTACTGTATACTGGGTTTGCAGGAGCGGTATCTGCTCCGCGAAGTCGCTCTCGCCCGTGCCAACAAAGCCGTGCAACAATAGTACTACCTCCTGGCGCGCAGGCGTGATGTTTTGCGCGAACAGGTCGTAGTACAAAGTGGTACGGGGCAATTGAAGAAATGCCATGTTTTCCCTATCGCTATGGTTATCGAAAATCTCTCTATCAGTATACCATGCGTCCTGCGTTTTGCATGCATGTGCCAGATGCGTTCCCTGATTTTTGAGCTTGACACAATTATTATATATGCATATACTTAGTGCCATATTTCCGGCTGCGTTTACCGCCAGATACTGCATGTATAGTTTCGCTGCGCAGCGAGTAAGGAGTGTCCATGGACTCCAATCCGAGCCAAACAAACGACGCTTTTAGAAGCCCCTCGACCGACCTTGCCGTATCCCAATCGATCAGCCCTATTGAAGACGAGCTTGTGCTGCAAACCGTCAAGCTTAACAAGTTTTTTGGCGACAAACACGTTCTTATTGATATCGATTTTGAAGTACACAAACGGGAGGTTGTGGCATTGATCGGGCCGAGTGGCTCGGGGAAGAGCACGCTGATACGCTGCATGAACGCTTTGGAGAAGCCGACGAGCGGCGAGATCTATATTCAGGGCGAGCGGCTCAACCCCCACCTCTCGGTGAAGCAGCTCAGTCCCATGCGGCGCGAGCTGGGCATGGTTTTCCAGAACTTCAACCTCTTTCCACACATGACCGTGCTGCAGAACGTCATCGAGGCACCGCTGCAGGTGCGCAAGATGCCCAGGGATCAGGCCGTCGCGTTGGGCGAGCGTCTGCTCGCTAAGGTAGGACTCGTGGAGAAGCGCGATGTGTATCCCAGCCGCCTCTCCGGTGGTCAGAAGCAGCGCGTGGCGATTGCGCGCGCCCTGGCGATGCAGCCGCGTGCCCTGCTCTTCGACGAGCCAACCTCAGCGCTCGATCCCGAACTGGTCGGCGAGGTGCTCCGCGTCATGAAAGACCTGGCGTACGAGGGCAGCACGATGGTCGTTGTGACCCACGAGATGCAGTTCGCCCGCGATGTATCGGACCGCGTGGTATTTATGTCCGATGGCGTCATTGTGGAGCAGGGTGAGGCCGAAGCACTGTTCCGAAAACCCAAGGAGAAGCGCACGCAGGTATTCCTGGAGCGCGTGCTCTCCGTCCTGCCGTAGAGCGGGCTTGTGAACCGCGCCCCTACATCATATGTGTACATTGGCATGATGGAGTGGGCTTGTGAACCTGATTCGACGAAATTATTTTATGACATGGAGAGATCAGCAGAAAGGCGTATTGGAACATGAACGATGATTTGACGAGACGAACATTTTTGAAGCGCACAGGCCAGGCGGGGAGCATCTTCGCGGCTGGCAGCGCGCTGGAACTTATCCTGGCGGCCTGTGGCGGCAACGTATCTACAAGCAGCGGCTCGGGCAGCGGCAGTAGCGCGACTCCGGGTGCTACGAAGATAGTGCCCGCTGGCCTGAAGAACCCTAGCGTATTGCAGTGGGGCGCGGACTATGTCAGCGGCGCGCCGTATGTCTTTCAAGATCCGACAAATCCTAGTAAGCTGATCGGCTTCGAGGTCGAGATTGCGCAGGCGATCGCTGACCTGATGGGCATTAAGCAGACGCAGATCGAGGTGGAGTACGACAACCTGGCGACGGCGCTGGCGGCCAATCAGTTCGATATGGTTATGAACGGCTGGGAGAAGACCTCCGACCGCGAGAAGACCGAGCTGTTCTCCGATCCCTACTACCGCTATGGGCAGCAGATCATCATTAGAAAAGATGATACCCGTTTTACTGATCCGAATCCGACGAGCATCTCCATATTTGAGGGCATGACGGTCGGCACCGGCGGTGGCTACCTGGCCGAAACAATCATGCAGGGCGACCCGAAGATCCACATTAAGGCGTACAATGGCACGCTGGCCTTCAGCGATCTCGTAGAGAAAAAGGTGGATGCCTTCTTCCTGGACTCTCCGATCGCCATCTACTACATTCTAGGGACAGGCCCAGGCGCGACCGCCATTCCACAATTGAAGCTGCTCGGCAAGCCCATCTACACCGACAATTATTATGTTGGCTTCAACAAGAGTAATCCCAACGCCGCCAAGCTGCTGCCGACGATTAACCAGGCATTCAGCATTCTCAAGAAGAATGGCAAATTGAAGAGCATTTATCAGAAATGGCAAATGTGGAACGACCAGCAGGCCGAGATCGGCATTTCGTAACGCCCATTGATGTTCCTCGTGCAACGCATAATGTAGGGGCGCGATTTATAAGCCCGTTGCCCCACCACAGGCCGATCCACAGGCAATATATGCTGAGCCACGGGCTTGTGAACCGCGCCCCTACATTATGGGGGGTGTCCCTATCGCATGGGTGTTGAAAGGATTGCCGGTATGCCTCCGTTCTCTGTCATATTGCTCGATTTTCTGGATGGCGCAAAAAACACGATCATTTTTTGCGCCGTCTCTTTCCCGTTGGCTCTTGTGCTTGGCCTGTTGCTTGCCCTGATGAGCAGTTCGCGCACGACCTGGCTGCGGGTGCCTGCGCGCATCTATATCGAGGTGATACGCAGCACGCCGCTCATCTCGCAGGTCTACATCATCTACTTCGGCGTGAGCGGGCTGCTGGCGGCGTCGGGTCTCGCTATTTATGTCAACACCTGGACCGCTGGCATCGCCTCGCTGGCGCTGAACTACGCGGCGTATGAAGCGGAGGTCTTCCGGGCGGGCCTCCTTTCGGTTGAGCGAGGACAGAGCGAGGCGGCTCTCTCGCTTGGTCTAACATCGGGCCAGACCTTCTTTCGTATCGTCTTTCCGCAGGCTATTCCCTTTATGATTCCGCCTTTTGTCAATGATCTGATCTATATGCTCAAGGACTCCGCGATCATCAGCGTGATCGGTGGCGCGGAGATCACCACAAAACTGGATGTGTGGCGCGTGCGCTTCAGCAGTAATCCCCTGCCCTTCTTCGCGCTGGCGATTGTGCTCTACCTGATTTTGAGCCTGCCTACTTCCTATTTTGCGCGCAATTATGAACGGCGGCTGCGCGCTCAGCAATAAATTTTTCGGAGGGAATACGGAATGCAACAGGCCGTGACTACGAGCGAACCGCGACCGCGCGCGTGGCTGACCATACTGAATATAGCCTTTTACGCGGTGCTCGCGGTGCTTCTAGCCCTTTTTGCGTATTACCTATATACGTACCGCGCCACGATCGCGCTTGACCTGCCTGTCTGGTTGCAGGGAGCCGAGGTGACGGTCGTGTTGACAATAGCGAGCATTGTGTTGGCGACGATCTTTGGCTTCATTGGCGCGCTCTGCCGTCTCTCGCGCTTTCGGGCATTGCGCTGGATAGCCTTTGCCTACGTAGAATTGATACGTGGCACGCCGATCCTCGTGCAGCTGCTGCTGTGGGGCTTCGGCGTAAATATCGCGCTGGCGAACATCGGCTTCGACCCCTACAACGTTGCCTACCAGTTTTTAACGCTACTCCAAAATAATAGTATACTCCCCTCCTCGTCGGTTGCCTTCGACGCCGCCTTTTATGGAATTATCGGTCTCGGTTTTAACTACGGTGCCTATCTCACCGAGGTCTTCCGCACGGGCATCGAATCGGTCGATAAGGGTCAGGTGGAGGCCGCGCTGAGCCTGGGACTGGACGGACGCCAGACGATGCGTACCATCATCCTGCCGCAGGCGATCCGCATCACCATTCCGCCCTTTACCAACTACTTCATTACCCTGGTACAAGATACGGCCCTGCTCTCGACGCTGGGTGGTGTGATCGAGATTCAGCAGGTGACGACCTCGCTTGCCAGTCCGGTGACAGGGGATGCCAATCTGCAAATGTTCATCTATATCTTCGGCGCGTTCATCTTCTTCTGTATCTGCTATCCCCTGGCCCTGCTGGCACGCTATATGGAGGGCCGTATCGCGGTGGCGTACTGAGTACCCTACAAGTTGGATAATTGGCAGGGAGGGGGAATTTCTGTAGGGTGCCAGACGCGTTCAGCTTCGCCCCATCCATAGTAGCCTGGCACCCTACAATATGGATAATCGGCAGGGAGGGGGAATTTCTGTAGGCAAAATGGGAAAATGGGGGGGGCTTGCGTGCCGCCCGCTTTATAAGCTATACTATGCACAGAGAAAATCCCGCGCGCGCCCTCTCTCGCGCGTCTCACAGCAAGATTTGGTGCCTTATGAAGGAAACAGACTTACCAGGCAAACGTAATGGTCGCTACATACCGAAATTCTATGTGTTTCGTGGCTTCCATCTGTCCACTTGCTACCCCTGATCCCGTTCCACCTCCCGTCGCCGTGCGCGCCCGATACCCGCTAGAGGAGCGTGGCCTTACAAACCCGCATAGGCGCTAGACTACGGCGATGAAAACGCCCTATCGACATGTATGGACGCTTTTTACAGTCTCGTTCCAGACAAACGGGTAGGGACCGCATTTTATGCCGTCCAGCGATTCATCGCTGTGTACGGTCTTAACGCTCTTGCGGCCTGAGTTCTCCCTGATGCAGGGCGATGAATCGCTGGACCGCATTTTATGCGGCCCCTACCGGAAAAGAGCGGTTTTCACAATTCGTTCGTGTTTCACAATTCGTTCGTGTTTTACAGATACGCCTATCCATAAGGACAGGCAACCAGAATCGTTCCCATAACTATGGCTGTATGCTTTTGCATAGAGTCAGAAGTGCGCTCAAATTTAGCGAGCGTGCGGCCAGCGTGCGGACTGGCGTGGAA
>JALYTQ010000237.1 GCA_030854195.1 Chloroflexota bacterium
AACCAGAGAATGCTAATGAAAAAAGAGATCATCGCACTCCTGTAATGAAGATGCTCGAAGGCGGGAGATAGGGTCTAGTGTAAAACTTCTTCCCTCTATTATAGGTTCGCTAAGCAAGGACAGCAAACGTCCTGCTCCAGGAAATTCATGCACTTAGGGTCTTGACATGGCTTCATCCCCCTCCACAGGCCGGTTGATAGCATTTTAGCATCCCTTGACAGCGTTGCGCTTTCTTCTTATTATGAGTTGGTAGGATTTTCCTAGTGCAAAAACACTTGACCTTTTCGGCTTTCCCATATACAATCCCTCAATGCGTGAGCGGCCTGACTGAGACGGAATGTCGATCCGGTTGAGGATACTGAAAGTGGTCCGTACACGTAGAATTATCCGATGTGTAAAATTTGTATTACGCGCCCTATGGCATAAACGATGACATGACGCTGAAAAATGGCGTCTACGATGAAAGGAGAGGCGGCACTTTCTTTCTTTGTTAGTAGCTAGCAAAGAACGGTGTCGTAGCAACATGACAAGAAAAGATAGTGAGAAAGACTCTGAGCGTCCACATTATTATTCGCAATTCTGGCTGGATGTGGCAGCGGGACGCCGCATCATTGGTGCCCCCAGGCCCGAGGATGAAGCAGCCGAACTAGAGTCGCCCGAACCGGCTCCCTCTGTGCGCAGTAGGGGCGGACGCGGGTTTGTACAGGACGATAGTATCGATGCTCGCTCAGACTCCGATGGCTACTCCGAGAGGATCATTCATCCCGTGGCGGAGCCGCTGGCAACACCAGAAGAGTTCATTGAGCCTGAGGCAGAAGAGATCGACCTTGCGACCGACAACGTGGACGATCTGGATATTCAGGACGAAGTGGTGGATGATACCGATATTCCAGATATGGACCTCGGACCCGCTGAGGTCGAAGAGGAGGATGACCTCTTCGATGAAGAAGAGGAGGAGGAAGACGAGGAAGAGGAGGAGGATGGTTCCTGGGGTGCCCGTGGTCGCAAGCGCAACAAGCCCGTGCGCCCGAAGATTCCACCCAAGAAAGCCCCGCGCCGCGAGCCTCGCAGAGGTTTTTAACTTTCATTTGGCATAACATGAGGTATCCCAGTGCCTGCATAGGTGCGGGGATACCTCATGTCCCTTCCACTAAAGCTGACAAGCCTACGGGTAGATGCCGCGCACCTGGGTCGCCTCCGCTACACGCGAGATGGCCAGCATGTTAGCAGCCAGGCGCATATCGCAGTGATACCGATCGGCATGGGCAGCGACCGCATCGTAAGCGCGATTCATAAGCACCTCCAGCTTCCCGGTGATCTCCTCCACGTCCCAGAAGAAGCTCTGGAGGTCCTGCACCCACTCGAAGTAGCTGACCGTCACACCGCCAGCGTTGGCCAGGATGTCTGGAATGACCAGGCGATCGCGCTTGAACAGGATGCGGTCCGCGTCAGGAGTCGTCGGGCCGTTGGCGGCCTCGGCGATGATGCGCGCCTGCACGCGCTCGGCGTTTGCTACGGTAATCACACCTTGCGTCGCGGCAGGAATCAGAATATCGCAGGGCACTTCGAGTACGTCCGAGACGCCCAGCGTCTGCGCGTGTGGGAAGCGCGTTACCGTACCGGTCTCTTGCTTGTGACGCAGGACCGCCGCGACATCCAGGCCAGCCTCGTTATAGATGCCGCCACGACTATCGCTCACGGCAACGACCTTACAGCCCTCCTTATGAAAGAGGCGCGCGGCGACGCTCCCGGCGTTCCCATAGCCCTGGATACTGACACGAGCACCCTTCAAGGGCATGCCGATGTGCTTTGCCGCCCGTTTTGTCACAAAGAGGACTCCGGTGGCCGTGGCGTCGTTGCGGCCCTCGCTTCCTCCGATGGACAGCGGTTTCCCGGTCACAACGGCGGAGATGGAGAAGCCCTCGTGCATGGAATAGGTATCCATTATCCAGGCCATAACCTGGGGATTGGTATTGACATCGGGCGCGGGGATGTCGCTGTGCGGCCCGATGACGATGGATATTTCAGTCGCGTAGCGACGGGTCATGCGCTCTAATTCGGCGGGCGTCATGTGTTTAGGATCACAGAGCACGCCACCCTTGGCTCCTCCATACGGGATACCCACCACCGCGCACTTCCACGTCATCCACATGGCTAGAGCCTTGACTTCATCCAGAGAGACATCGGGACTGTAACGGATACCGCCCTTGGCCGGGCCGCGATTCACGTTATGTTGCACGCGGTAGCCTGTGAAGGTCTGAATACGCCCGTTGTCCAGGCGCACGGGAAAATGAACGATCAGTTCGCGTTTGGGCTGACGCAAAATCTCTCGCATGTCTTCGGAGAGGCCCAGCTTCTCGGCGGCGAGGTCAAATTGCTGCACCGCCATGTGATAGGGATTCATTGTGGCAGACGTCACGTCATTGTGCATTGCCTGCTTACTCCTTTTCCGTGGCCGAGTACTCGTGGCGGCTATGCCGGAGTCTCGTCCAATTTCTTTCGTAACAACGTTTGTACAAGATCAGCTTTAGCCTGGCCGCGCGTTCGCTTCATAACCTGGCCAACCAGGAATTGCACGGCGTTGGCCTTTCCACTACGATAGTCGCTCACAGATTTCGGATTGTTCGCTATCACCTCCTCTATGATGCTTTCAAGCGCGCCCTGATCGCTGATCGGAGGCTTGATCCCCTTGCGGGTGACGATCTCCTCCGGCAGCTCGCCCGAGGCGAAGGCGTCGGCCAGCACCTCTTTGGCTTGCTTGCCAGTGATGCGCTCTTTATCGAGTAGGTCGAGCAGATTTGCCAGCGCCTCAGCCTTGAACGGGCTGTCTTGAATGGCAATGGAGCTCGCGTTGAGCAAGCGTACCACTTCGCTCAGCAGCCAGTTACTGGCGGACTTCGCCCTGGCGCTGCGATCCTTGACCGTTGAGACCGCCATAATACGCTCGAAGTAGTCGCCGAGCGCCTTATCCTCGGTCAATACGTTCGCGTCCTGCTCGGAGAGTCCAAACTCGGCCTTGTAGCGCAGGCGGCGCGCATCAGGCAGCTCCGGCAGGCTGGCGCGGATCTCCTCGACGGAAGCGCGGGTGATGAGCAGCGGCGGTAGGTCCGGCTCTGGAAAGTAGCGATAGTCGTGCGCC
The DNA here is from genome assembly GCA_030854195.1 of Chloroflexota bacterium. Classification (GTDB taxonomy): domain Bacteria; phylum Chloroflexota; class Ktedonobacteria; order Ktedonobacterales; family Ktedonobacteraceae; genus JACDAE01. The sequence continues at coordinate 3,140 of JALYTQ010000237.1, forward strand.
TGCTCTTTGCTACGCTGACTGACCGTTACACCGCGTGTCTCAACCCAGCCACGCGTCTCCTGGTGGATCGTGCCGCCCTCGCGCAAGACCGTCATCTGGCGGCGGGCTTCATATTCCAGTGCCCGCTCCACGGCGCGAAAACTGTTCATATTCTTAATCTCGGTCTTTACGCCCAGTTCCTCTTGCCCATAGGGACGAATAGAGATGTTGGCGTCGCAGCGCAGACTTCCCTCTTCCATACGGCCAGAGGATACGCCCAGGTAGACCAGGATCTCGCGCAACTTCTGCATATAGAGCCGCGCCTCCTCGGGGCTGCGCATATCGGGCTCGCTCACGATCTCCATCAACGGCGTGCCCGAACGGTTGATATCGATCAGGCTATAGCCGGGATGATGCAGCAGGCGGGCCGTGTCTTCTTCCAGGTGTACGCGAGTAATGCCAATGCGCCGCTCCTGACCGTGCAGCTCAACGCCCAAGTAACCATCCTTGCTGAGCGGAACATCATACTGCGAGATCTGGTAGCCCTTCATGAGGTCGGGGTAGGGGTAGTTCTTGCGGTCAAACTTCGAATATTCGGGAATAGTGCAATTGAGGGCGAGGGCCGTCATAATCGTGTAGCGCACAGCCTCTTCGTTAATCACCGGCATAACTCCCGGCATCCCCATACAGATAGGGCAGACATGGGTATTCGGGGCCGCGTTTGCATAGCCGGTGCTGCACGGACAAAACATCTTGCTCTTCGTCAGCAGCTGAGAATGCACCTCAAGGCCGATGACGACCTCGAACTCTGTATCAATTGGTGTATCTATAGTTGTAGCCATAACTTATTGCCTCGCCTCTTTATAATCACGCGCATGCGCGCCAATAGTTTCACCCATCATAGTCTGAGCATAGAAGAAAGAGCGCGTCAGAGTCAGGTATCGCTTCTCCTCCACTCAAAATAGGCAGCCTTCCTCCCTGCTATCCTAGCATTAGCAGGCGTAAAAATCAACTCTTCGCGAGCACATACCCACCTTCTCTCCCAAAAAAAGAAGAGACCCCTTTTTCAGAGGTCTCTTCCTGCCGGGAGCTGTGCTTTTTTAACAGGTCATGCCGCCTGGATCGCCGCTATTGGCGATGCTCAACAGGCTAGCAGACCCACTCGCGCCAGCTATAACCGTCGCGAACAAAAATCTGGTGCGCGGCGTTGATATTCGCCCACGCGTTATATTCGGAGTAGCCTGCATACGAGGTTCCACTCCAGGTGCCCGGCATAATCTGGAAGACGCCAGCAGCACCACTATAGGGATTGGTCGCCGATGGATTCAGGCCGGACTCGCACGTTGCAATGCTGACAGCCGTAGCTCCAGATGCGCCAAATACCTGGTAGATCATGGAAGCGACGCTCCCACCCTGATAGGCCGGTGCAGAAGCGGTATACGCGACCGGAGCGCTGCTCTGACGGGTTGCAGGTGCAACATAAGCAGAAGCGCTTCCAGAAGGAATGCAGACGGTCTGGCCCACATAGATCAGGTTAGCATTCGCGATACCGTTGTGCGACGCCAGAACCGACCAGCTCGAACCGTAGCGAGCCGCGATGGTGCCCAGCGTATCCCCTGACACCACCGAATAGGCGCGATCACCCGCCGAGCAAGCGGCAAGCGTATGGGCGGACGCGCCCTGCGCGCCAAAAAGTGTAAAGAAGAGTGCCAGCGTGGGTATCAGGCCCATGCCGATTCTCGCTACGAAACGTCCTCCACGATGTTGCTGTACGTACTTTCCAATCTCCTGTAAGTACTTTTGAATGTATTGATGTGTTTGCAATGTACCCTCTTTCTTTAAGGTGAACTTGCAGCTCCCTGCAAGTAAGCGCTCCCAATCTTCCAGCGATCGCTCTAGCAGGAGCAATCATGCTCCCACTCATCTCCCCCGTGCGCAAAAAAGCGGCACGAAGACACGCGGTCCTCGCGGAATGAATTTGTGGAACATGGGTATCATAACATGGTATACATCGAACTTTTTTGATACAACATGAAACATAGTACATATGGGCTACGCTTATAACAAAATATAACCACAGAAAGCGCAACAATAAATCTATATCTTTTTACATGTAAAAACACGATCTATGACATACAAAACCGTTGTAAGCAAATGTTTGAGGGAGATTAGCAGAGTTTTGTCGGGGAATCGCCTTTCGTATCCCCCAAAACTCCCATACGTCTGGTTCTTTTTGGCAAGAATGGTAGTTGTAGCGGATACAATAGTGAATGTAACAAGATGAAGCATCCACCGACCCGACACACTCTATCTAACGAGCAGATACAGAGGGTAGACGGAGAGAAATCTTTAGAGAGCATCGCCTCCGTTGGCAACTTTGAAAAAATCATGTATACTGTCCCCGAAACGGTAGCGTACATAGCTACTCGCTAGTTTGGAGAGTGAAGGACGGGCACTTATGAGTGGGCAGGAGAGTATATGTCCCTGATCAATATGGCGAAAAGAGAGATCAATTGTAAGATCGTCTACTACGGAATTGGTCTCTGCGGTAAGACAACCAATCTTCATTACATACACCAGGCTGTGAATCCACAGGATGTCGGTGATATGGTCTCTATTGACACCGAGACTGAGCGCACGTTGTATTTTGACCTGCTCCCGCTTGAGCTGGGCAAGGTGCATGGCTTTCAGATCCGCTTTCAGCTTTACACGGTCCCTGGGCAGATCCTTTACCAACAGACGCGCATCTCGGTTCTCAAAGGTGCTGATTGCGTGATCTTTGTCGCCGATTCACAGGCAAGCAAGCTGCAAGAGAATATTGAGTGCTGGAACGAGCTCCAGGAACAATTGCGCCGTATGAACAAGGACGTGGCGGATTTCCCACTGGTTATGCAATGGAACAAGCGCGATCTACAGGACGTGCTGCCTGTATCCGTGCTAGAAAAATACCTCAATCCCTACCGTGTTCCAAGTTACGAAGGTGTTGCGGTGACGGGCAAGGGCGTGATCGATTGCCTGCGTATCGCGATTAACTCTACCCTACGCAGGTTGGAACGTATTTAAGCGATAGGCCAGCAGGCACAGGACGAACGCCGGAGCGTCACAGTTCCTGGTGCCCAGCCTATCCTTGGGCGTCCAGCATGGCCTCTTCTTCCAGTAACATGGCACAATTGGGGAGATGTATCTTGTTACTCATTGTTCAGCGCACGCTTCCTGTGTATAATGATGCAGTCAGCATAGAGTGCGCAATTTCCCCTGTTTAGATGCGGGGCAATTACTTTCTTGGACGTTTGGAAATAGACAGAAAAAGAGTGTAGGCAGTGTAGTGGTGGTGCCTCAAACTGTCCGCTCTTCTACGAAGGGATCACATGGAAACGATACGTGTCATCATTATTGATGAACAACCTCTGTTTCGCGAGGGCATCCGTGCTACCCTGCTACGCATGGGTGACTGCACGATTGTTGGCGAGTCGACCGATGCGGCTGACGTGTTTGAGATCGCACGCCTGACTAACCCCGATGTGGCGCTCATCGACGCAGGACTTACCTCCTCGGACCCGCTTGAAATAGCTCGCCAGACACGCCATCTCGCGCCACGCATGGCGATTATTATTCTCACACCTTCCGAAGATGAGGAGCGCCTGTTTCAATCTATTAAGGTTGGGGCCGCCGCTTACTACTCGCGCAATATCACTCCCGACGCGCTCGCCGATGCTGTTCGCAAGGTGAGCCACGGCGAATATCTCATTAACGATGATGTTCTCTCTAAGCCCCAACTCGCCAGCCGCGTGCTCAAATCGTTCCGCGAACTGACGGTCGAGGAGGAGGATGGCGGCACAAAAGAGCTCTATTCTCCCCTCTCCAGCCGCGAAGTGGAGATTTTGGACTATATCGCGCGCGGCAATAGCAATAAGGAGATCGCGAAATCTCTGAAGATTAGCGACCAGACGGTAAAAAATCACATTACCTCTATCCTGAAAAAATTGTCAGTCAATGATCGCACCGCGGCGGTCGTTCACGCCTTACGACATGGATGGATTAAGATCAACGATAACTGATATTATGCCGCTACACCTTGTATTGCGTGTACTCATTGCGCTTCTGAAAAAGAGAGGCTGCGCAACAAGGGAGGCGGGCATTCTCCGCTGAATGCTGTTTCTTGATCTTATATTTGCGTCCTCTGCTTACCAGTGCCGGTAACATGCTGTAATATGCTGTGATCGGTACTGGTTTTTGGCGTTTGTGGTCGTCCCGGAAGCGGCGGCTATCGCTGCGTGCATTGACCTTGTTTTCATGGAAGAGGTATACTAATAGCGCTAATCGTGAGTTTTGAAGAAAGGGAATACGGCACTGTGAAAGTTTATGGCCGCATTACGGTCTTCCCCATAATGCCAACGCGTATCAACCGCCTGTACGAACTCGCGTACAATCTCTGGTGGAGTTGGCATCCCGAGGCGAGGGCACTCTATAGCTCGCTGCAGCCCGAGCTCTGGGAGATGGTGGGGCATAATCCTGTGCGCTTTCTCAGCGAGGTGCAACCTCACTTGCTTGAAATGGCCGCTGAGAACGCGAGTTATCTGGAGCAGTACGATAGTGTTATCCGTGATTTCGATCACTACATGCATCCACGGCCCGATGAGACGTGGTTTACGCTCAACTATCCCGAGCTCGCCGACAAGACTATTGCTTATTTTTCGGCTGAGTTCGGCCTGAACGAGGCCCTCCCTATTTATTCAGGGGGCCTGGGCATCCTGTCTGGCGATCATTGCAAGGAGGCAAGCGACCTTGGACTGCCGTTCGTGGGCGTCGGCTTCCTCTACCCACAGGGGTATTTTCATCAACGGGTGACACGCGATGGCGTCCAGGAGGCTTCGTACGATAAGTTGCAC
>JALYTQ010000238.1:0-3053 GCA_030854195.1 Chloroflexota bacterium
TCCCTACTGATGAGGTATTGCGAAAGGTGGAACAACATGACGCAAGCAAACATCAAACTTTACGGGGCCGACTGGTGCAGCGATTGTAAACGCAGCAAACGCTTCCTCGGCGAGCAGCGCATCCAGTATGAATACATCAATATCGAAGAGAATACTGAGGGACAGGAATTCGTGCGCAAATTGCAGCAGGGCGGTCTGAGTATTCCAACCATCATCTTTGACGATGGCTCGCACCTCATCGAACCCTCCAACGCGGAACTGGCGGCTAAGCTTGGACTGAACACAAAAGCTCAATGCGACTTCTACGACCTGATCGTCGTCGGTGGTGGTCCAACCGCGCTCACCGCCGCCATCTACGCGGCACGCGACGGCTACGACGTGCTCGTCATCGAGCGCAGCGGCCTGGGCGGGCAGGCGGGCATCACCGAGTGCCTGGACAACTATCCGGGCTTCCCCGAGGGCGTGACGGGCGCAGAGTTCGCCGAGCGCGTCATCGAGCAGGCAAAGCGCTTCGGCGTCGAGCTGCTTTCGGCGCAGAACGTCATCCGCGTGGGCAACGATCTTGACGCGCACTTCGTCGAGACGAGATCGGGCACGCAGTATCGCAGCAACGCCATCCTGCTCGCCACCGGCTCCACGTACAAGCGCCTCGATGTCCCTGGCGAGGATGATTTCATAGGCGCTGGCGTGCATTTCTGTGCCACCTGTGACGGTCCCTTCTATAAAGGGCGCGAGGTCGTCGTTATCGGCGGCGGCAATAGTGCGGTCGAGGAGGCAGCGTTCCTGACGCGCTTCTCACCAAAGGTCACGATTCTGGCACGCGGTCCACAGCTCGCAGCGAACAAGATAGCCATCGACAAGGCTCTGGAATCGCCTCAGATCGAGGTGCGCTTCAATACTGAAGTCGTCGCGTTCAAGGGTGAAAACCATCGCCTGAAGACTGTCATTACCAAAAATTCGCAGACGGGCGCTACAGAGGAACTGCATCCCGCCGGTGTCTTCGTCTTCATCGGACTCGCGCCCAATAGCAAGCACTTCCAGGACGTAGTAAAGCTAGATGGGCAGGGCTTCATTCTGACCGGCATCGATTTCCAGACCAGCACGCCCGGCATCTTCGCCGCTGGCGACGTGCGCGCTGGCAGCGTCAAGCAGCTCGTCAGCGCCGCTGGCGAGGGCGCGGCGGCGGCTATCTCCATTCGCGAACACTTGCGCGGCCACGACGCCCATAGCATGGAGAAGGCGCTGGTCACGAGCTAGCAATAGATTGACCCAAACATTCCTACAATGATCGAGAGGTGGTGATAGTGAGGGGAATAAAGGGAATGTTTGCTGTCAGTCCGCTCTACAGGCAGATGCAAGGCATTCCCCTTCCCGAAAAGGCAAAGGGAATGCCTTGCATCTGCCTGACGGGCGGCCTGCCCTCAAACAGGCGCTGGCTGATCTGGACCCACACATCTCGAACGACCGCCCATCGCTCAACTGATGAACGCTGTAACAATGATAGGAGGGATGGACCGGCTCCGTCCCTCTCTTTTTGCGTTCCAGCACACAAAATGGCTGGAATGCAAAAAGGGGAGCCTATATATAGTTATATAGGGAAGAATATGCTTTTGCAAGTGCCGCATGGGTTTTAGACAGCAAGCGATCTGCATAGTGCCACAAACATGCCATCATTCCCTTTACTCAAAAAGACAGGGGAATGCCTTGCATCCGCCCCACAGGCGGCTTCATGGCAAACATTCCCTTTATTCCCCTCATTCTACACCCCTGTCTCATCCAAGGGAATATCTCTGGACACACTGACCCGACCGCTTGCCCCACCACGCGTCGGGACCGCACACGCACACGACGGCCCGATCGACGAGACGCGCCAATTGGGGAACGGATATGGACGCGCTGGCCCTTACATCGACATGTCGCCCATCGGACACGTACATAAACACGCTGGCCCCGACCACCGACGCGCCCCCCATGATGTAGGGCGCGGTTCACAAGCCCGTTGGGACCACCCCGACCCCGTATATCGGGATGAGGAACATAACAGGATGTGGCGCACGGGCTTATAAATCGCGCCTCTACATCATATGGGACATTACAATCTTCTATATGCAATTTACCATCTCTAACGCATCCAGCAAAAACAGCGCACCCTTCCAATCTTCCCGCGACGTATTGGTTCCACGCCATCACAGCCCTTCTTCCACCCTCCTCGCCTCCTCCTCGCGCCCGATCGCCCGCAACAGCCCAGCATAGTTCCCTCGTACTACCTTCGTGTTGGGATGATCTGGCCCCAACACCTGCTCTACAATAGCGAGCGCTCGCTGATACAACGGCTCCGCCTGCTCGTACTTGCCCTGTGCCCGATAGAGCCCCGCTAGATTATTCAGGCTCGTCGCCGTGTCGGAGTGCTGTGCTCCCAACTGCTGCTCGCGGATCACCAGGGCGCGCTGGTACAACGACTCCGCCTGCTCGTACTTGCCCTGAGCACGATAGAGTGCCGCCAGATTGTTCAGGTCAGTAGCAACTTCGGGATGCTCTGGACCATAGACCTCTGTATCGATTGCCAGTCCTTGCTGATACAGCGGCTCTACCTCGCGATAGCGCCCGCGCTGCTTCAGATAGTATCCCGCATCATTGAGCAGGAGCACGGCCTTTGGGCTGCTGATCGGCAACTGCTCAATCCAGGTGGCGCAGAGCAGGGCGTGGGGGAGCCAGCGCTCACAGGCAGGCCACTGCTTCACATCCGTCACGTCTGGACGGGCGGCGGAAACGGCCAGGACGGCGCGTTGTTGCCACTGTTGCGCGGCTTCGGTGGGCAGGCTGTCCTGGATGACGGCCTGTACGAGGCGATGGACGGTGAGCGTTTGGGTGCGAGGGTCGCGGGTGAGCAGGGAGTAGGCGCGCAATGCCTCGATCGCTTGATTGAACAGGAGAGGGTCTGTTGCCAGGGATGACAATGCTGATTGTCCAGCAGTGTTCTCCCTTCTGATGCCAAACCATTCAAACAGTGATCTGACAAAGGAGCGTGGTGGCTTTTGAGCGCTCGCCTGGAT
>JALYTQ010000238.1:3063-7954 GCA_030854195.1 Chloroflexota bacterium
CCCTCGGTGAGGATCGTTTCGGGGATGGCGTCGGGGGCCAGGTAGGCACAGAGGCGTAGCAGGTCGGCGGCGGCGGCGTTCTTCTCTTCGACGCGCTCGAAGGCGAGCGACCAGGTAGTGGCGACCGCTTCGGGATGATCTTCGACAAGCGAGCGGCGTTCCTGTGACAACAATCGTCGATGTGTCTGGTAGAGGCGCTGATACTCATCTAAGCTCATGCCAGTGGCTTCCAGGTAGGCTCCGGCCTGATCGAGGGCTAGAGGCAATCCACCCAGTTCTGCTGTGAGAGAGGTTGCCAGGCGACGCTCGTCCTCAGATGCTTGGGCCAACGTGCCATCAGGGGGCAGCAGAGCGGAGCGGCGCAACAGCAACAACGCTCCTTGCTCGTCGGAGAGCGTCTCGACTTGCAGACGGGTCGCCAGCCGCTGCATGTCGTAGGCGCGGGTGGTCAGCAGGATGTGGCCGCCAGCAAGCGGAGGCAGAAAGGGCGGTAGCAGCGCGACATCGTCGGCGTTGTCCAGGATGAGCAGCCAGTGGTCGTGTGTCTGCAACCATGCCTTGACCGCCGCAAGCGTCTTCTCCTGGTCACCCGCCGTGCGTTCGGGCAGTTTGAGCAGGGTGGCGAGGGCGCTGTAGGAGGCGATCAGCTCCTCGTGGGTCTCGGCACGCGCCCACAGGACGGCCTCATAGTCGTGATGATAGCGATAGGCGTACTCGACGGCCAGTTGCGTCTTGCCGATGCCGCCCAGGCCGCTGATGGCCTGTGGTGATTGCGAGAGGGCGGTGGTCTGGCCGCTCTGCAACTGTGTGTGCAGGCGCTCAAGCAGCTCGTCGCGGCCCAGGAAGAAGGGATTGCGCGCATAGGGGATATTCCAGATCTTCGGCAAAGCCTTGCGCGTTGTGCTCTCCGACAGCAGCGAGAGGTCGGCGATGGCGCGCCGGATGCCCGCGACGACATTGACCCATGCCTCGTCCTGGTTGCCCCAACTGGTGACAGCTCTGGCATCGGTGGGCAGGGCTTGCAGGCTGGCAAAGGGCATATCTTTCCAATCGGCTGGTCGCAGCGCAATGGGAATGACGCGTGCCTGTCCGGCCTCGTGGCGCTCAAGAGCGCGCTGCATCTCGACCTGGTAACAGTAGCGAGAGGCGATGAAGTCGGCGCTCACCAGCAACAGAATGATCGACGCCTGTTCCAGATGCGCATCGATCACGCCTGCCCAATCGCTGCCCGCGACGATCTCTCGATCGTGCCAGGTCGCGATCAGCCCTTGCCGTTTGAGCAGGCTCAGGTGCGTATGCAATTGTCGCAGCAGCGCCTCATCCTCGTGCGCGTAGGAGATGAAGACGCTGATGGCGGTCCCGTTTGTCGTCATAGTGCAATCATTCGACTCCTGTATGAATGGGTCACTTTGTAGTATATCATTCCAGCTGTGAAAACGGTAGAGGCACCCGCATCAACATACTACCTGCCTATTTCCACACAACCGTTCCCCATGATGTAGGGGCGCGATTTATAAGCCCGTCCCGCCATTTATGACCATTCATGCATCTGATGTATGTTTGCGGTTCATTGTTAAAAATGCTTTAAATACCCCTTGCAAAAAAGCGTATCCCCCAGCGTGTTACAAACGATGTCATTGTCACGTTCTATTGATGGCGCGGCGCAATCGGCCTCCACATCTATCTCAGCAAAAAATCCTTCCCAGAAAGGCGCTATACTATGTCGTTGGTACAAGAAATCCGCTCATCGTCGGAGCGCTCTACGCCTCCGATGACGGGGCGGCCCTGGATGCGCTGTCTGCTGCTGGCCGCGCTGCTGCTCTGTTCGCTTGCCTGCACTATTGTATTGCGCGTCGTAGCGCCGCCTGCCGATGGACCCGTTTCGCCTTTCCTGCAGGTGTGGATGCTCGGATTCGTACCATATATTGGAGCTACGCTGCTGGTGCTGCTGACAAGGACAGCGGGCGGACGTTGGCAGTGGGGCGAGCTGGGCATCATTCTATTGGGAGCCTTGCTTCTGCGCGCCATCCTGCTGCCAGTGCCGCCGGACCTCTCGCACGACTCCTGGCGCTACCTGTGGGATGCACGCGTGACGCTGCACGGCTACAGTCCTTATGTCTACGCGCCTGGCAATACGCAGCTTGCCTTTCTACACGACTTTATTTACGATAACAGCCGTTTCCGCAATGTGCCGACCATCTATCCGCCCGGCGCGCAGGCCATCTTTCTGCTCAGCTACCTGCTGGCCCCCAGCAATCTCTTTTTCTTCAAAGGTATCTTAGTGGCGTTTGAAATCGTCACCTGCATTGCCCTGGCCCTGCTGCTCAAGCGCAACGGACAGGACCCCGCACGCATCATCCTGTATGCCTGGTGTCCTCTGCCGATCGTCGAATTTGCGCTGCAAGGGCATCTTGACGCCATCACCATTATGTTCACGGTATTGACACTGCTTTGCAACACGGCGTCATGGCGTGGCGCTCGTGCGCTCACAGGCTTCTTGCTGGCGCTGGCGACGCTCACCAAGATCTACCCGCTCGTCCTGCTGGTAGTCGTGTTGCGCCGACACGATTGGGCCTTGCTGGCCACTTGCTTCGTGACGATTATCCTGGCTTACGTTCCCTACCTTATACTTGGACATGGACAGGTCTTCGGCTTCTTCGCCACCTACGCCAGCGAGACCACGCCGAACGCGGGCGTCGTGCAGCTCTTCGTCACCTGGATCGGCCAGCAGCTTGGTCTGGCAAAGCTACTTACTACGCTCATCACCTACGCGCTCGATCTCGCGCTGGTCGGTGGAACTGGCCTGCTCGTGCTCGTCTTGCGCTGGCGGGGGCGGATCAGCGTGGAAATGGGTGCGCTCGTGATGATCGGCTCCGTTTTCGCCGCCTCCTCGCATATCTTCCCCTGGTATACGCCCGTCGTGTTACCGCTGGTCGCCATGATCCTCGGGCCGCTCTGGACGGGCACTCACGGCCTGAACGGTAACGCTCTCGCCGCGCTCCTGGCCTGGTATTTCTCTGCTATGTCCATCCTCGGCTACTTTTTTGTGCGCGACTGGCACCTCTACTACCTCGTCGTCTACGATGTCGTCTTGTTGGGACTTCTCCTGATCGCGGGCAGATATATGCTCAGTTTCTTGCAAAAGCGAGCGAGGCCGAACGTGATAAGCAACAAGAATAACAAATACTAATGTATTGCGATATTGGAGCGCGTATCTACAATGTGGTAAGCTGATCTTTTATGACAATGAACGCTATCGCCCATCAAGGAACGCCTACATGCAAAACACAGATCGAACTGCGGCAAACAGCGTTGAGCCGCCACCTTCGTCCGCGAAGGGCTATGCGCGCCGACGCACACTGCTCACCTCGGCTCTGCTCGCGCCGGGGGCTGGCCTTGCCGCGAGCCTGACTACGGCCTTGCTTATGATCCTGCTTCGCGTTTTCCTCGGTATTCCAACGCCGGTGGAGCTTTTCGGCGATTTCGTGCTGAAACATCTGCACGTCGATGTCTTTCTACGTTTGCTCACTACCTTTGGCCCGAACTCAAAAACGGCACCGCTGGGCCTGGCGCTGCTGGGCATGATCGCCCTCGGTCCCGTGCTCGCGCTCGTTTATGCCGCGCTGGTGCGCCTCCCGCTTCCACTCACAACGTCGCGTCCCACGCGCCGCGAGTGGCTGACAGGCATTGCCTTTGCCCTGGTTATGACGCTGGTCGCCATCGCGCTATTCTGGAATGAGATCGGGCAAAACTTCTTTGGCCTGCCACGTACTACGGCGGCACTTGTTACCGCGCTTGGCCTGCTGGCCGACTTCCTGGCCTATGGACTCGTCCTGTGCCTGTTCTATCGCCTTCTACTACCAAAGCAGCCTACCATCGGCGCGGATAGAAGCGTGCAGGCGCGGCGACAGCTACTATCACGTATGGGCGTGGCAGCCTGGACGGTTGGCGCGGCGGCGGGCACGTATGGAGGTGTGCGTGGCTTCCTCTCAAACTTTACTTCTTACGATGGCATGAAGTCGGCGCTCCACAATAACGCGACACCCCCTATCACGCCGAATAACGAACATTATGTCGTCACGCAGAATCCGTCTGATCCCAGGGTCAACCTCGATCTCTGGCGCTTAGAGGTGACGGGGCTGGTCAAGAATTCAGGCTCTCTGACCTTCGCCGAAGTGCAACAACTGCCCTCGACATCGCGTCCCATCACGCTTGAGTGTATCGCCAACGGACTCGAAGACCACCTCATCAGTACGTCGATCTGGCAGGGCGTGACGTTGCGCACGCTGCTTGAGCACTATGGCGGCGCGCAGTCTACGGCAACGCATGTGGCGTTCTACAGCGTCGATGGCTACAATATGAGCCTACCCTTGCAGGAGGTTCTGGAGGCCGATGCCCTGCTGGCGTGGCGCATGAACGGGTCCGACATTTCCTACCGACACGGCTATCCCATGCGCGTGCTCATCCCCGGGCGCTACGGCGAGGAGAATCCTAAGTGGCTGACCCGCGTTGAGCTGACCAATCAGTTCGTGGGCGGCCTCTACTCCGACCAGGGCTGGTACAACGGTCCGCTGCACACGATGAGCCGCATCGATCGACCGAGGCAGGAGGCGGCGATCGGACAGGCAACGGAGATTGGTGGCATCGCCTTCGCGGGCAATCGCGGCATTGCGAAGGTCGAGGTGAGCACAGATGGAGGCACGACCTGGCAGCAGGCACAGTTGCAGCCGAAGCTCTCGCCCGACGCCTGGGTGCTCTGGACGGCACAATGGACGCCGACGCGCGCGGGCAATTATAAGCTCATGGCCCGCGCTACAGACGGTACCGGCGCTGTGCAGACCAGCGCGCAACAGGGCACCGTCCCCAACGGGGCTACAGGCTATCCTATGAC
>JALYTQ010000030.1 GCA_030854195.1 Chloroflexota bacterium
ACGCTGCCCCTGGCCTGATCGCGTTCCCCGAGCCGGATGGACGCAAGGCCCATCCCTACTGAAAAAGAAGCCCGCCCGGTAGGGTCCGTGGACGCCACCGGGCGGGCGCATTATCGTGGTGCTTAGGATTCTCTTATAGGGCTACGATGTAGCTCTGAGCTTGCGCCTATCAGAACGTGGCGCGTCGGAAGAATAATCCCTGCGCTTGCCAGCCGTTCTGTTGGAAGCGGGGCGTCTGCCCATCGATCTCCTATCGTCGGAATACGGGGCGCGTTCGGACGAAGGAGCGCCTTCTAGATCCCAGACAGGTTTCTCGCTATAGTCCTTCTGACGTTTCTTCTCGCTGTAGGCCGCTTCGCGCTCGGAGCGTTCGCGTCTGCCGCGCTCCTGACCACCGCCGCGTGGGAACTGTGGGCGCTCCTGACCACCACCGCGTGGAGAGAATTGTGGGCGCTCGCTACGTGCCGGGCGCTCGCTTCTCTGCTCGGATGCACGCATCTCCGCGATCTCTGCCTCTGTCAGTGGGGGAGCGATAGCGGCGTTCTCATCGATAATGAGCCGCTGCAGCGAGACAGCCTGCCCTAAGTTGCGCGCCATATGCCGCCACTTCGGCACATCGGACGGTACCAGCAGCGTGATTGCCTTGCCCTGGCGTCCCATGCGGCCCGTACGACCAATGCGGTGCGTGAACAGATCGCTGGACTCCGGCAGTTCGTAATTGATAACCTGGTGGATACCCTGAATGTCCAGCCCGCGTGCAGCTACATTGGTAGCAAGCAGCGTCTGCACGCGGCCCTGGCGGAACGCGGTCAGCACCTCTTCGCGGGCGCGCTGGCTCTTGTTGCCGTGCAGTGTACCCACCGTAAAGCCGAGCCGATTGAGCTGTTTGCCCAACTTCTCGACGCCGTACTTCGTCTTGCCGAAGATCAGGCTGCTCTCTCCCTCAGTAGAGTTCAGGAGGGTACAAAGCGCCGCCATTTTCTGCGCCTGCGGGACCTGGTAAGCGATCTGCTCGATCGTGCTCTCGCCGCCCGTGGCCGTTGAAATGGCAACGGTGACCGGATCTTTCAGGAATTTCTGCTGTAACTTCACAATCCAGTCAGGCATGGTCGCCGAGAAAAGGGCCATCTGGCGTATCTCGGGCGTGGTCGTCAATATCTCTTCGATAGCTGGCGCGAAACCGCTATCCAACATCTGGTCAGCCTCGTCCAGGATACACATCTTCAACTGATCGAGCACCAGGGTACCGCGATCAAGATGGTCCTTCACGCGTCCCGGCGTGCCTACCACGATCTGCGATCCGTAGCGTAGCGCCGACATCTGGCTGCCATAGGGGCGGCCTCCTACCAGCACCGCCGTCGTGATGCGTCGGTTGGCTGATAGTTTGCTCAGCACGGCGTTCACCTGGAGGGCCAGTTCGCGCGTTGGCACCAGGACCAGCGCCTGTACTTCGCGTCTATTCTTCGCCACCCGTTCCACCAGAGGAATGCCATAGGCAAGCGTCTTGCCTGAGCCGGTAGCTGATTGTCCCATCAGGTCGCGTCCGGCCATCAGCGCCGGAATAGCCTCGGCCTGGACAGGCGTGGGCTCTATAATATTCATACTTGCAAGCGCCGAGCGGGTCGCGGGCTGCAAAGAAAAGTCGTTAAAAGATGACATGCAAAAAGGAATCCTTTCGGCCAATGCGCCCTGTGTGGGCGTGCTACAGCACCCTGGCGACACACTGTCAGCAGGGAGTACCAGGAGCAGACCGTGGGGTACGGGAGCAATGCTGCTAGCTGATATATAAGTGCGAGCTTGTTGCAGGGAGGGATTGGTCTACAGAGGATTGCTCAGAACTCTTTAGCGTCTTTACCAGGGAACAGGGCTTACTATTATATTATTCGCCTGTTCCAGGCCATGCAAACAATCATAACTCCGCGAGTATACACCTTTCGTGGCTGTTCGTCAAGCGAAATTCGCGAAAATGGTCTTATTCACCAGGAATATACGGAATCAGTCCTTTAAAAAACGCTTCCTCCTGAATCTCACGCGGCACATAGCGCGCGTCGATGATCAGTCCATTGACACTGATCATCCAGGCAAACGGATTCGTGTCGATCTTTGAGGGAAGCGTCCAGTTCGGGTCCATCTGATGTATTTTCAAGAGGTCACGGATCTGCTTCGATTTTGCCTGGCTTGTACTCGAGCTGATGCCGAAGTAGGTCCAGATCTGATGCGCGGAGACGTGGGGCGTCTGCGAGGAGTCGAAGAGAAAGTTCACCATACCAAGCGCGTGTATGATGCCACATGCCCATGTGTTGGCCTTACCGCCAGCCAGCGGCGAAAGTCGTTTTCGACAGAGCGTTGCCGTCAACTGGCGACAGAGCTGCGCATACTCCTCGTTCAGGTATTCCTGGCTGAAGGCGTCAGTGAGCCGAGTAATCTCGTCGAAACGTGCCTGCATTTCTTTGGGCACATTCTGCGAAGTGCTGCGTTTAGCCATACATACTCCTTTCGTCGATCTCCGTTACAGCATAGTAGCACAGGCGAAAGCGCTGCGCAAGGCGCGCCCAATTTCGCTGAAGGCCCGATTGGCTACGTCAGGTACCAGCCACCCTATCGTAGCTCGCCCTCAACGTACTCCCCAAACTCGTCCAGCACAGCGCGCCCAACGGGCCTGCTTAGCCGATCGCCTCTGTAAAGAGCTAGCGACTGATGGATGAGCGCGGTATACTGCTCGGGCAGGTGAGCCTCGCCCCAGATGCCGCCCTCGTCTTTGGAGAGCAGCGTTCCCTCGCGCAAGTACGCTATGGTGCGGCAGGCGTTCAGGACGAACGAGACGAGGTCTTGCAGGCGTGCGTCCCGCGCAACCAGCGTGGCGGCGATGAGTGTCTCGCGCAATGTCTGTTCTGGTACGGCTGGCAGCGTCTCGGCGCTGGACTTGCCTGCTAGAACGATGCTGTGCGCGTGCAGGACGGCGAGGTAGATACTTAGCTTCGCGTCGCGCTGATCGAGGTCGTTCTGCCATCCGTCATGACGTAACAGTGCTTGATAGCGTTCGCGCTGGCGTTCGTCGTAGTGTAGCTCGTAGGGTAGTGGCTGCTGAAAAGGGAAGATGGCGCTTTTGGTCAGGAAATAGATGTCGAGCGGGATGGGAGCCTTTGAGAGGCGCAGCAGCATTTCGACGATCGCCCGCTGCTTCAATGGGTCGTTGCCCTCTTCGGTGGCTACAATGATGTCGATGTCGCTGCGGGCTGGTTGGAAGCCACCCTGTGCCAGTGAGCCATGCAGGTAGATGCCCAGCAGGTTCTCGCCCAGCAGAGTGTGCAGCTCTGTCTCCAGCGTCTGCAATTCGACTTTGATGGTCTTAGTGACGTTCGGCCATTTATAGTGAACCATAATCACTCTCTTCTTTTCCCTTACGCTGTTTCGGATGGCACTGCATTGGGCGCACATGGCCCTCACCATTACGCATCCTTGTCATACCTCGTATATAGTTGTATTCTATTCTAAAAAGAATAGAGGAGATAGTAGGCCATTTGCCCCGTTTAAGGACAGCAAAGATACATCGGTCTACTGAAGTATGGACACACCCAACGAAGCGACCACCGAAATATCTACCCAGGAGGCATCTTCCGGGCAGGAAAAAAAACCGTTGACCCGTCAGGAGCTCATAGTACGCTGGTTTCAAATTGTCACAGCGATTATGCTGGGCACGGTGGCCGTGGCAACAGCCTGGAGCGGCTATCAGTCAGCGCGCTGGAATGGTCAGCAAACAGCCCATTATTCGCAAGCAAGCGCTTTGCGTGTCCAGTTTACCCACGACTCTACACTGGCCAGTCAATATATGTTATACGATGTCGATATCTTTAATCAATGGCTCAACGCTTATTCACATGGAGAAACCAGTCTCGCAAACCTTTACCAAAGACGTTTCCGAGCTGAGTTCCGACCGGCCTTCGAAGCCTGGTTAGCTACCAATCCATTTAATAATCCAAATGCACCCCCAGAGCCAATCTTTATGCCACAATACAAGCTCAGCCTGCAGGAAAAAGCGGATCAGCTTCAGGCTCAAGCTGAGAATGGTTTTAAGCAGGCAGAGGTAGATGCTGAGCAAAGCGACGATTATCTCCTCGTTACCGTCTTTTTGGCGACTGTCCTCTTCTTCACTGCTATCGCAGAGCGTTTTGATTGGAATTGGATCAGAGCACTTATCTTAATGATAGCTCTGGCTATGCTTCTGCTTGGCCTCTACCACCTTTTTACCTATCCGATCATTTGAGGTCTCCCTTGAGTAGGGATGGGCCTTGCGTCCATCCTGTCCGCCGTCTGGAGAGTGGGCACCCGGATGGACGCAAGGCCCATCCCTACTGAAATAATTACACTTTCCGCCATAGCCACCCGGCTCCCACGATCAGCAGGCTGAGAAGAGCACCGATAAGCATGGCGATGGAGGCTCCATAGAGGGCTGACAGCCAGCCCATTAGCATATAGCCTAACGGGAGGCTGCCGTCGAAGAAGAGCACCAGAACGCTCATGACGCGCCCGCGCAGGTGGTCCGGGGCCACTGTTTGCAGCATGGTGATGGCCTGGAAGGCGAAGGCGGTCTCCATAAAGCCAATGCTCGCGATGAGCGCTAATGACAGGAGATAGCTGTGCGAGACCGCAAACACTACCTCCAACATCCCGAAAAGCAGCGCGCCGATGAGCACGCGGTGCAGCGTTGGCGCACTATTGTTCCAGGCCAGCCACAGCGCCGCGATCAACGAGCCAACGCCGATGGCGGCAGAGAGAAGGCCAAAGCCCGTTGCCCCGACATGCAGAACGTCCGTGGCGAAGAGCGGGAGCAGGACGTTGAAGTTCGAGCCGAAGAGCAGCACCAGACCAACCACGAGGATCACCACCAGGACCGTCGGCGTTTTCCAGATATAGTCCACGCCCTCGCGCAAGCTCTGCCAGGTTTTCTGTTGTTCACCCGTAAGCGCCTGGGCGTGCAGCTTATGCGTGTTGATGAGCGCCAGACCTGCAATCACCGCCAGGAAGCTGAGCGCGTTGAGCAGAAAGAGCATGCTTACACCACTGGCAGCAATGATGATGCCGCCGATACCAGGACCCACAATGCGCGCCAGCGTCGTGAGTGAGGAGTTCAGGGCAACGGCGTTGGGCAGGTCCTCGCGTCCGACCATCTCGACGACAAATGCCTGGCGCGTTGGTTTATCCAGGCTGTTGGTGACTCCCAGCAGCAGCGCCAGGACATAGATATGCCAGAGCTGGACGCTGCCTGTGGCGATCAGCGCCCAGAGGAGTAGTGCCTGCAGCATCGCCGCCGTCTGGGTCACGAGCAAGACGCGCCTTTTGGGCCAGCGATCAGCAAAGACTCCTCCGAAGATCGAGAGGAACAGAATCGGCAGAGCTTGCAGCGCGCCCACCAGACCAAGCTGCCACGCGCTATGCGTTAGCTCAAGTACCAGCCAGGCCTGCCCGATGCTTTGCATCCAGCTACCGATCAGCGAGATCATCTGGCCGAACAAGAAAAGCCGAAAATTGCGCTGGCGTAACGAGGTAATGGCGCGCAAAGACTACCGCCTTCTACTCTTGCTAACGGATTTGGTGGAGAAGGTGAACGTTCCACCCTGCTTCTCCATAAAGTTCTGGAAGTGGGCGTAGAACTCGTTGCGGTCCTGCATGGTGATGACGGATACAGCGTCGGCGGTCTCGATGGCGTAGGGGTAGCCGTTGCCCGCGATCACCTCGGCGCGCACAACGTCCAGCACGGGCTCCAGGACGCCATCGTCGAGCATCCAGCGCGGAAATTCCAGGCGTGCAGGCGGGCGGCGCGCAGTCGTCTGTAGGTAGCAGAAGGCGACACTAGCGCGGTAAGATTCGTAGCTATCCAGGACGCCGCCGCGCGCGCAGATCATCGCGGGCGTGCGGTCGCCCCATTGCAGGCGACCGGACCAGAGCAGCGCGTCGTGAATATTTTTTGTTTCAAGGAGTACAGGTTGATTTTGCTGCCTATCCAGGTGACGCAGCATGGTAATCATGTCGCGGGCGTAGCTGGTGTCGATGTAGCCGATCAGGGGCACGCGCAACTCCTCGGAGATCCTGAGCAGCGAGAGGACGGATTTGATGTAGCGCTCCCGGTATTCCTCGGGCATCATCTGAGCGAAGGAGACGACGAGCGAACCGTCGAAGAAGACGACGGGACTGTGGACGGGATCG
This sequence comes from Chloroflexota bacterium, assembly GCA_030854195.1. Taxonomy (GTDB): domain Bacteria; phylum Chloroflexota; class Ktedonobacteria; order Ktedonobacterales; family Ktedonobacteraceae; genus JACDAE01. The sequence goes on from JALYTQ010000030.1 coordinate 6,205, forward strand.
CCCGCCCGGCGCGCACTGGCGCATTGCTGCATCTGGGCGCACAGCGTCTCGACCTCCAGCAGGTAGCGGCGCAGCGTCACCTCCATGTCGGAGTAGGGGTAGCTATCGGGTTTGTCGTCCTCGCCTGCCCGCGCCTCCATGATTTCATCGGGCGCGAGCACCTCTATGCGCACATCCTTGGTGTACGGATGCGAGCGCGCATGTGGATTGATAAAGAAGCCGACCTGGACCAGCGCGACGGGGATCGAGGCGTCGCGCCAGGGCAGCAACTGGCTGCCGTCGACGGCCAGGGTGGTCACGCCCTCGATGCACTCGGCCCAATCCCGTGCCTGCTCGTGGTTGGCGAACTCACGTCCAAAGGGAAAGACGGGTCCGTGGTAGCGGCGCTGCGCGGCGTTGACCAGCCAACGATCGAACTCGATGCTGGGACGCGCACCCGCCGCTAATGTGCCAATGCCATCCGGTGGCAGGTGGTGCTCAAGCTTTGCGCTAGTCGGGTAGCGCAGGTAGAGCGTTTCGAGCGCCTGCTGGTATGCTTTGAGCTGTTCGCTGAATGTGCCGTCGTAGAGCGCGAACTGGCCGCGTTTCAGGTTGAGCGCGGCCTGTAGTTTTCCTTTATGCAGCATTGAACTATTCCCTTTCGAACAGGGTGGGACATGATAAATTCGGACGCGCCAACGAGTATACAAATCATGGCGTAAATTATGATGTAGGGGCGCGGTTCACAAGCCCGTGCGTCGGCCTGGGGAGCGCGTCGGGATGGCACACAACGGGCTTGTGAACCGCGCCCCTACATCAGCGGGTCATTCTATTATATAACCCGTTCCAATGTACCGAATGACGACTCTGTCTCGGGCAGGTCGCGTGATAGAGCCTCCTCGCCATCCAGCAGGCGCGTCTCAGTGACATCTTTCTTCAGGCGCACGATGCTGTCGAGACCCTGCTCGAAGGTATCGTCGTGGCTGATGACGACGAGCTGATCGAAGCCACGCACACGGCGGATCTGCTCGGCGAGGTTCATGCGCCGCAGCTCGTCCATGTTCTGCGTGGGCTCGTCGAAGAAGGCGATGTTGAGCGTGGAGAGCTTCTTGAGCAGCGCCAGGCGTATAGCAAGCGCGGCGCTCATCTGCTCGCCGCCGCTCAACTGGGCAAAGATGCGCTTGATGCCGCGCCGACTGAGCACTACCTCGTAGTCGTTCTCCCAGGACAGCTCCGCCGAATGGTCGCCCATGATCTCGCCGAAGATACGGTTGGCCTGCGCCGAGATGTCGTTCAGCATCGCTTTGAGCACGTAGGGCGCAGCCTCCTTAATTAACTTGCGGAACTGCTCGGTCATCGCGTTCAGATCCTCCAGCGTCTGTAGCTCCTTGCGCGCCTCTTCCAGCTTAACGAGCTGCTCCTCGGCCTGGGCAATCAGGTGAGCGAGTTCGTTGATCTTCTCCTGCTGATGTTGCATCTCGGTCGCCAGGGAGCGTAGATCGCCGCTCAGCTGCTCTATGCGCGCCTGCACACTCTTGAGCTCGTCGGCGTCAAAGGCGGCTTGCGCGGCGCTATACTCCTGTTCGGCCTCCTGCAGCGCCTGCTCGGCCTGATGGGTTGTTTGCAGTTGTTGCTGGTAGAGCTCTTCGCGTTCGGGGAGCGTCTGGGCCTCTTTTTTATATTGCAGGTAGTTCTGATAGCCGTCCTGGCTGCTCAGGCGCGCGGCCTCCTGCTGGGCGATATCGGTGTCCAGGGAGGCGTAGGTGGTGAGCTGCTGTTTCACCTGCTCAAGCCGCAGTTCGCCCTCCTGGCCCTTCTGGTGCTCGCTCTGCAACTGCCGCGTAAATTGTTCTTCCTGCGCGACGATGCTCTGCTGCGTCTTGCTGGCGGAGCGCGGATCGTTCAGTTGGGCCAGTTGCGCGTTGACCTCTTGCAGTTGCGCGTCGCTGCCGCGCAGCGCCTCGGCCTCCTGGCGGCGCTCTTGCAGGTCCGCGTCGCACTGGCGAATCTGCTCCTGGAATTGCTGTACCTGCTTGTACAGGCCAGCGAGCTCGCGCACCCTGGCATCGGCGTTCTTGCTCTCTTTATACGCCGCGTCGGCTTCGCCAATCTGCTGCTCGATCTGCTTGAGCCCGTCTAGCTCTTCGGTCAGTCCATTTACGTCGCGTTCGAGGCGCGTGATGTCGCTGGCGATGTGGCTCAAATGCTCCGCGAAGGTGTCGCGCCTCTCGACGTATTGTCCCAGCTTACCCAGCGCGTCGACGTACTTCTTGATCTGACCCATCTGCTGCGTGAGCGCGTCCTGTTGTCGGCGTACATCCGCCAGCTGCGCCTGTTCGCTTGTGAGCAGATCTTCGAAATACGATTCGAGACTGACGATGCCGCGCTGACGGATATTGAGGCAGCTCTCGTGCAGGAGCGGACACTGCCCGCCAGCTGATTGCTCTTTAGAGTCTGTATACGCCTCAATATTGCCGATGAGGCGGTGAGCCTGGCCTGTGAGTTGCTCGCATTGTCCCTGCAAGACTGGCATCTGCTCGGCCTCGCTCCTGTGCTCCTCGATGAGGGCCACGTTGTTCTCGGCCTTGCGCAACTTCTCGGCGGTCTGATCGCGCTCAATGGCCTTCTCCTGCAATTGGCCGCGCTTCTCTTGCAGCTGTAATTGCTTGTTTTTGCGCTCGTTGCTCTGGATACGCAGCTGTGTAAGAGCCTCGCCGCGTTCGCCAAGCAGCTCCGCGAGCGGGGTGAGCGGCTCTATGGTTGCAATTTTACCCTGTAGCTCCTCTTGCTTTTGTAGATACTGCTCGCGACTCTTGTTGAGCTTCTTCCCTTCCGCCACGATCGACGCATAGCGCGTCACCTTTTGTAGCAATTCCTCGCGCCGCTGCTCAAGCTGGTCCTGTTGCGCGACCAGGGGGGCAAGTTCGAGCAGCTTCTGGCGCGCAGCGGCGACCTCCTGCAAGCGTCCCTGGAGACTCTGGACCCTGGCGCGCACGGTTGCCAGTGTTTTGTCGAGTTGGGCCTGCTGTTCGCGCAAGGTGCTGCGCTGCCGTTCCTGCTTGCGTAGCTCTGTCAGTACCTCCTGTGCCTGCTGGTAGCGCTGGTAGTCGGCGCGGCTGGCCTGGACGATCTGCTGCGCGGAGCGGGCGGCCTGTAAGAGTTGTTCGCGGCCCAGTAACGTGCTCTGCTCGTGCTGATGTGTCGACTGGCAGCGCTCGTGGCGCACGCGCAGGCGCTCCAACTGATTCGCCTGCTCAACTAGCACGGCTGAGCGCTGGCGGGACTGGGTGAGCTCAGCATTCCAGGTCACGTTTCTTTGCTTCTGTTCCTCATCGAGCTGGCGGGCGTCCCTGAGTTGGACGCGCCAGCCCTCCAGATCGCGCGTCTCGTATTCAAGGCGGTCGATAATGCTTTTTTGCCCCTGCATCTGCTCTTTATAGAGCCGCTGCACTTCCAGCAGGTAGTCAGCCGCCGTCTTATAGTCTTCGATCTGCAGCAGGGCGTCGAAGGTTGGCTTGCGCTTGCTGGCGGTCTCCAGGAAAATAGCGGTAAAGGTACCCTGTGGCACGCCCAGCGCGTCCCTGAATAGCGAATCAAGAGGGCGCTCGCGATCGATGCCGAAGAGCTCGTGTAGCTTATCGAGCACGTCGGCGCGCTGATCGACGTTGTAGTCGGCCTCAACATCGTGAATATACCAGCGCGAGCCGGAGCCGCAGCGCCGCTCGACTGTGTAGGGCCGCTCGTCGCTGCCGATCAGGTGAACCGACACCTTGCCGTATTTCTCACCCTCGCGCACAAATTGATCCTGTTTATAGGGTAAGAAATCAAAAAGGGCAAAGCCAATCGCCTCAACCAGCGTTGTTTTGCCCGCGCCATTCGCGCCGCAGATCGCCGTAGTGCCGCGCCTGAAATCCACGGAGACATAACGGTAACTCTTAATGTTCTCTAACTCGATACGCGTAATGAGCATAGTACTATAGCCAGCCTTCCCAGCAAGCGCGTAGAAATAGACTCTCCGGTGCGCTATTCTCTCTCCGGTAAATAAAAGCGGAAGCTCTCCCAGGGGAATTATAACACGGTAGGGAAGAGCAAATGTTCATATAGGATGTCTGGGTGCTGGATTTCTCAAATTTGAAAGAAGGGAACACTAAACAGCAACTGGTCTCAGTATTGTGATATATTCCGGTAATCCCTGTGACGTGAATGTGATATCTATACTCCATACTAGGAGTGTCCCTCAATGGAGAAGGGGCGAAGACAAGTTAGAAGCATTTCTCGAATGGCGTCTTCTATTGAGAAGCATTTCGTGAAAGGGAAAATGGTCATGTTTAGTCAAAACAATTCCGCGTTAAGATGGAGCAGCATCCTTATTGCTGTCATCGCGGGCGCATGGACGCTTTTTCATCTCATCTGGAATTTTGCCGGTAATAAAGCCGATGATTATTGGGGCATCGCTTTACTCATCCTGTTTGTCCTCGCACTTATTATAGCATTTGTTGAGTACGCGCAAGAGCGATCAGATTTGCGGGCGAACGCCGGGAACGAAGCGTTTCCTGAGCCTGCGATCTCCAGGTTCTTCCTGGGTTCAGCGGGGTCATCTCCGCTCTGGTTCGTCATACGCATGGATGTTGGCGCGCAGTGGCTGCTGGCTGGCTGGGAAAAGGCTACGTCTCCGGCCTGGGGTGCAAGTGGAAAAGCGCTCGCGGGCTTTGTCGCTGGTGCTTTAGCAAAATCTTCTGGTGATAATCCGGCGGTACAGGGTTGGTATGCATCGTTCTTACAGCATTATGTTCTTCCCAACGCGGGACTCTTCTCTTTCCTGGTAACATGGGGCGAAGTCGCGGTTGGCCTGGGTATTCTTCTAGGCATCCTGACTGGTATCGCGGCTGGTTTCGGCGTCTTGATGAACATGAATTATCTCCTGGCAGGAACGGTCAGTGTTAATCCCATCCTGGGCATGTTCGGGTTATTCCTGTGCATCTCATGGAGAGTCTGCGGATGGATCGGTGCCGATCGCTGGCTACTGCCCATGCTGGGCTTGCCCTGGAAGCCAGGCACGTGGTTCAATCATCAAGGGGTGACTGCAACTGCTCCGCGGTTGTAGTATAAGAAAGCTCATCTCGTAACCATAAAGGCAGGCAAGTTCTAAAATACGTGTAAGCTCTGACAACAAAAAGACAGCGGCGCATATCGACAAACGGTATGCGCCGCTGTTTGTTATTCGCATTTCACCGCTCTGGCTGCTCCGTTAAGACCGTGATTTCTTCGAGGAGTTGTTCCACCTGTTGATCCAGAAGTCTGCGTGCCTCTTGCATCGCCTTAAGCTGGAAAGAGGGCTTGCAAAACTGACCACAATAACGTACAGTTAGATGTAGAGCCTGCCCATCCCTTGCACAGCGACCGGAGAGTCCCTGCTTTTACCTTGCATCGTCTACTTTTTTCGTCTTCTTCAAGGAAGGAGCACTTGAACAAACCATGTCCGTCACCGACAACAGGCCCGGCGAAGAGGCCGAGCAGACCCTTGGCCAGTATGGCTACCAGCAGGAGTTCCGGCGCGAACTCAAACGCTTCGCATCCTTCGCCGTTGGCTTCTCGTTTATTTCTATCACTACAGGCATCTTCTCGACATATGGGAGTGTGCTGAACTGGGGAGGGCCGCTCGGCATCTGGACATGGCCGTTTGTCGTCGTCGGCCAACTATTCGTCTCGCTCGTCTTCGCGGCCCTGGCCTCGCGTATGCCGCTGGCCGGTTATTCATACCAGTGGGTCTCGCGCCTGGTCAATCCTAAAGTCGGCTGGCTTGTCGGCTGGATCTCATTTATGTTTCTGACCGTCGTTGTCGTCTCGGTCGATTACTCAATCGCGCAGACCGTTCTGCCAAGCCTCTTCAACTATGCGGAGACGCCTCAGAACGCCTGGCTCGCTACCGCTATTATTATCGTCATACAGATGCTGCTGATTATGTTCTCGACATTCCTCTCCACGCGCATCAATAACGCCGCCGTGGGAACGGAGGTCGTGGGCATTCTAGGACTCACGATTCTGCTCGTCGTCGTGGGTGCCGCACGCGGACTTCTGCATCCCGACCACCTCTTCAGCATGGGTGCCATCCCGTCCAAAGGCTACTTCAACCTCGGCGGCCTCACCTCCACCGGACCGTTCATGTTCTCGTTCCTGCTTGGTGCCTACACCATCGTTGGCTTCGAATCAGCTGCGAACCTGGCGGAGGAGACGCAGGACGCGCACAGGGTGGTGCCGTTCGCCATGTGGTCAGCCGTGGTCTTGAGCGGTATCGTCGGTTTCGTCTTCCTTATCGCGCTCAACCTGGCGTCCGGCGATCTCAAGGCGCTCGCCAGTTCTGCGACGCCCGTTGCCGATATTGTCAGGGGAACGCTTGGCACGGTGATCGGCGATATCTTCCTGGTCCTAGTCACTTTCTCGATCTTCGCCTGTGGCATGGTTATCTACATGACTGCTACACGGCTGACGTGGGCGATGTCGCGCGACCAGCGCTTCCCCGGCTACCAGGTCTTCAGGCGCGTCAATAGGGGCACGGGCACGCCAATCGCGACGACGCTGCTCTCAGGCATCCTCTGCGAGGTGGTGCTTGCCATCTTCGCGAATCAGACGAACACCCTGACAAACCTGTTCTCGGCCTCGACGATGTTGCCCGCGATCATCTACCTGGCGACCGTGATCCTGTACATCTATGCCCGCCGCAAGCTGCCACAGACGCACGGCTTCAACCTGGGCGTCTTCGAATGGCCCATCATCATCCTCTCGCTCGTCTGGCTGCTCTTCGAACTGGCGATCTTCCGCGACGCCTCGTTCGCGTCCCCCTGGCTCTACTGTATCATCTTATTCGCCATCGGCCTGATCTACTTCGTCTGGATGCTCGTCGCCCAGCCCGAGGTGCTGCGCAAGGAGCCAATGGCGGAAACTGAACCATCGTAGGGCTAAGGGAACACTATAAGGTATGGGCACGGTTCACAAGCCCGCCGCGCTCCACAGGCCGACGCGGCGGGCTTGTGAACCGCGCTGTGGAAATCCGGATAGAGGCAAGCTGAACAGATACAGAAAGGAGGAACCTGATTATGCATTCTGAGGGACCAATGGGAGAAGGAGAAGCGGTTCCTCCTTTGACGCGGGCGGATGTCGAGCAACTTCTAAGCGCCGCCGGAAGCTCTACCATGCTTGATTTAAGCCAACAAAATCTGCGCCAGATCAATCTCTCCTATATCGATCTACGCGGCGCGAATCTGCGCGGGGCCGATCTGCGGAACGCTAATCTGCGCGGAACTAACCTCAGCCACGCACACCTGGAAGAAGCCAATCTGAGCGCCGCCGATCTCGACGGGGCCGATCTGCGTTCCGCGCACCTGGGCACTACTGAAACAAACCGCGTACATCTCCACCACACGAGGTTAAGCTATGCAACGCTCACAGGGCTTGACCTGCGCGGATTTGATCTGACAGACCTCGATCTAAGCAACGCCGATCTGAATGGAAGCGACCTGCGTAACGCGGTGCTGCATGGTGCCGACCTGCAAGGGGCCGATCTAAGCACGGCCCTATTGTATGGCCCTGAATTGCGCGGTGCTATCCTGCATCAAGGAATTTCTATCAGTAGGCGGAGACATATAAGTCCCGAAAGCCACGACATGATCCCATAAACATAGAGCTTGATGTTTTTTTCGCGAAAGGATCTTTTCTCATGGAACTCATGCTGAGAGGTGTTTCGCAATCGTCAAAAGGGGTTGCCATGAGCGCTGCTTCATCACTGCGCGCCGACATCACTAACCTTTATCGCCGCGCTGACCTCGCTCCCGCCGTGCTGATCATCGCCGGTATCTCGTTCCTGGCCCATGTCCTGGTCGGCGCTAATTATGGCTATTTCCGGGATGAGCTCTATGTTATGGCCATGAGCCAGCATCCCGCCTTTGGCTATGTGGATGTCCCGCCGCTGGTGCCCTGGATCACACTGCTTCCCCGCTTGCTCACCGACAATGCCTTATGGGCCATCCATGTGATCGCGGCCCTGGTTTGTGCCGGGACGATCATCCTGACAGGACTGATGGCCCGGCTCTTCGGCGGCACGGGATGGGTCCAGGGACTCGCTGCCCTGGGATCGGCGACGGCCCTCGTCCTGATGGCAAACGGCTCCATCTATACCTATGATGTCTTCGATGTCTTCTGGTGGACGCTGGCCGCCACCATCCTCATCGTCCTGCTGCGCGATGAACAACCCCGACGCTGGCTCGGGTTCGGCCTGGTGGCTGGCCTGGGATTATTGACAAAGGAGACCATCCTCTTCTGGGGGTTCGCGCTGATCGTCGGCTTGCTGCTGACTCCACAACGCCGCCTGCTGTTTACCCGCTGGACGCTGTTTGGCGGCCTGATTGCCTTCGCTCTCTTCCTGCCATTCCTGATCTGGAATGTCGCCAATGGCTGGGCATCGTTCCAGTATTGGGCGGGCTATTCCCAAAATCATAGCTCCGGTGGGACGCCGCTTGATTTCCTGGCCAACCAGATCCTTGGCATGAATCCCCTCTCGGTGTTTTTATGGGGGGCAGGGCTGTGGTACTTCTTCTCCGCACGTGGGGCGCGCTATCGGGTCTTCGGGTGGGCCTATCTCATTCTCTTCGTGCTCTTCATCGCGGTTCAGGGGAAAACCTATTTTCTGGCACCGGCCTATCCGCCGTTGTTTGCCGGTGGGGCGATGCTCTTCGGTCAATGGCGGATGCGTTGGCGCAGATGGATCGCGGTCTATCCCGTGTTGCTGGCCGTGTGTGGCGTGCTGCTGGCCCCCGCTATAATGCCGGTGTTGCCCCCTGCTGTGTTTGGGCATGTTTATGGCAAGGCTGGCAACGCAGGGTCACAGCAGGAGTCAGGCGATATCGATGGCTTGCCGCAAGCCCTGGCGGATCGCTTTGGCTGGGAGGAACAGGTCGCGTTGATTGCTCAGGTGTATCACGGCCTGCCAATGGATGAGCAGCGGGTTGCCTGCATCTTTACCTCCAATTATGGCGAGGCTGGGGCGCTCGTGCAATTCGGTGGGCGCTATCATCTACCACCGCCGATCAGTGGACACAACGCCTTCTATATCTGGGGACCGCAAGGGTGTACCGGCCAGGTCATCATTACGATCAATGTTTCTCCCCAGGACGCTGCACGGGAGTTCAGCTCGGTGACGCTGGCCGCCAGGACTTCTTGCGCTGAGTGTGTGGACTTTGAGAATCAGGCCCCTATCCTGATCTTGCGGCAGCCGAAGGCACCATTCGCGGCGCTCTGGGCGCAGGCTAAACATTACGATTAAGCGGCACCTTTCTTGAGTACAAACACCGCGCTCTCGTTCATCTCGATCTCTTTGAGGGGATCGCAATCGACTGTACCGATACCTGTTATGTGGAGCTGTCGTAGTTGGAGGCTGCCGTAGAGGACGGTGAGCTCGACCTCGGTTGAGTCTGCGCTGGGTTTTTGCAGGCAGGTGCCCCAGGCGTAACCATTCGACCAGAAGACGCGGGAGAAGCGCTCGCTCGCGGCGAAGTGCAGCGATTGGTCGCTTGCTGAGTAGCGGAAGCCGGTGAGCGCGATCACGCTGCCCCAGCTCGCCATGGCGCGTACATAGTGATGACCGCACTCGGCTTCGTCGAACGGGTTGCGCTTGCGACCATCGTAGCGTTCTCGTATCGCCGCGATACATTGCAGCCCTTCTTCATACATGCCTTCTTGAAGCATATGGGCGGCGGCTGTATATTCGAAGCCCGACATTACCTCGTTGAAGTACGGGAATGGGCGGCGCGGTCGCTGCCCGAAGGGATAGCTGCCCATAAGCAGGCCAGCCTCGTCATTGAGCGCGAAGGCGCGCAGGTGATTGAAGTGCCACGAGAGGTCAGGACGGAAATTGTAGCGCATAATACTGTTCAGCGTGCGCCGAATATGTTCTCGGGGCACGAGGTAGCCCAGGCCGCAGATGTGCGCCATATACTGTCCGACGAGCTGATCTACCAGACAGCCAGCGCCGAGCTGCAGCTCCGGTTCAGCTATATTGGTCGCGCCCAGCCCCAGGCGCAGGCCGGGAGCAATCGCCGAGGCGTCGGAGGGAGGTTGCACGCGCTGTTCGAAGTACTCTCCGTTGAAGAGGTGCTCATCGAGCCATTCGCTGCCGTGGACGAAGAGTTCCTGGCAGCGCGTGGCGAACTGCCGATCGCCCATTGCCCGCGCCATCTCCTCGGCGGCCCGCAGCGCGCCCAGGTACCAGAGGCCCATCTGCGGATTGGGACCGTAGTACTCGACATCCATTGTGTTGTGCTGACAGCCCTCCATCACACCGTCCTGGTCGGCGTCCCATCCGCCCGGCTGCCAGCAGAAGGCGAGGGTTTTGCGTACCTTCGGCCATAGCCTCTGCAACATATCGCTATCGCCCGAGAGCTGCCAGTCGCGATACAGCTTCAGAATGCAGCCCATCTGCCCATCGGCTGCGGCGTGTCCCCAGGCCGTTGCGCGGTCCAACGGCAGATTCACGCGGAAGCTCATCAGCCCATCCTCGTTCGTCGCGTGCAGGAACTCGATCTCGCGCATACTGCTCGCGAGGTCGCCAAAGAGGAAGGCCGTGGCCTGCTCGTAGTTCCACACATGGGTACAGGAGCCGTGGCACCAGCCCGCCTTATCATTGCAGCCCTCCCAGCCATAGAAGCGACCATCCTCCGTGCGAAAACAGGTCTGCGTGCGCAACGTGCTGAGATTGTAGAGCGCCGCTTCCTTCACAACGTCCGGCAGGTCGCTTTCGCAGAAGTTCCGCACGAATGCCAGCGTGGTCGCTTCCAGCTCGGGCAGGTCGGCGGCGGTCTTCACGGCGACATCCCAGGCGTCGTGGTAGAGGATCGCGTAGTAGTTACCAATGCGGTTGGGATTGTCAGCGTGCGGATTGGACGCGCTCCCCAGCTCGCCGGTTCGCGAGCGCGACGCGGGATTTGTAACAGGCGTCCAGCTCTGCCGATTGGGGAAATGCCAGGCGAGCAGGAAGGTCACGGGTCGCGTCTCGCCCGGTGCCAGTTCCATCGTCACCGCCAGCGAGGCCATAGGCGCGTCGGCGTTGACCGTCGTGCGCTTCTCAAGCAGGCCATCGCTGGCGAAGTCGTCCCAGAAGTCGAGCAGCGAATCGCCCCAGCTCAGCGAGGCCCAGGCTGTACGATAGGTCACGCCGCTCGTCGCCGTCGTCGCCAGGGCCAATGTGCCCCACTGTTCGCTACCGCGCTCGACGCCGTTCGATGTCATAAACACGCCCTGCAGCGGCGACGCATCATTTTCGATCTTGAATGTATTGCGATTGGCCTTTGGAGCGCCCTCGCTGCCATCCGTGCCGATGAAGTTCTGCACATTGCCACAGATAGAGGTCGTGACATACGCGTCGGTCTTGTTCGTGACGCAGAAGCGCAGAATCGCGGCGGGAATGCCGCTGCGCTCGGCATCGGCGGGTATCAGCGGATTGAACGCCTGCAGCGTTACGTCAACGGGCATATCCTCGTCCGAGAGCAGCACCTGTCCGAAGGGATAAGCCGCCAGGAACGTGCAATGGCGGAAGCGCGGCAGGCCAGCGTTGGGTACCGTGCTGCCATTCGCGCCGTCGTAGGGCGCTTCGAGCCGCCCCTCCAGCGCCCTGGTGGTGGCGATCCCATTGGCGGGCTGCGCGTAGATGGCGAAGAAGCTATGCTGCGGCGCGAAGCCCTTAGCGGGCCGGTTGACGATCTCCCAGTTGCGTAGATCGCCGCGACCCCCCAGGGAAACGCTCCCCGTGCCGATGCCGCCGAGGGGTAGTGCTATGCGCGCCAGCCGCTCCTGCTCATAACTGGTGAGTACGGGCCAGACGAAGGTCGTCAACTTTATCCATCTATCTTTCCAGGCATGTTCCCATAAGGCGACGCCCGCTAGTCAGTCATTAGTCGGTACCAGTATAGCATATTCCCAGTATTGCTGAGTATAGCACCGGTACTGTCAGGTCAGGGCTTTGCAATTGTGGCAGCAAGCGGGGATGCAAGGGGTGGCCGCGCCTTGCCGGGGTGTGCGGGTCTTCGACCCTCAATGTCCCCACAGCTTCTCCCCTTCTCCTCGCGCCGGAGGCACAACAAAAAGAGAAGATACTAATAATCTACAAAAAAAGTTCTTTTGGGCTAATTTAGTTTCACAACTACCTTTTCTATGATAACATAAGCCTATTCAATAAAGTAAGGCATTTACAGAATTGGGGAAAATTTACCATCTTGATTTGAAAACTTTGATTGAGGTACTTGAAGGCCGAACAGGCATCTTGCAACGCACTCTCCCAAAAGGATTGCTCAATTTGCAGAGGCCATGTTTATGCTCCCTATACATTTTGCACGGACAAATTATTCACTGCGTGCTTGTTGGAAATGGTGACGTGCAAATAGACGCCCGGTATATGTTACCGGCACTCTACGGCCTTGAGGATTGGGATGTTACCCTCAATGTCGGCCCTGAAATGTTTGTTGTCCCTCCTCATCCTCAGAAAACAGCAATACCTTCTCCTCCTGCTGCCTATCCTGATGAGTTGCTAATCCCCTACCAGGTTGCCACGGTCGATGGAAGCTTTCTCAGTACATTACCCCGTAAAGATCGCATTCTTGTCCAGACGGTCCTGGCACAGATCAATGGCATCAGAAGAGTGGTGGATATCGATGCGCAGCTCTCTTTCTCCACAAGTACGCTCTATCAAGTCATCAATCTCCTTTTTCAAAAAGGAATTATTCGCTTTCGCAGACCTGATGAATAATGGCGTTTATCCAACAAACAAAGTTTCATAGTAAGAAGGGAAGTGGTCATGAAACGTATACTTGAGTGGTGGTATCGGCTCTCATTGCCTGCTCTGGAGCAGGGGACGACACCGCTGCAACGTGAACGAGCACGCTATGCGAAATTAACGAGTAGCTTTTTGCTCCTGCTCCTGGTGCTTTTCCTACCGTTGGCACCGGTTATGATCTTTGACTCTCCACGCAGCCCATCGTCACCTCCAATCGCCGTTGGTATGCTTTTCTTTTTGCTTGCCTCATGGATCTCTGGACGTATGGGTCACCAGATTGTATCGGCAACGTGTATCGTCGCCTATGCTTTTTTTTCTGTGACCGGCCCTCTTGTTACGAACCCTCTTGATCCAACTCTGCTTCCTTTATTTAATGCACTCGTCGTTGCGGTTATCCTGGCTGGCTCGCTCTTGCCGCCCCTTGCCGCGCTGATCGCCGGTGCCTGTAGTTGTATCAACATAATCCTTATCTCGTTTTTGCAACCACATACAACGGCTTACACGCAGATGATGCAGCAACAGCTCTTTACCGTCTCCCTGGTCCTCCCGGCCACCATTCAGATTGTCGTGGCTGTGATTGTCTATGTGATCATGAATAACTTAATCAAAACCGTTCGTAGAGCTGATCGGGCTGAGGAGATCGCGAGTTTGCGGCAAGAACTTATGCAACAGACTCAGGAGTGGGCCGCGGAGCAGGAACAACTGGCGCGAGGAGTCGAGATTATTGCCCAGGTTCACGCTCGCATTGCCAATGGCGAGCTAGATGTCCGTGTCCCGCTGAACGCGGAGAGCGTGCTGTGGAAGATCGCCGTGCCTTTGAATAATCTGTTAAATAGATTGCAGTCTATGAACGAAAAGGCGTCCCAGTTTGACCGCGTGAGTAATGCTATTGCTCAGGTGCAGCAGCAGATGCAGCGCCCTGGTGGTAGACCTGTTAGCTTTGCTATGACCAGGACTCCTCTTGATCCGCTCTTGCAGGAGTATAATCGCAGTATGGCTACTTTAAGCCAGCAATCAACGAGTCAGCGCCCGAAGAGTCCCTTCTAAAAGCTCTTGCAAGATAAGCGTCTCATGAGTGATCCCGAACTTTTTTAAAGTGCAGGATCACCCACATCTTCTAAGCCTTTTTGTTATAATAGGGCGACATCTTTACTAGCTGCCGCCGGATCAGTGGGGCGATGAGCGGCAGTATCAGGCGGACGGGGGCAGGCGGCCGTACATACTTTGCCAGGTCATTCATGATCTCGTCAAAGCTGTGTAACTGATAATGGAGTAGTTGTTCGCTTGCCTCCGAAGCGAGCCAATCAGTGCAATATTCCTTCGTCCCAAAGGCGCTTTCTGGCAGCTTCCCGATGCCCGCAAGTTCCATTGATCTGTTTAAATAATCCCGATAACGTACCTGGCACCTTGTCCCGCCACCAATGAGCCAGGTCTTGCCCCAGATCTCGCTCTTTATCCCATTGGCGATAGCCAGCCCCACATCATGCGTATGTACCATTTCAAAACGTGTATCTAACGGAATACTGAACATAATGGGATGGGGATTGCGCGCCTCCAGTGGTGGTACGTCTGCGAAGCGGAAGATAGCCCACTCAAGCCCTGACTCCTTGACCTCTGTCTCTCCAAGGAGCTTGTGTTCGGTATAGGCATCCGTGGCGTAGACCGGGTCGTCGATTTTCCGTGGAGGAGCTTGCTGCTGCGTATGCCCAAAGACATCCAGGCTTGAGCCAAAGAGAAATTTGGGTCGCGTAGAAAGATTCTGGGCTGCTGCGAGAATATTGAGCGTTCCTTCCACATTCACCGCATACGCCTGCTCAGGGTGTTCATCGACGGCGGGTGGAATCATATATGCAAGATGAATAATCACGTCCTGATCCTGAACAGCTGCGGCCACATCTTCCTTGTTGCGAATGTCTCCCCACACCTGCTCAAATGAGTACGTACGAGCCAGTTGCTGCGCTCGTTGCACATTTTTTTTGCTCTTTAAATCAAAGCCTCGCACTACATGCCCCTGACGCACCAGTTCTTGTAGCGCACTTGAACCGATATTTCCAAATGCTCCGCTAATGAGGACTTTCATCCTTGATATAACTCCCTCTATTGCTTCTTTTTTGAGTTTGTTCCTCTCTATAAGCAATAACGTATGTAAATCTATTCTGTCTATGCACCATGACCTTCTTCCCCGAATGCCTACTTGCCGACAAATAGGGTATACCAGCCCCACAGCCTCCAAGGTGTGGTTCTGCTCATAGAGATTGGGCGTCGCCTGGGTCACGCAGTGTCGGCCAGAGATTGATCGCTAGGCAGATCGCCAGGGCCAGACCGCAGGGGCCTGAGAGACCCAGGAGGAAGGTATCCTGCGCGCCAGGAAGAACTGAAGCGAGTAGAACAGAACCAACACGGAGCGCGGCGGCAATATTGCCGAGCCAGAGCGTCGCGCTGACCAACCTGGGAGAAACGATATGGCCGCCGGAGAAGCTTGGTAACATGCGCGGCGCGATGCCGCAGATCAGCAAGGCGATAAATCCAATGGCGAAGCTGTGGCGAATGGCGTCAATGGCAAATGGTGGCGTGCCCGTCACCAGCCGAGCGATGCCGTCAACCAGCAACAGGAGGGCCCCGAGTAGCGCCCACAGATACGCGCTTGCTACCAGTCCCACGAACGGCCCATAGTCCGCCTGTTCCTTCTTTACCTGTTGTTGATAGGTCTGTGCCAGAGCCACAGGTTTCGGTGCGAGTCGTGCAACATGTTTTGGCAGGCGGCCCCGCCCGCGCATCAAGCGCAAGAAGATGGCGACGAAGAGCAGCACGACGCCGCCCAGCAGTATCATGCCCAGACCATTGATGACGTTTGCCCACAACATAGGCAGGCTATCTACTGTTCCAACGCCCAGCAGCGCCAGCCCCGCGAAGTAAAGCCCCGCCAACGGCCACAGCACGCGGCGCGGAAAAGCATCCAGCCCCGCGTACATGGGCAGAGAACGGGCCGACATTGCCAACGCGACCGGCACCAGGAAGCCGAAGAGGCCCAGCGTCACATTCAACGCATCGCCTCCATCCAGCGCCAGCCCGCTACCTTGCGCCGCCTGTATGACATTGAACAGATTGACGATACTGGCGATCCCCAATGAGCAGAACGCGCCTACAAAAAACGGCAAGACGCTCCAATAAGCCGGGCGCGTCTTTGGCTTCGGCCCACTGCGCGCCGTCAGCACCACCATCGCCAGGATGCCGATAAGAGCGATTACCTCGAATACGCCGCTTCCAATCAGCGCCAGCCGCCACACGCCTGTTGGCATCAGGGTCAGTAGAGGTTGACTGAAGGCGCGCAGGACCATGCTCATCACAATGCTGCCGATCAGCCAGGGGATGAAGCGCGCGCCAACCAATGGAGCGCCGCGCAGTCGTGGCAGAAAGTGTAACGCCACGCTCAGTATGAAGAGACCCGCCCAGCCATATAGTTGGAGATGCCCATGCGCCTGCACCACTGCTTCCCACCACATCCCGAGCGGCACGGAGAAGGCACGAGTCAATGTCAGCACGCTTGCCAATACAAAGCCGCCGCACGCGCCCAGCAGGAGGGCCGCCTTCGCCATCGGCGCAACACGCCAGAATGGCTCCTGCTTGCGCTCCTCTTTTTTAGATGTTACATGCTCACTTGTTCCATATCTAGCCATATGCACTAAATAATCCCCTTCATATATAATATAAATTACTACAAAAGGGGATGTTCCTTCGTAAAGGTTCATCCCCTCGTAAGTGTCCTTCTCATCCAGAGCGGAACCATTACCGTCGGGTTACGGCGTCACCTTGATCATTCCCATCGCTCCCTTGCTGGCATCGGCGAACGAATGGGTCACAAAGGGATAGAGACCTGCTGCTGGAATAACCAGCTCGACGATCGTGCCTCCGCCGGGGGGGACCATAACCGTCTGGTTGCCCTGCGTCCGATTGGCTGGATTGCCGTCCATATACGCGTCGCTTAGAATGGCTCCGATGACGTGGAAGGCAGAGAACTCGGAGGGTCCAGCATTCAGAATGTATAGGCGAATGCGCTCACCCGCCTTTGCCGTGAGCGGCGCGGCCTTGTACTGGTTCGCGTAACCGTTGAACGCAACGTAGTCCGGCTGGTCATTCATCACTTTGGTAGTGTCAAGTGAATACGTACCATCAGAGTTCTGCGCTGTATAAAACTCGCTTTGAACCAGGACATACTCTTTCGCCGGAGCACGGCTGATGGCGGGATCTACAATGATAGTTCCGTACATGCCACTGGCTATGTGATCGATGACGGGCGCAGTTCCGCAGTGGTACATAAAGACGCCGGGATGGTCCGCGCGCCAGGTGAAGGTCAGGCTCTTGCCGACAGGAATATCTTGATAACTCACGCTCCACGGTGTCTGCGCGGCATGAAGATCAATTGAGTGAGCCATGTTGCCGTGGTTTATGATGGTCGTATGCACCAGTTGTCCCTGACGCACATGGAGAATCGGTCCCGGAACGGTTCCACCGAACGTCCACGCGTGATAGGCAACACCATCGGCGATCGTGACGAGTTGCTCTGTGATCGTGAGCGAGATATTTACCGTGCTGCCCTGGAGCACTGGCGGAAGCTGTGGATTGTACGTCTGATGAGCAGGCACCGCTGCCTTACTCGTCGTTCCTGTCGTCGCCTGGCCGCTGCTACTGTTGCTGCCGCTGTTGTCCGCTGCCGCATTATTCTGGACCGAGTGTAGTGGGGCGGAATCAATGACACCGACAAGAACAAGTAAGGCAAGCAAAAAGACGGCGAGCCAGAGCACAACCAGGTCCATCCTTGATCGTGGCGCTCGCTGCTGTTTTCTTACAATCTGTGCGTTTACATGGTCCGATGAAGTTTTGAGCTGCTCCTTGCTCTCAGGCGGTTGCACTTGTGTGCTCATGACCGGTTCCTCTTCTTTCTGACTGTGTATCGTTGTTCTCGTCTCCTCTGCTCTCGGGGAGAGGAAATGATAAATCTGGACGCGCTGAAAGCTGGTCCCTACCCCCCAAAATGTGTCAGTGAGAGAACCATCCCTACTGAGCCATAAAGTGAACAAGATGCAACGATGACATCCTCCTCCAGGTGCGTGCCAGAGGAGAAACGCTCTTCTTTGTCAAAAGCATACCGTCGAAGAGGCCCGGCATCCTGTGACTTTTGTCACATATATGCGCCGTGATGCAATTGTGATGGAGGAGAGTGGATAGATTATTCCAGGGTAAGCAAACGGAGGCGCTCAGCGTTTAACACAACGGCGCGTCCCTGGCGCATCTCAATGGCACCCGCCATCTCTAGCTCCTTGAGCGAGCGGCCCACGACTTCGCGGGCCGTGCCCGCGAGCGCCGCCATCTCCTGCTGTGTCAGATGGTAGGCGCGCAGTGCCTTCTGCGATGCCTCTTCCTGGTCCAGGAGCATTTTGGCAACGCGGGCCGTGACACGGCGCAGGGAGAGATCTTCCACCAGCGCGACCATGTTGCGCAACGCCGTGGTGAGCGTGCGCACGACGGCTGCAGCAACCTCGGGGCGCGTCGTAATCAGTCCGAGGAGCTCCGCGCGCCGTATCGCATACACGGTGCTCGCTTCCATCGCCGCCACGCTCGCGGGATTGGGCCCGCCATCGAGCGCGGGCACATCGTTGAAGGTGTAGCCTGCTGCAACCAGGCGCAGAACCTGCTCCTTGCCGCTCGGCGAGGTCTTGAAGACTTTGACCAGTCCCGTATGTACATAATGCAGCGCTCCACCCAGGTCGCCTTCCAGCAGAATGAGATCGCCGCGCTCGTAGTGGCGCTCCCGCGTCATCGCCGCTACCTGTGCCAGATCCTCCTGGCTCAATGTCGCAAATAGAGGAATATGGCGCAACACCTCGACATCAACAGGCATAAGACCTCTCCTTTGTCAGTTTCCTGAAACTTGTCGAATAATTTCCAGCATCGTCATGCTCCCATTTGCGGCCCCCTTCTCAAAATCTCCCTCAATCCGAGCCATCTGATTTGTGACATGCGCAAAGCACACAATGGGGTAGTCCTTCGCCATTGCGAGCGCATAGAGGGCCGCCGCTTCCATCTCAATGGCGACCAGCCCCAGGTCACGACCACGCGCAAGCAGACGCTCTGTTTCCCGAAATGGAGCATCGGTGGTCCAACTGCCGCCCACGTGCAGCGTCAGGTATGTCTCGTCCCACGTGGAAAGAATGCGTGTGTGCAATGTTTCTGACAGAATACTGTAGAG
>JALYTQ010000239.1 GCA_030854195.1 Chloroflexota bacterium
TCGGACGGAGCCTTCAGCCAGCACACCATGCGTCACCGCAGCGTAGACATCCCTGGCACCCTCTTCGAGCAACTTGACAGAGACGCTGGCGAGCGTGCCACCCGAAATAGTGAAATCGTCCACGATAAGGGCCGTTTTGCCGCGCACATCGCCAATAATCTGTAGGATATGGGCCTTCTCGTCATGGGCGATACGTTCTTTGTCAGCAATAGCGATCGGCGCGTTGAGGTACGAAGCGTAGCGGCGCGCCTGTTTCGCGAAACCGACATCAGGCGAGACGATAACGAGATCCCGCAGATCCAGCGAGCGCACGCGCTCACAGATGAGAGGAAGGGCGTAGAGATTATCGACGGGCCGGTGGAAAAAGCCCTGGATCTGCGGCGCGTGCAGATCCATCGTGACGACGCGATCAGCTCCGGCCACCTCGATCGCATCGGCGCAGACACGAGCGCGAATAGAGACACGCGGCTCATCCTTCTTATCGCCCTTAGCATAGCTAAAGTACGGAATGACCACCGTAACCGTCTCAGCACCCGCCCGCTTGAAGGCATCGATCCAGAAGAGCAGCTCCATAAAGTTATCGTTGGCGGGAAAAACCGTCGACTGCACCACGTATACGCGACGACCACGCACGTTCTCCAGAATGCGCACGAACGTATTGCCATCCGAGAAGTGCAGCGTCTCGTTTCTACCCTGCGTAATGTGGAGATACTTGCAGATGCTGGCAGTCAGACTGTGACTGCCGCTGCCAGCGAATACCATAATAGGATCATCGTTTACTTGCATGCTTGCGCGCCCTTCCTCACATTGCCACTCCGGGAGAGTGTCGGTTTTATTTCATGGAGCTGTTGACATTGTATCCCCTCAGAAAATATTGTGCAAGTTTCGGATAGTTGCTCGCTTTGGAACAGCAGTATAATTTAAATAGATGCTTCAAACGCAGGAAGCACATCTTGAGATTAGTTTCTTACCATTATGCAATGTGACTGCAATGAAGCAAATAAAGTTAAGTGGAAGGGGGCCAGAGCAAGATGGCAAAGCGCAAACGCGCACAACCACCTCTAGAGCAACAACAACCCTACGACAACCTGCTCAAGTCGCTTCTCGAAGGGCAGGAAGCCCAGATCCTGCCGCATATTCTCGATGGAGCGGTCTACCAGGAGACGTATGACATCGAGATCATGCGGACGATCTTGCGCGCCGATCGCGTCTACAAAGTTCTCTACAAGGGAAAGGAGCATATCCTGCACCTGGAATTCGAGACCGGGGCCGATGAAGAGATGAGTGTGCGCCTGCTGGATTATCACGCCTATCTCTACCGCAAGTATCGTCTCCCCGTCATCTCCGTGATTGTGTACCCCTTTGAGACCACGATGGCCACCTCACCCTTACAGGAAGAGAGCGATGGGGAGCTTCTTCTCCTCTTCCACTTCCGCCGGTTCCCATTGTGGTACTTGCAGGCAGAGAAGTATGTCCAAGAACACAGCGTTGCGCTGTACGCGCTCTTACCCGCCATGGCGGGCGCGAACGCGCAGGTAATTTTACCTGCCATCGACGAGATGGTAGAATATTATAAGGACGATGAAAATGCATTAGCACGTGAGATCAGATGGATAGGCATTGTTCTCCGGCGCTCAACAATCGTCCCAGAAGAGGACAAACGTATGATCGAGGAGAGGCTCAGCATGTACGACGATCTGATGGAAAAAGATCCCAAGATGAGAAAGATCCGGGCCGAAAGCGAGGCTCGGGGTGAGGCCAAAGGTGCGATTAAGACGTTGCGTATGACGATCCTCTTATTGGTGAAAGGGCGGTTTCCTGCCTTGCTTGAGCAGGCGCAACAACGGGTCAAACGCACGACATCGGTTGACGAGTTGAAACAGCTCTTTGAACAGCTTACCAGCGCCTCTGATGAAGCCGCCGCGCGCGCGCTTCTTCTTTGATTTTGGGTATTAACGAATAGACAGGCAGACACGTACAAGATTGGCAAGTACATGAACAATACGCGCCGCCAGCAGGGTAGCTTCCTTGCTAGCGGCACGCATAAAGCGTAAGATTAGGTTCTTCGCTATGCCTCTTCGTAGCGACCGCCCAGGTGTTGGGCGAGGAACTTTTCGGCGGCGGCATAGAACTTGATACGATTCTCTGGCCTGGCAAAACCGTGCCCTTCGTCGGGGAAAAGCATATATTGGTAGTCAATCCCCTTACTCTTCATGGCCTCGACGATCTGCTCGGACTCCGCCTGCTTCACGCGTGGATCGTTGGCACCCTGGGCAATCAGCATGGGAATTTTGATCTGGTCGGCCTTGAACAGCGGCGAGCGCGACTTCAGGAACTCCTCCTCCGTATCGGGGTTGCCGACGCGCCGGTGGAAGGTCGCCAGGAAGGTTGCCCAGTAGGGAGGAATGGTCTTGACAAGCGTTATCAGGCTGCTGGGTCCCACGATATCAACGGCGCAGCAGAAGAGATCGGGCGTGAACGTGGCACCGACAAGCGCGGCGTAGCCACCGTAAGAGCCACCGTAGATCGCGACCTTTTTAGGATCGGCGACGCCCTGTTCCACCGCCCAGTTTACGGCATCTACCAGGTCGTTGTGCATGTTGCGTCCCCATTCTTTGTCGCCCGCGTTGAGGAACTCTTTGCCATAACCAGTAGAGCCGCGATAGTTGACCTGCAAGCAGGCATAGCCGCGATTGGCGAACCACTGCGCCTCGGGATTATAGCCCCAGGCATCGCGAGCCCACGGACCACCATGCACATTGAGAACCATTGGCAGGTTCTTTTGCTGCTCGCCGATCGGCAAGGTGAGATAGCCATGCACGGTCAGGCCATCGCGCGCGGTAAAGGCGATAGGTTGCATATTGGCAAGCGTGTACTGCGCCAGATCAGGCTGGTTATCGAAGAGGAACGTGGCGCTCTGCTGCTCGCGATTGTAGGCGTAGAACGGAATGGGACCATTGTCCACGGTGAAGGCGACCAGCCAGGTCTTATCGGCATCGTCGCGGCTGACCAGGAAGAAATCGCCCTGGTGGATATCGCGAATGCGATCGAAGTCAAGCTGAATCGACTCATCCAGTACAGTCCATTCGAGGCGGTCCTTATTGAAAGCGACGGCCTGTATCTCGTAGGTATCGGGATGAACCATGACGTTCCCCACGTCGTAGTGGGCGTCCTCGGCGATCACCGTGAGATCGTTTGTGGCGAGATTGAGTCTGACGAGGCGGCTGGCGTTGACGTTGCGCGAATCTTGCAGGTAGATCGACTGACCATCGAGCGTGAAGCCGACAGGGCTACTATTGAGCGCGTCATCAGCGCTCCAGGTCACGATCTTGCGCCACTCCCCCTGCTCGGTCTCGCGCACCAGCAGTTCCAGTCCACCGTCCGGCTGAGCGGTGACGGCACCGCGCACCTTGAATTGTGTATCAGTAACCCAGCCAGCGACGTTGCCGGGATTCTTTGCCACGAGCGTCAATTCACCTGTAGGAAGATCCAGGTGATAGACATCATGCACCTGCGGATTGTCTTTATTGATGCCAAGCAGCAGCTCATTGGGAAAGTGTTTATCGCTATCGATAAGACGTGCCTGGACGTTTTCAAACGGCGTCAGATCGCGCGTCTCGCGTGTCTCTAGATTGGTCGCATAGAGGTGCCAGTTCTCGTTGCCGCCGCTATCCTGAACATAGAGAATATGCGTATTGTCAGCGGACCAGGTGTAGAAGCGGATGCCACGCTCCTTATCCTGGGTAATTGCTTGATAATCGTCGCCGCCTACCGTACCGACCCACACGTTCAGTACGCCATCGACGGGTGCCAGGTAGGACATGCGCCTGCCATCGGGCGAGACGCGGGGACTGGTCTTGACCGGATTGCCGAATAAGATGCTGCGCGGAATCAATTCCACGCGTGGTGTTGTAGTCATGTATCTGCTGCTCCTTATCTGATATGCCTATAAGACATTTCGCTGGCGCTGTATGAGAGAACAGCGGGCAGAGGAGCACCAGACGATGCTCCTGTTTCAAAATGCTCTTGCCAGTATATCATAGGGCATAGATACTGCATCAACGAGAAGCTAGCTTGAAGTTGCAATACAGAATGAGCATACAACCGGGTTCAAACACGCGCCGCCAGCATCTCGCAGTACACTTTATACGTTTGTTTGGCTATCTGTCCCTGCGTATAGTTGTCCAGCACGCGCTGGCGACCGCGCCGGGCGAGATCAGCGTAGAGGACGGGCTCGTCGAGCAGTCTCTGGACGCAGGCGCTCAGTTCCCTGACGTCGCCTTCTTTGAAGACAATGCCTGCGTCACCAATGACATATGGAATCTCGCCGCTGGAGGAACCGATCACGGGCGTTTCGCAGGCCATTGCCTCGGGAAGCACGCGACCAAATTGCTCTTTCCAGTTCGGGCGCGTCAAGGATGGTAGCACAAACGCATCAAGGCGCTCCATCTCGCTGGGTACCTCGTAGGTGGGAACGCCGGGTTTGAAGAGCACGCGATCACTCACACCCAGGCGATTGGCCTGCTCCTCTAACAAGCTTCTGAGCGGACCATTGCCAATAAAGGCAACGCGGCAATACGCGGGCAGGTAGGTCAGCGCCTCGACCATCAGAGGCAACCCCTTCTCCTCCTTCAGGCGACCGATGAAGCCCATCGTAAAAGGCTCACCGGGCTTGCGGACCTTGCGAGGCTCTTTGCGGCTATAAATCTCCGTATCGAAGCCAAACTGAGGAATAATGTGGATAGGGCCTTGATAGCCCTTGCGGCGCAAAACGTCCCCAGCATCGCGATTGCCCGCAAGCGCGGCGGTGGCGTGCCGATAGTTATAGAGTTCGATCTGGCGAAAAGGAGGAGGATAGTTGCGATAGAGGTTCTGCCACGTAAAGAACAGCGCCTGCGCCTTCAACTGCTGAGCCAGGCGCATGGCCTGGAAGGTTGCGAAATTATATGGTTCCTCGTCGATATGCACCACATCAGGTTTGACATCGCGCATAATCTGCGCGAGCTGCGGATAATAGTGCAGGTGAAAGTTGCCATTGAGGGCCATAGGTGTCACAACCATCTCGTAGCCGCTGGTGTAGAGCCGTTCGAGCACCTGCTTGCTGCCATCGTCGCTCAGCCAGTATTCAGGCGTCACGAGCGTCAATTCAACATCGGGACAGCGCGCAATCTCTTCCAATTTCCGCTGCGAGGTCCCTGCCACCAGGGCCTTCGAAATCATCAGTACACGCATCTTCTCACCTCTTCCTCTGCGCGCCCGCCTTCGTGCGCGCCTCTTCATAAACAGCCAGTGTTTCGGTCGCCGTCTTCTGCCAACTGAACAGCGTCGCCCGCTGTAATGAGCGAGCGCGCAGATCGGCCTGTAGCGCATCATCGGTCAACACGCGCCGCATCGCCTCGACCAGCGCCTGTGTATCGTCTGGATCGACCGTGATAGCGGCATCACCGACTACTTCCGGCAGCGAGGTGCGGTTGGAGCAGACTACGGGCGCGCCACAGCTCATCGCCTCCAGTGGTGTCAGGCCAAAGCCCTCGTAGAGCGACGGGAAGACAAACAGGCTCGCGCCACTATACAGGGCCGACTTGTCCTCCTCCTCAATAAAACGATAGATAATCTGCCCCGACATACCCAGGTCGGCGGCAACGGGTCGTGGATCGGGGAAGAGCGGCCCCTTCTGCTTATCGGGATTGCCCGCGATCAGCAACTGTAGATCGGCATCACCGACCAGGCGATGCACGTTGGCAAAGGCGTGAACCAGTTGTGGCACGTTCTTGCGCTGATCCAGACCACCGAGATAAAGGATGTAGCGCTCCTTTAAGCCGTAGAGCTTGCGCACAGCGGCAAGGCGCTCACTATCCGTGACAGGTTGGTACTCTTTACCAGCCGCCTCGTAGATCACGCGCACGCGTTCGGCTGGCAATTGAAGCGTGTCGATAATATCCTGTCGCGCGTGTTGTGACACCGTAATGACCAGTTTCGCATAGCGAGCGGCGCGACTCACGAGGTTCATATAAGCCTTGACCTTATTATCAGGTCGATAGGCGGGCAGGCGCAGGGGGATCACATCGGGAATCGTTACCACCGTCGCAGTGCGCGGGAACAGAGGCGGCGCAAAATAGGGGACATGGAAGATATCAACCCCCTCCTTGCGCGCTGCTGAGGGCGCGGTAAACTGCTCCCACACGACCTTGCTCATATTGCGCTTGCTCGCGGCAAGGGTCGGCACTGGATGCACATGGTAAGAAAATGGCAGTCGAGAAGTCTCTATGGGTCCCGGTCCTAATAAAACATATTCATTCTGAGAATCGATCTCGGCCAGTGCAGAGAGTAGATGCGTCATATATTGTCCACTACCTGTGGCAGGATATTGAAAAAAAAGAGCATTCATACCTATTTTCATCGAAAGGTTTCCTCATTAGCGAAGTCTGTTTCTCCATTGTACATCTTTTGGTACGTTTTTAAAACTTTACGCGCTGACATAGCCCATGTATACTGTTGGACCCGCTGATAGCCCTTTTGTACTAGCTCCATCCGCAGCTGTTCATTGTTCAATAGACGGAGTATCGCCTGGGCCAGGGCATCGATATCATTGGGATCTATTAACAGCGCGGCATCACCGGCGACTTCTGGCAATGAGGACATATTGGAGGTAATGACGGGCGCGCCACAGGCCATCGCCTCAAGGGGGGGGATGCCGAAGCCCTCGAAAAAAGAGGGGAAAGCAAAGACATCGGCCATGCTATACAGCGTGACTAGCTCAAGATCGGTCACACGTCCCAGGAAGCGTACTTTGCGCTCAAGCTTGAGCTCGGCTACAAGGTTGCGCGTCTCTTCATACAACCAACCAGGTCCACCGGCGATTGCAAGCATAGCAGGTCCATTTTTCTGCTTCTGAGCCTGGTAAAACGCCTTAATCAGCCCCAGGTGATTTTTGCGCGGCTCCAGCGTTCCCACTCCGAGCAGCAGAGGGGACTTCAGGCCAAATTTATGGCGCGTTGCCGCCAGGATAATCGGATCGGTGATGCGGCGAAAATAGGGCGCAACCCCGTTCGGAATCACCGTCAGCTTCTCGCGTGGCGTCTGGAAATGCTCGATCAACGTGCGGCTCACCTCGGAAGAGACCGTCGCGACCACATCGGCCCTGGCGACCGATTCAGGCACAACCTTGCGCAAATACCCGGCCAACGAAGGGACCGCGTACTCAGGATGCTCGATGAACGCGAGGTCATGGATCGTCACCATCTTGCGCACCCTCTTACCGAGCGGAGGTAGCACAAAATCGGGACCGTGATAGAGGTCCGCCGCGCCCGTGAAGAGCGCCACAGGGGGAACGAGCAGACGCCAGCGGTACCAGAGAATATTCAGGTAGCGATCAGGAATGAAGATGCTCCGGCCTCGCGCGTTCGCAGCAGTAGGAAAAGGGTGATCAGGCGTCGGGCGTCCGCTGGTGAGCAGCGTGTACTGATTAGCACTATCCTCCAACAGCAGCGCCGCCACGAGATTGCGCACATAAGAACCGATGCCAGCTCCCTGGTGGATAGCCGCTGTATAATCAATCGCGATACGCATAGAACTTCCTTTGCACTGCCCTTACAGGCAGCCTACTCATGGGCGCGTCTTGGGGTACCAAACAGGCCAAGGGGAGCGCCACCCAGAAGATGGAAGTGCAGATGAAACACGGACTGACCGGCTTCGGGACCGCTATTTGACACAAGACGATATCCGCGCTCCTCGGTGCCCAGTTCGCCAGCAATCTTCCTGGCAGCGTCAAAGAGCCGCAATAGGATCTGCTCATCCGCTTGCTTCAGGTCGGTAAGGGAGTTCGCGACATGGCGGCGAGGAATGATCAGTACATGATGAG
>JALYTQ010000240.1 GCA_030854195.1 Chloroflexota bacterium
GCGAGCCGGGCTGCGCTGGTTACGGCTGCGCCCCCTGCCCCACCCCGACGGCGTTCTTCCTTCAATCCTTGGAGAGGTGACCCTTCCAAAGCCTTTGTTTAACTTGGCAAAATTTTGGACCGCACCCGGAGCAAATTTGAGCTGTATCCATGTTGTAAGAAGCTGCATATGCAGTCTTGTTCGGTGGATAGTTCTCATAGAGAGAAAACAACATGGTGGGCTGAATTATTCCTTTCTGCAAAGAGCAAAAATTGTGGGCCTGTTACCTATACATAGGCCAGAACTTTGTTGAAATTTTCTAAATGTTTTTGCAAGATGTGGCTTATCTATCCATATTATCTTAGTTTTATGGTATACTCTGTATAAGTCCAGTTAGCAGTATCAGGTGTCCCCATGCGCAACCTGAAGGAGGCTCCAGCATGAGCGGAAAAGTGGTCGCCGATTATTCATGGTCATCTGCCCCACTACCCGAAGTATTTCGTTTTTCCCCGCGTCCCAATTCAGCTCATAAAATACGCTGGTGGTCCTGGGGTAAAGGGGCATTCGAAGAGGCTGTCCGTGTGGACAAGCCTATTTTTCTCGTGATCTCCTCTTCGTGGTGCCAGTGGTGCCATATTATGGATGAGACGACCCTTTCCGAGCCAAGCATTATTACCATCCTCAATACTGATTATATTCCGATTCGCGTCGATAGCGATCTGCGCCCCGATGTGAATCAGCGCTACAACCAGAATGGCTGGCCGAGCATTGTGATGCTTTCTTCCGAGGGCGAGATTCTCTGGGGTGGTGTCTACGTCCCTCCAAAGCAGATGCTGTATTATCTGGGACATATTCGCCGCTATTATAGCGAGCATCGGCAGGAGATCGCCGAGCAGGTGCGCGAGCTTCAGGATCAGCGCTTTACGCGCCAGTTGACGCAGACGCTCTCCGGCGCGGGGCTGCGACCACTGTTGCAGGAGGAGCGTTCGGCCCTGACGGATCTACCGGGCGACGCTGGCATGGTCTTAAGGGATCTCTACGATGCTGACTACGGTGGTTTTACCATTCACCCACACCTCAAGTTTCCTCATTCGGAAGCGCTTGAACTTTTACTCTATCTCTCCCGTCACAATCAGCCGGATGCGCTGGACATGGTGCGTTATTCATTGGAGCAGATGCGCGACGGTGGTCTGTGGGATGAGGAGGCCGGTGGTTTCTTCCGCTACTCAGCGGCGAGCGATTGGAGTACGCCGCACACGGAGAAGATGCTGGAGGAGAACGCGTCGCTGTTGCGCCTCCTGGTGCTAATCGTGCAGGAGACGCAACAGCAGGAGTGGCGCGACCTGGCGAAGCGCCTGATTCTCTATAGTAACAATATCCTCTGGCAGCCGGATATAGGTATCTTTAGCGGCAGTCAGAGCGCCGACGAGGAGTACTACGAGCCCGGTCCCTATTCGCGGGCGTCGCGGCAGGCTCCTTATGTTGATAAGACCATTTACACTGCGTGGAATGCGCGCATGATCTCTTCCTATCTGCTTGCCGCGAAGGTGCTGAACTATCCTTCGTTGGAGACGATGGCCCTGCGCGCCCTGGATTGCCTGTGCGAACATATGATGCATCGCAACGGGAGCGTCTATCATTACGCCATCAATGGACATCCGGGCCTGCCGGGACAACTTTCCGACCAGGTGTGGCTGACGCGTGCCCTGCTCGATGCGTATGAGCTGCATGGGCGCAAATACTACCTGGAGACCGCGATTGCCTTGATGCACTATGCCTGTCAGGAGTTGCTCGATGAGCAGAATGGCCTCTTTTATGACTATCCGGCAGACGATGATGCGTCCGGTCGCTTAACGTTGCGTGAGCAACCACTGACCGAGAATGCCATTGCTGCCGAATGCCTTTTGCGCATGTCGGTCTACAGCAAGCGGCAAAATCTGCATGATACCGCTCTACTGGTCCTGTCCGGCTGCCTGGAGAAGTACCGCCGGACAGGTATTCAGGGTGCTATCTACGCGTGCGTAGTTGCTTATGCCATCGAGAATGGTTGGCTATAAACGCTCTATCACCTGATAGGCTGCTTTGATTGTAGCGAGCGGGTCAATTCGCTCACTACATCATAGCGCCCATACGATGGCATCAGGTAGACGCCCTGCACCATGCCGCGCGCATCGCCGAGCAGTTCCTGTGCGATCTGCAGTCCCTCTGCGTGCCCATGCTCACCGGCGGCCTTCATACGTGCCTGCACCGCGTCTGGAATAGTAATGCCGGGTACCTCGTTGTGCAGATATTCAGCGTGGCGCGAGCTGTGGAGGGGAACGCAGCCAAGCAGCATAGGAATCGGCGGCTGTCCGGCGCGTCTCAGGAAGCGTTCGAGGGGAGCCAGCTCATAGATCGGCTGCGTCATAATGAAATGCGCTCCGGCCTCGACCTTGCTGCGATACTTCTCGATCTCGCGTTCCGTCTCCTCATCGGTCATATTCAGGTTCAGCGCGCATCCGATGTGGAACGATGCCTGCGCGCCAATCGATGAACCCGCCGCGTCGTGGCCCAGGTTCATCTGCTTGATGATCTGGATCAGTCCGATCGAATCTACATCCCACACGCCGGTTGTATTGGGATAATCGCCCACGCGCTGAGGATCGCCGGTCAGGGCAAGCACGTTGCGAATGCCCAGCGCGTGAGCGCCCAGGAGCTCGGCTTGCAGCGCCATCAAGTTGCGATCGCGCGTCGTAAAGTGGATGATCGTCTCGATGCCCAGGTGGTCTTGAATAAGGCGTGCCAGAGCGATGCAACTCATGCGCACGCGCGCCATCGGGCTATCGGCGATATTGATAAAATCGATGCCCGCCTTTTGCAAGACCACGGCACCCTCAAGGATCTTGCGCGGATTTAAGCCCTTCGGCGGATCAAGCTCAGCGCTGACCACGAACTCCCCGGCCTCAAGCTTTTCTTGTAGCCGCGTCTTTGATCCCTGTTGAGGGAGGATGATCTCTTCTTCGATCAGGCGAGTGATGGTTGCCTGGCTATCGAGAAGAGCGACAGGGTGTGAGAACTCGTTTGCTTGCAGTTCCGAAGTGGTTGGCTGAGCATCGCCATAGTGTTCGTCGAGCGCTTTGCGCATCGCCGCGATATGGCGCGGAGTCGTACCGCAACAGCCACCGATAAGATGCACGCCAGCCTGTGCGAAGTGGAGCGCGTAGTCCGCGAAGTAATCGGGCGTTGAGACGTAGAAGAAGCGGTTATCGATACGGCGCGGAAGACCGGCATTGGGCTGCGCGGAGAAGAGCGGCAGCGGTATCCTGTACATATCTGCCTGTTGCTTGCTGGCTGCGATCATTTCTTCCAACGCATCTAGCGTCGCGGCAGGCCCTACGCTACAGTTCGCGCCAATCACATCGATGCCTAGATCGCCAAGGACGGCGGCCACACGCGTTGCCGAGCGTCCCGAAAGGGTATGCCCGTCTTCGTAGAAGCTCATTTGCGCCACGATGGGGAGTCCGCCGACCTCTTTTGCCGCCAGCACCGCCTGGCGCAGTTCCGCCAGGCTAGAGAAGGTTTCGAGAATTACCAGATCGACTCCGCCTGTTTGCAGCGCTTCGATCTGTTCACGAAAGGTCGAACGCAACTCGCTCAGTCGCTGTTCATCGGGTGCCTGGAGCGGGCGGCCAGTGGGACCGATGGCACCGGCGATAAAGACAGGGCGTCCGGCGACTTCGCGTGCCTCGCGGGCCAATTTCACCGCGCGGATATTGATCTCGCGCACCCGTTCGCTCAGATTGTGGGCTTCGAGCTTGCTGCGATTCGCCCCAAAGGTATTGGTTTCAATAATCTGCGCGCCAGCACTGATGTACTCGCTATGAATGCCCTGAATAAGCTCGGGCTGCGTCAGGTTTAATGCATCGAAGCATTGTTCATACGTCACGCCGCGCGCGTAGAGCAACGTGCCCATCGCGCCATCACAAAGTAACGGGCGTTGCCGCAGTTGTTCAAGTAATGGGTGCTCCATGAAAAATTATCTCTCTCTATCGGTCTATCTGCAGCTTGAGCTCTGCTCCAACTGGATACAGTTGTTTCGTTAGAAACGCTCTTCTGTTGCCATTGCTGTCAGTATAACAGAAAGAAGGAAGCCGGAACAATATTAAATTACCCGATAACCAGTCACGAACTGCACACACCAGAGAATACAGAGCGTGCCCGATATTGACAGATAGAGCAAGTGTATCCAGCGCTGGTTGCCCAGTTTAGCCAGGACGAAGAAGACGGGAAAGGCGACGAGCATATTGCGCCCGAAGCCCATCAGTGGCTGATAACCGGGCTCCATATTGGCGAACAACCAGATGCTTGCGGCAAAGCAGAAATAAGCCCAATGTTGAGTACCGAGCTGAAAACGCCGCAGACTGGCGGTGAGGATGAGCAGGACCAGGACGAGCACATCAGGAATGAAGTCGAGAGAGTACGACAGAAACACGCGCAAGCGTATATCTGGGCCTTGATCGTGTACAATTTGCAGCGCGCGGAACAGCGCGTAGCCGGGCACTGCCAGCTGGTGCTTCCATCCGTTCTGAGCATGAATGAATGCCAGAGGATCACCATAATGATGCGCGCAGTAGAGCGCGAAGAGGCCCAGCCCGAAAGGAATCAGCAGCATGCTCAAGATATCAACACGTATAGCACGGTTTACGCGTAAGTACTCTATGCAGCATGGCAGAAAGAGCAGTATGCCAGTTGGTCGATCCAATGCGGCGAGGAATCCGAATATGCCAACGAGCCACCAGCGTTGATGCTTCATGGCATAGAAGCAGAGCAGGCTCAGGCACAAAAAAATGGATTCGGGATAGATAGCCCACAAAAAGAATGCCGTCGGGAAGGCGAGCAGATAAAGGACCGCGCGCCGTGCCAGCAGCTCTCCAAATTCTTCCAGAGCAAGCTGGTACATTACGATCATAAGCACCAGCCCCGCCAACGACGAGAGCAATAACCCTGAAACGATCGCGTTATGAATACCAATAGCAACGATATGCATGAGCAGCGGGAAAAGAGGGAAGAACGCGGCGTTTCTAGGTGACTGATAACCCTGTTGAGCGATTAATACATAATACTGGCTATCAAAGCGGTTCCAGGTGCGCCAGATGACGCTGAGCGAGGCAGGATTGAGTGGATCGACGGGCGATTTGCTAGAAATAATAATCAGCTCAGGGGCATACAAAGAAATAATGATCATGCTGAGATGTGTTACCAGGAAAAAAGGGAAGACCTGTTTGAATGCATCGCGCCAGACAAGCGTGTTGATCTCCCACTGAGGCATTGCTAGATGCCACCACAAAGACTGCTTCTTCTGCATATTCACCTTCATATTCCTAGTATAAGGAAACTGTATTTCTGCTTGTTGCCAATATATAAATATATGCGCGCGGCAACCTTATTGTATGTATCGCGTGTTTCTTATCCTGAACCAGTGTATTTATGCCGTCAGGGACGAGCTAGAAAAGGCAAAACATCCATACATGCAAGTATATCAAAACAGCCTCTCAAAGGGGTACTTATAGGTACTTGTGTATTATCTGGTACTACTCTCTTTGGCACAGCGATGCAGGAAAGCAAATTGTGAGTGTGCGAGGAAGATGATACAATGTGCCAAACTTTGCTTTCTGTGAAGGAGACGAGCATGGAGACGACGGAGTCCTCAGAAAATCCTCTTGTGATCCTCAACCCTGCTGCTAATCGCGGCAAGATTCATCACTATCGTTCCCTGTTGCGCCCCTATATAGAACGCACGCGGGCTGAATATGTTGAGACGGGCAGACCCGGAGAGGCGCGGCAGTGCGCGCAGCAGGCTGCGCAGCAGGGGCGTTCCGTCATCATCGTTGGGGGTGACGGCTCCGTCCACGAGGTCGTGAATGGGCTTTTGTCCGCTGAGCGGCGCGTGCCCCTGGGCATCATCGCGGCTGGTTCCGGCAATGATTACGCGTGGCGAGCGCTTCAGTTGCCGCAGGAGCTAGCTGCCGCAATGGAGCGCGCTTTCTATGGGCAAGCTATCGCGGTAGATGCTGGCCGTGTCAACGATTGCTACTTTGTCAACTCCTTTGGTGTCGGCCTGGATGCCAATATCGCCCAGGCCACTGGTTGGCTGAAGAAGCTTCCCCTCATGAGTGGTGCCCGCCTGTATTACACAGCCGCCGTGCAGCAATTGTTGTTTGGCTACTCCAAATGTCCCTGGCTGACCTGTCGCCTGGATGATGAGCAGCAGGCGGTAGAGAAGCGCTACGTCCTGTTCGCGGTGACAAATGGACCGACGTATGGCGCTGGCTTTCGTATCAATCCCAGGGCAGATCATCTGGATGGCCTCTTCGATGTTTGCGCCATTGCGTATGCGCCGCTGTTGAGGGCGCTCAAGCTGTTGCCAGTCGTCAAGAAAGGCGAGCACGAGCACCTCCCAGAAGTGACCTTTTACCGCGCAAAGACGATTCATATCGAGAGCAAGAAGATGGTCACGATGCTGCTGGATGGCGAGACGAAGAGCGCTACCTCGTTTGATGTGCAGATTCTGCCTGGCGCGCTGCTCGTACGTGTGTAGTAGAGCTAGCCTTCGACGTTTTTGTATTTCACGCTGAATGCTGATGGACAGAGATGAACGAGTGTGCATTGTTCGCAGAGCGGATTGCGGGCGTTGCAGATGGCGCGCCCGTGGAAGATCAGTAGATGCGAGAGGTCGAGCCAGTCCGCGCGTGGAATGATGCGCATCAAATCTTGCTCGACCTTGACCGGATCGGTGTGCTTCGTCCAACCGAAGCGTCGGCTGAGGCGACCGATGTGCGTATCGACTAC
This sequence comes from Chloroflexota bacterium, assembly GCA_030854195.1. Classification (GTDB taxonomy): domain Bacteria; phylum Chloroflexota; class Ktedonobacteria; order Ktedonobacterales; family Ktedonobacteraceae; genus JACDAE01. The sequence goes on from JALYTQ010000240.1 coordinate 6,808, forward strand.
GAAGCCTTCAACGATGCCAAAGGCGTATCCCAAAACCACATTCGCCGTCTTGCGCGCCACCCCAGGTAGACTGAGCAGGTCGGGCATCGTGCGCGGCACCTCGCCTCCGTATACGGTGAGAATGCGCTGGCTGGCGGCACGAATATTTCTGGCCTTGTTGCGGTAAAAACCCGTCGAGTGGATATCCTGCTCAAGCTCGCCTGGATCGGCGTTCGCGAAATCCTCGACGCTACGATACTTTTGAAAGAGCTTCTTCGTAACGATATTCACGCGCTCGTCAGTACATTGTGCCGAGAGCTGCGTGGCAACCAGGAGCTCCAGGGGATTTGTGAAGTTCAGCGAGCAGGTCGCCTGTGGATAGAGGCGGAGCAACTCAATGATAATAGCGTTGACCTGCTCGGGCGAGCCCGGCTCAGGTCCTGTATACGCTGGCGGTAATGCAAGATCCATCGCTACGCTCTACCTTTTTCGCGCATTTGAGACAAGAAAAGAAGCTCAGGCATCTTCCCTCTCAAGCTGCTCGCCCTGAGTCTGTAAGAGCTTGCGCAACGCGTCGGCCTGGCCGCGATTGTAGGCGGCGGAGTGGAGATCGGGACCGAAGACGGGGAGTGAGCTCTTCTCGCGAATGTACGCGGCCCGCTCGCGTTGAATAATCTCATGCACCAACTGACGATCGGTAAGACGCCAGCCGCGCAACCTGGCGTGTTCAGCGAAACGCATAACACGCTCAAAACCTGCCCGATAGTCGCGCTCTTCTATATTGTTTTGTAGTGGCGTATCTTGCATCACGATGCCTTTCATAGACAATTGAAAGATTGGATATAATCTACATAATTGCTCTTCAAAGTATGTCAGAAATTGTGTGCCGCGTCAAGCCAATAAGCATGTTGAACAGGCATGCAAGTAAGATACATGCCTGTCAATCTATTAGACAGAATTGAAGCCGTTGAACGCCTCCTCAACGGGGGCGATGCAGCACCTCGAAGATAGCCCGAGTACCGGATTCTATTGCCGCGACCGGCACACGTTCGTCGGC
>JALYTQ010000031.1 GCA_030854195.1 Chloroflexota bacterium
GCACGTGAATGCCTTGCTGCAACAGGTAGGACGCAACCTCAAAGTGCGCGTGCGTCGGGACCACCACCGCGACAAGGTCAGGATGCGTTTCGGCTACCATCTGGCGATAATCGCTGAAGCCTGCTATATGAAAACGGCTCATGGCATGCTGTAAGACCGGCTCCAGGGCTTCGGCCACGCCGACGAGTCGCACCTGCTTCTCATTAAAATCCGAGAGTACGCGTAGATGATTCATTCCCATCAAACCAGCCCCCACGACACCAACGTTTAACGGCATAGCTCAAGAACCTCCTTTGAGATAGTGACAAGATCTTCCTCGCTGAGAGCAGGATGCACTGGCAGAGACAGTACATGGTGCGCGGCGTTTTCTGTAATCGGCAATTGCATAGCTCCATTTGCACGGATGTCTGTATTTTGCGCATTTACGCATCTATAGCTACTTTTGTGCGCTGTATAGAAAGGTTGCAAATGTATAGGGGTTGGATAATGAATGGCGCTCCCAATTCCGCGCTCCCGCAGGCGCGTCATCCACTCGCTCCGCTCGCCAGGCACTTCAATAGTATATTGATGATACACATGGCGGTATCCTGGACGAACTACGGGCGTCTGGAGGAAGCCAGAGAGTTGTCCAGTTAAAAATGCAGCATTAGCAATGCGCTGCTCAGTGAACTGTTCCAGCCGCCTGAGCTGTACGACACCTAACGCGCCTTGCATATCGGTCATACGCAAGTTGTAACCCAGCTCTAAATGTCTGTAGCGCTCCTTCTGTCCATGATTGCGCAGCAGGCGTATACGCTCGGCGATGACAGGGTCGTTCGTGGTTACCATTCCCCCTTCGCCGGTGGTGATATTTTTTGTCGCGTAAAAAGAGAAGCAGCCTGTACCAAAACTTCCCACTGGCTTGCCATGGATTGCGGCGGCATGGGCCTGACATGCATCTTCTATGATAACCAGATGATGCGCTTCGGCTATATGCAGCAGGCGACCCATATCACAAGGATGACCATAGAGATGCACTGGCAGGAGAGCTTTTGTGCGCGGCGTAATAGCGGCTTCGACTAAAGCGGGATCTAGCGTATAGGTGTCCGGCTCTATATCGACAAATACGGGGGTAGCGCCGACAGACAAGATGACATTAGCCGTGGCAACAAAGCTGAAAGCAGTGGTAATTACTTCATCACCGGCACCAATGCCATGCGCGAGCAAGGCCAGATAAAGGGCAGCGGTGCCAGAAGAAACGGCGACTGCATCCTGCACCTGAGATACCTTCGCGAATTCATTTTCAAATGCCGCCACCTGCTCACCTTGCGCAAGTTGACCGGATGATAACACCTGAAAAACAGCCTCTTTCTCCTCCACGCCTAGCAGCGGACAGGCAACAAGAATCATGGAATCTTTCCTTAATACAATTGAAAATCCCAGGGCACCCTGGCGTTCACTCCGAGCAGACGTTTCGATACTATCGAACTCGCGTATGATCGAAGCTTCCTCATCAGCATAAAGCATCGTAAAAATCAAACATATAAATATATAATATCTTGTGCATCGCTATACTACATATATGCTTGATAGTCAAAATGTAGTGCGTCTGGTGAAGCAAACAGCGAAGCAATGAAAAGTCAGAATTCATCGAAATAGTTGGAAGGATAGCAAACATGGTTAAGAAATTTACCTCCAGCCTTCTCAAGTCAGGCATTGTCGTAGTAGTAGTGACCTATGTCCTCGTGTTGATTATCTTTTTCCCAGGGAGCATGGGTCATATCCTGGCCCAGAAGGATACAAAACTTTCCGTTGCTCCCAATACTGCCAATCCGGGGGCCACAGTCATGGTCAATGGCTTCGATTACTCGGCTGCTCAAAAGGTGGAAGTCTACTTCCAGAATAAAGCAAACGGAGTTGTCAGCACCACTACGAATGCAGGTGGCTTCTTCAATGTTCCATTAAAACTTCCTGAGGAGTACACCAATGGAACAGCTTTTGTATATGCAGCCAGTGACGGCTCTACAACAAAGGCGCTCATCAAATTCGCCAAACCGACTCTGGCGTATACAGCTCCAGCGAAATCGGCTCGCGCATCGTTCACAGGCTCAGGCTTCATCGCCAATGGATCCGTTCAATTTGTGCTCAGCGCTGGCAACAAAGCGCTAAAAACGGGCATACTGAGAACTGATAGCCAGGGGCGTTTTAAGCTCGCGTTGGCGTTACCTGATATGCCTTTTGGCACTAAAGCCAGCTTAACTGTGAACGACGTCACGAGGAAAACACTTGCATCCGTTGATGTCCACTACTCTCCCCGCCTCCATCTCAGTACCTTTACCGGATCTATCCACGATAGCTTAGGTATCGAAGGCAAGTGCTTCAAAAGAGGAGAAAGGGTATTTATCAAATTCCAGGGCAGGGTAGTGGATGTTGTCAGAGCCGATTGGCATGGGAATTTCTTTACGCGCTTCGGTGTACCATCATGGGCAACACGCTCTCCCTATTACAATGATGTGGTAGCTACAGGCACATGGAGTAGAGCAACTGCAGTTGGTGCATTCCAGGTTCTGCCTTCTATCTCTTTCGACACCAACACTGGCATGCCAGGTCAACATGTTACTGCCACAGGAAGTCAGTTCACGCCAGGGAGGCCTGTACAAATTCTGTTGTTCTCCCCCAGCCAGGGCGATTCCAGTGTGGGCACACCTCTTGCAATTCACGGAGCCTCAAGTGGAGGCACATTCAGAGTACATTTCACAATACCAGGTAATATACAGAGGAGAAGAGTGTACAGTATCGTCTACATCGACGTGGCATCGGGCCTTAACGTTACCACGTACTTCAAAGTTCAATAAAGCTGCCTGTACAGATCAGTATGAAGATGACTGATCCAGGGATCAAAAAGGTGGGCGGAGAAGAGATCCTTTTGCAAAGCCTCTTCTCCGCCCACCCTGTTGTCGTGTGTGGAATACTTACGCTCCGAACGGTCGGAAGTTCACCTCGTCCGCCCTTAGAGCTGGAACCTTAACGACGTTCTCGTCCCTGGTTCCCCCGGCTGCCCGTGTTCTGGCGCTCGCGTGCTTCGTTGACGATGATGGTGCGATCCCCCAGAACCGTGCCATTGAGCCGCTCGATGGCGGATTTCGCCGCCTGGTCGTCATTCATTTCAACAAAAGCAAACCCTTTGCTTTGGCCGCTGTCACGATCCATAATCACTGTTGTAGAGGCTACCTGTCCGCTCTCCGCGAAGAGAGCCTGTAGATCTTGTTCAGTGGTTTGATAGGGGAGTCCCCCAACATAAATTCTCATGAGAATATGCTCCTAATAGAGACATCGCTTAACGCATGCCGCTCGTAGAAATCATTTCTCACAGAAGCGATACAAGTATTTTTGATGCCATATATGTAGTATACCACACATAGTGAATAACTATTGCATTTATTCAGAAAGTGCTGGGTACCTGATAAAATACCTCTCTTTCCAAAACCAAACAACGCCTCCCTCCTCACCATACTCCTCGCTACCAAATAGAGAGGATTAGAAATTTGGAAGCAGTCAGTATATTACCTGTAAGCCACATTCATCGGCTGGGCCATACACCATCTCGTATGAAGTTCGTAGCATTGCCGTGCATTGCAAGCCGCCCTGGTAGCCGACGCACGGCCATAAGGAGCATCATTATGCAAAAACTTTCTCGACGAGGATTAATCAAACAGGCTTCTATTGGCGTGGGAGCAGTTAGCATGTTGTCAGCTACTGCTGCCACCAGCCTGCATGTTGAAACCTCTCTCACAACAAGTGCTAAAACTGCAGAACACGCTGTACCATCCTCTGATGAAGCTATCGTGGTCTGTGTCACTGATCCTGCTACCAGCATCCTCACTATTATGCGTGGTGAACGAGAAATCGTCGTCAAAAATGCAGCCCTTGTTCAACAGCTTCTGGCATTGTAGCGCGGCCATCCCTCTTTCTTTGTTCATGGGAAAGAGGCATTCTTCATTTCGTGAGGTAATTCTATGTCATCACATCGCGAGGCCCCTGAGATTTCTAAAGATCCGGTAGCAGATAATACCGATGTCTACGCCTTTGTCAGCCCCGATTCCCCCGGTACGGTGACGTTGATCGCGAATTATATCCCCTTAGAAGCGCCAGATGGCGGGCCGAACTTCTACGAGTTCGGCGATGATGTTCTCTATGAGATCCATGTCGATAATGATGGAGACGGAGATGCTGACATCACTTACCGTTTCCGCTTCAATGTAGAGCTGCGCAATCCCGATACCTTCCTCTACAACACTGGCCCCATCACCTCACTCGATAGCCATACCTTCAATCGGCGACAGTTCTACTCGGTAAGCAAGGTCGATGGGCACGGCCACGAGACGCTGCTGGCATCACATCTGGCCTGCCCACCCTGCAACATTGGCCCGCGCTCTATACCCAACTACACAGCCCTGGCCGGTCAGGCCGTGCATCATCTGCATGGTGGCGAGCGCGTCTTCGCGGGGCAACGTCTCGAAGGGTTCTATGTTGACCTGGGCGCGGTCTTTGATCTTGCCGACTTGCGACCATTCCAGCGCCTGCACCTGTTCCCCAGTGCTCCCACGCCCGGAGTTGATGCGACCAAAATGGTCAATGTGCACAGCATTGCCATCCAGGTGCCTACGCACCACCTGACCAACCGTCACTCCTATCATGGAGGGGTGAAAGATGCGCACGCGGTGATTGGCGTCTACGCGTCAGCGAGTCGACGCAAAGCGCGCATCACGCTGGACAAGGGCGAGGTACACGAGTCGGGACCCTGGGAACAGGTTTCGCGCCTGGGCAATCCGTTGGTCAACGAGGTGCTTATCCCGATGGGCAAGAAGGATATGTGGAACGCATTGTCGCCCCTGTCTGACCATGAGTTCCTCAAGTATGTGCAGCACCCGGAACTGGCGAAACTGCTGCCAGTGCTCTATCCAAGTGCATTTCCCCACTTGAAAGTCTATACTGCCGCGCGTGCCGATCTGGTCGCCATTCTGCTGACCGGCATCCCGTGGGGGATCATCCCTAACTTCCAGAATTATACAGGCAAGACACAGGCCGATATGCTGCGTCTGAACGTCGAGATTCCCCCTGCCCAGAATCCAAACGTGCTCGGTATTCTAGGTGGCGATCTCGCGGGCTTCCCGAATGGACGCCGTGTTTTCGACGACGTGTTCACCATCGAACTGCGCGCGATTGCAGGTGCCACCATTCCGCTGGTCGATTCTCACTACGAACCCGACGCCGACGCGTCGCTGGTGACGGATGGCCTGACACCCGATCTCAATACGCGCTACCTGCCGCACTTTCCCTATCTCGGTGTGCCACTGAGTGGCTTCGATGTTCCTGCGGCGTAGCACGGTATGAGCGGTCTAAAGGAGAAGGGAAGATGCACTGTCTCTCACTTCTCCCGTGTAAAAAAGGGGGAAAAGAGGTGCCTGAGAAAGCTGCTAGGCGCGTCCATACTGAGCACGCGCTGCTCGATATCGGCGCTGGGGTGGGAGCACTGATTATCTATTTCAGACAGGAATTGTGTGGTCAACAGATCGACGTGAGCCCTAAGGAGCGCGTGTGGCAACGCACGCATACCGATGTCTTAGAGCGGCGCGTGACTGATCGTTTGGTTTTCGCCGCCCTCTTTCTCGCTTTGCCCATCGGCGACTACATCATCTGGAGCAAAAATTCTCACCCGCTTGGAGAGGTCACTATTACCGATGGGCAGGTTGCCGAAGTCAACTGGCGGCATCTACTCCCGGAAGTCTTTCTTGCCTCTCCCGCCTCTGGTTCCGTGTGCGCGCCTTCCCAACTACCTGACATTCTCCCACCGCGCTATCGCTCCAGCAAGGCGGTGAGCGCGGCTCCTATGGGCACAGCGCCAACGCGCTACGACAAGGAGGGGCGCGTGGCATGGGCAGAGATGTGGACCGACTTCTGTGAGCTGGCCCTGGCGGGAGGACCGCCGCATCGCGGCACGCTGTTGGAGCCCGTCTCCCCAGAAGAAGTCGCTACAGATCGGGATGAATATGAACGCGTGATCGCTGAAATAAAGCGCGGTCTGGAACTGGTCACCGGGTTGCCTGTGGTAATACAGAGCAAACAGGCCGGGTGGATAGGTCTACGCTGTGACAACGAGGAGATGGCACTCTGGCTGTTGCGCGCCATCGTTGTAGAAAACGTGTGTGTGCGGCGCGAGGAATGTGTGCTGTGGCTTCCCGCTGGACCGGCCTTTCAGCTAGAAAAAGAGATTAAAAACGTCATCACCGTGGTAGCCAAGACCTACCACTACTGGACGGAACATGCTCGCTGTAAGTAAAGATAGATACCTGTAAGAAAGGAAATCCAATGCAAGAAGACGCTCTCGTCACACATCTCTTTAAAGGAAGGAAGAGATACATTCCTATTGTTCTTCTGTGTCTCCTCCCTCTCTTCGCGCTCCTGGAGCAAACGACCTATGCCCATACTTTTGTGGCGCTGCATGGTAGAATGCAGCAACATACGCCTCAAAATACCGCTGTCCTGACCTTTCACAACGATCTGTTCCGCAGCGGGCAAAATCTCAACGAAACGATCTTAAACACAAACAATGTCAACTCCCGGCACTTTGGGAGGCGCGTCTCCTATCCCGTTGATGGTCAAATTTATACGCAGCCGCTTTTTGTACCCAATATCACGATCAGGGGCCGTGCCTACAACGTCGTCTATATCGCCACGGAAAACGACAGCGTCTACGCATTTGACGCCGATCAAAGGACCGCTACCGCGCCACTATGGCATACCAGCTTTATTCACCGCCCCAACGTAACTACTGTTCCTCCTGGGAATGTCTATACCAACCATAAAAATCAGGATATCACTCCGCAGATTGGTATTACAGGTACGCCTGTGATCGACCTGGATTCCGGCACGCTTTATGTCGTGGCCTTCACCCTGGAAAAAGGTTCGCCCGTGCAGCGCTTGCATGGCCTGGATATTAGAACTGGCAAGGACAGGCCAGGAAGTCCGGTCGTCATTGCCGCTTCGGTGGAAGGAAGAGGTTACGATAGCCATAATGGCCGGATCACCTTCCGCGCTGACCGCGGCAATCAGCGCGCTGCCTTATTGCTCTATCGAGGAATCGTCTATATTTGCGAAGCGGCCTTTGGCGACTCTGACCCGTATCACGGCTGGATTATTGGCTACGATGCGAAAACGTATCGGCAAGTAGCTCGCGCCGTGTACAGCGATAGTCCCGATGGGCAAAAAGGCGGCATCTGGATGAGCGGTGCAGCCCCGGCGGTAGACAATAATGGCTATATGTACCTCACGACAGGCAATGGGGACATGAATCTGAATAAAGGAGGGAGAAATGCTGGCGACAGCGTTGTAAAGCTAGACATTAAGCACGCGCTTTTAGTATCTGACTATTTCACACCGTTCAATCAGGCCTGCCTGGACGGTCGCGATGACGATGTGAGCTCGGGCGGTGTTCTGCTTTTGCCGAACCAGCGGTCCAGCCATCCTCATGTCCTTGTGGCTATCGGCAAAGAGGGGCGTGTGTATGTAATTGAACGGGAACACATGGGCCATTTCACCGCCGACCCTCACCTGACGTGTAATACAGCGGAAGAAAAGAGAGTCAATGTCGATAAAATTCTGCAAGAGTTGCCTCCCCTGACCGTCGGCAGGCTGTTTGGCATCCCGGCCTATTGGAGCGGCGCGAGGAATAGCAGCCAGTTTATCTATGTCGGTGGCTTCAATGATAGCTTGCGCGCACTACCGATCCTGCATAACGGGCTCCTTGCCTCACGCTCATCCTCGCAAAGTCCCGAAAAATTCGCGTTCTCAGGAGCCACGCCCTCTATCTCAAGCAATGGCAACATTCCTGGCACTGGCATTGTCTGGGTCAACAGCCCGTCAAGATGTTTCTCTCCAGGCTGTAATCCGCAAGGCGCGGGCGTGTTGCGCGCCTATGATGCAACAAACCTCGGCAGAGAACTCTACAATAGCCAACAGAATGCTGCTCGCGACAGGGCAGATAGCTATGTAAAGTTTTCAGCGCCGACGATTGCTGATGGCAAAGTCTTTGTCGGGACACAGACGAGGTTGGATATTTACGGTTTACTCGCCCGCTAGCGGCGAAAAGAAGTTCCACTAAAGACCAGGAACCAGGCACAACTTCAGCTGTGCCTGGTTCCTGGTCTTTAGTGGAAGCATGCATTCATAAAAACTCGCATCAGTGCGCCTGCCTATCATATACTGACTAATATCTTCTGTCTCATTTGCGTACACGCGATGCTTCGGATCGCTAGAACGGAGAGAGCATATGTTTCGTCTTGAGAACAAGGTTGCGCTGGTCACGGGGGCAGGCTCAGGCATTGGCGAGGCAATTGCGCGTGCCTTTGCCGCCCAGGGTGCCCAGGTAATCGTCGCCGACGTGCGGGGAGACGCCGCCGAGTCGGTCAGCGCGGCCATTCGCGAGGATGTCGGCAGCGCATACGCGCAGACGCTCGATGTTGGGGACGAGGGGCAGGTTACATCTATCTTCCAGGCACTCGCGGCGCGCTTTGGACGCCTGGACATCCTGGTCAATAACGCTGGCGTCAGCCACGTCGGGACCGTCCTGGAGACCAGCGCGGCGGATTGGGAACGCCTGATGCGCGTCAATACGCTCGGCGTCTTCCTCTGCACCCGCGAAGCTGTACGGCAGATGCTGGCGCAGCAACCGATGGGCGGCAACATCATCAATATCGCCTCGGTCGCTGGCATGGTTGGTCTGGAGAGCCGCTTCCCCTATAGCGCGAGCAAGGGCGCGGTAATTAGCATGACGCGCTCCATCGCCATTGATTTTGTCACCAAGGGCATTCGCTGCAACGCCATCTGTCCAGGCACCATCCATACACCCTTTGTAGAGGGCTACCTGGCGCGCAGCTACGCTGGCCGCGAAGACGAGGTGCGCCAACAGCTGCACGCCCGCCAGCCGCTCGGGCGCATGGGACTCCCTGAAGAGATCGCCAACTCCGCGGTCTACCTTGCCTCAGACGAGGCAGCCTTCGTGACCGGCTCGCTGCTGGTGATCGACGGTGGCCTGACAGCACGCTAAGACGAACTATTTGAGGAGGAAGCGTGTGAGCACATTTACAGGATTGGCCGTTCTTGTCACCGGAGCCGGATCGGGCATCGGCTACGCGCTGTGTCGGGCATTCGCCCATGCGGGGGCCACGGTCGCGCTGAACGATCTTGATGCTACGCTCGCGCAGGAGGCCGCCGATGCAATCAATCGCGAGCTAGAGGTCGAGCTGGTACATCCATACGCGTGCGATGTGGCAGACGTGGAGACGGTGCGCGCAATGTGCCGCCGCTTCGCCGCGACGGCTGGACGCCTGGATATCGCGATCGCCAACGCTGGCATCACGAGCTACGGTGCCTTCCTGGACATGACGCCGGAAGCCTTTGATCGCCTGACGAGCGTTAACCTGCGTGGCAGCCTCTTCACCGCGCAGGCCGCCGCCCAGATTATGATCGACGCGCACATCCCCGGTCGCATCCTCCTGATGTCCTCTGTAACCGGTATTCAGGCGCATCAGAACCTGGGCAGCTACGGCATCACCAAAGCAGGCATTCGCATGATGGCAAAGACCATCGCGCTGGAGCTCAGCGGCTACAGTATCACGGCCAACGCCATCAGTCCTGGCGCGACGCTTACCCAACGCACGCTGAGCGACGATCCAGACTACGAAAAGCATTGGAGCGCCGTCACGCCAACCAGACGCGTCGGCCATGTGGAGGATATCGTAGCAGCGGCCCTGTATCTCGCCTCGCCAGAAGCGCGCCACGTGACCGGACAGACCATCGTGGTCGACGGCGGCTGGACCTTGCAGAGTCCCCTGCCGCCTGATTAAACTCCACGCATGCCGCTCATTCAGGAAAGCCATCCGCATCGGAAAAGGAGAACAAGAGTGCCAATTGATCCACGCAAACTGCGCAGCCAGCGCCTGCGCTCCGTGAACTACCAGGGCGACGCGCTGCGCCTGGGCATGAACTGGACGGACGAAGACCTCGCCAAGCCGCAGATACTCGTCGATAGCGCCTATGGTATGGGACATCCTGGCACGTTCCACTTCCGACCGCTGATCGAAGAGGTCAGCAACGGCGTGTTCGAGGCGGGCGGCAAGCCAGGGGTCTTCACGGTCAGCGATATCTGCGATGGGGTCGCCCAGGCGCACGCTGGCATGAGCTACTCCCTGGTCTCGCGCGACATCATGGCGGCCATGATCGAGATTCACGCCCTCGGGCATCCACACGATGGCATGGTGCTGATCTCCGGCAACGATAAGTCGGTTCCCGCGCATCTGCTCGCCATCGCTCGCTGCAACCTGCCAGCCATCCACCTGCCCGGCGGCACTCAACTCAACGCGCCCGATTACGTGACCTCGAACCAGCTCTGGACTATGGGGATGGAGGTCGAGCGCGGCGAACTTTCGCACGCGGACTTCGAACTGGCCCAGGAGGGAGCCTGCCCAACATGTGGTGCCTGCCAGTTCATGGGCAGCGCCAGTACGGGCCAGGTATTAGCGGAGGCGCTGGGATTGGCGCTGCCCGGCGCGGCGCTCGTGCCAGCTCCCCTGACTCGCCTCCTGCGCTACGCCCGCGCCACGGGCAAGCAGATCCTCAGACTGGTCGAGGAGGAGATTACTCCCCGCCATATTCTGACGCGCGCGGCCTTCGAAAACGCCATCATCATCCACGCCGCCGTGGGCGGTTCCACGAACGCGCTGCTGCACCTGCCGGTAATCGCCCGAGAAGCTGGTGTCGAGATCACCATCGACGACTTTGATCGCATTCACCGCCAGGTTCCCGTGCTGGCAAATGTCAAGACCACGGGACGCTATCCAGTTGAGTATTTCTGGTATGCCGGTGGCGTGCCCGCCGTTATGCTCGAATTGCGCGACATGCTGCACCTGGATTGCCTGACCGTTACGGGTAAGACGCTGGGCGAGAATCTGGAGGAGATCGAGCATAGCAGGTTCTTCGCCGAGCGCATCGGCTACCTGCACAACGTCAAGGTCGCCCGCCGCGAGGTGCTGCGCCCGCGCTCGGAGCCATTCGGACCCGATGGCGGGATCGCGGTGCTGCGTGGCAACCTGGCACCCGAGGGGTCGGTAATCAAGGTCTTCTCCGTCCCCAAAGAGATGCATATACACACGGGACCGGCACGCGTCTTCAATTTTGAGGATGAAGCACTCGACGCGCTACGCCAACGCAAGGTGACGCCCGGCGACGTAGTGGTGATCCGCTACGAGGGGCCGCGCGCCAACGGCATGCCCGAGATGTATTTCGCCTCGACGATCCTCGCGTCTGATCCCACGCTCAATACCACTACGGCCCTCGTCACCGACGGACGCTTCTCCGGCGCGATGAAAGGTCCATGTATCGGACATGTGACGCCCGAGGCGCTGGATGGTGGCCCGATCGCTTTAGTGCAGGAGAATGATCTGATCGAAATTCACGTTCCCGAACGGCGATTAGCGATTGTGGGCATACAGGGCCAGCGCCTCCCGGAGGAGCAGGTAGAACGCGTGCTGGCCGAGCGACGCGCGCGCTGGACACCGCCGCCACCACGCCATAGCAGCGGCATTCTCTCCCTCTACGCCCGCGTGGCTCGCGGCGCGTCGGAGGGTGCGTCTATAACGTAGCTTCAGTAACCTCACGAACACTGTGAAAAATATTGGCTTCAGCTGCTCCCTTCTAAGGAGATGTATAGACACGAGACCCTACTACTATGTTCGTTAAATCGTCTCTCAAGGCTTAGGTATTTTCTATCACCATTTAACGAACATAGCTAGATTCCCAGGAGTTGCTTTTTCTTTTGTTCGAATTCTTGTTGAGTAATAATGCCTTTATTCATTAACTCACTCAATTTTTCAAGATCATTTAAATTGTTATTTTGCGGTGTGATATCTGTGCTAATATACCCTTCAATTATTCTTTTCGCTTCTCCAAACTTTTTATTGTTGCCGCCAGTAGAATAAAAGTTAATGCTATTTTCATCTCTGGCTGATTGAAAAAGCCCTGCTTTCGCCTCCAAGCCCCCTTTAAGAGTAAGTTGGATGTACCCTGCGGTAAGGCCAGCTTTTTTAAGTTGTATGGCTGTAATACTTTTATAGGGGATTGTTTTATCTCCTCTCAACATGCCTCCACCAAGCAAAAAACCTTTCAATCCTCTTTTGATGATTACGCCTGTATCGGTTAAAATCAGGGTTCCATTATAACCCTTGTATTCTTTTTGTTGTTCATTAGACATAAATTCACCTCCAAACTTTTTGATTCTTCTGTACTGCTACGCTTAAAAGCACCGAATTATCTTGAAAGAATGAAAATCATTTCTTAAAAGTATATATCGTCATATCCTTTTCAAACTTGAGAGTTCAATTTTTTGTGCCCTACTATAAGAGATCAAGTATATCTTCGCAAAGGAGTAAATATCATTTTGGTGATATAATAGTTTTTATTATCTAAAACAATAGAGGCATAGCACTTATGATTTCTTATGATGACTTCGAGAAAGTAGATATCCGCGTCGGGAGGATCATCGGCGTGGAGGATTTCCCGCAGGCGCGCAAACCTGCTTATAAGCTACAGATCGACTTCGGGCCAGAGATCGGAGTGAAGCGGTCGTCGGCACAGATTACGAAGTGCTATACGAAAGACGAACTGCTGGGACGACTGGTGATGGGCGTCGTGAACTTCCCACCCAAACAGATCGGCCCATTCCGCTCAGAATGCCTCACGCTCGGCGTTCCCGATGAGCACGGAAATGTGGTGCTGCTCAGCCCGACGCAAGAGGTGCCCATAGGTGGGAAGATGTTCTAGCTGTTCCACGTAGCGCCATTTGCAACACACCTTACCGCTTTTGCTGCATCCGGCAAGAATATGTAGGCTATAAGCGCAGTATTCTCCGTAGGGACCCGATTGCCTGGTTAGGAGAGTGAGTTCAAAGGACCGTTGATAGAGCAGTATGTTCCCTGAAGCTAGAAAACCATGATTAAGAGAGATGCTTCTACAACAAACGTGCAAACGACCATTGGCGTGCTCGGCGACGGCGAAGTGCTGCGCGTCGAGATCGTCCAGGGCAGGCGAACGTTGCGCTCGATCCTGCTTCCATTCGCTGATGATGGACCGAACGATATTCTTGAAACGCTCTGGCAGGCTGGGCTGACGGAGGTCTGGGTGATGCCTGCAACGCGACACTCAAAACAGATGACGCGCGCGTGGTTAGAGCAAGCAAACGCGGCCTGGACCATGATCGTTCGTACCGCTACGAGCGAGTCGGCGCGACCTGTCAACGCGCTGCTGTGGCCGAAAGGCAACCGTCGCGAGGAACGCCGACTGTCGCTCGTCTTTCCTGAACACGCTGCCTGGAACTGGGATGGAAGCGACGCGACGAGCTTGCTTGCCACCGTGACTTACATACAGCAGGTGCTCAACCGCAGCATTGTCGATACACCCGAACTGGTCGCGGCTCAGCTTCTCACGGAACTTACCAGCAATCAGCCAATGGCCGCGTTGCGCTCATTCCCGCAGGAGCAGCGCGAGTTGCTCAACAACGCAGGCGTTCCACTCCTGGAGCAGACGGGGACAACGTCGTGGATGCGCCCTTTGACGTTAGTGGAGCAGCGCCAGCGCTACCTGCATAAATATACGCACTTCTCACTCGCCCTCGAAGCCTGTATGGGCGCGCAGTTAGGGGTGGGCGCGCCGCGCCATTCTCCCAACGGGCGCGCCTTCGATGCTGTTCATCCTGGCATCTGGCACATCGCGAGCGAACGCGTCGGCTCCGTCTTCGATGGCAAACGGCTCCCCAGCGCACTTGATCGCACCTGGATGAGTACGCCCCAGGTTGTGTGCTGTCGCGATATCGGCTACCAGATAGTGGTCGAGGAGGGCTACTCCTGGCCCCAGTCGCACGATCTGCTCACGCGCTGGGCAACGACCCTGTGGCAGGCAGCGGAGAATCTAAACAGGCAGACACGCATATATCGCCACGTCCAGGCACGCAACAACGCGCTGCAGACCCTGAGACGACTAGTCCAGATTGGCATTGCAACGCTCGCCCAGGATGAGATGATGGGTGGTTGGTCGCGGCCCGATTGGGCAGCGCAAATCATGGGTCGCCGTCAGGCTATGCTCTTCACGCATCTGGTGCGTCTGGTGCGCAGGGGAACGATGCCGGTGCTGATCGATGGAGACGTGTTCTGGGTTGTCGCCAACGATCCCAATCCGCTAACGGCGGTCCCCGGTCTGCTGACCACTCCCAGACGGAGTGGATATAGCGCGGGCTACGAGACACCACTCCCGCTCACACGCGAGGTTAACACAATCTTCCGAACGGCTGAATATGCCAGTCAGGCAGCAGCAGCACTGGACGCATTAGCAGGCGAGGTCTTCCCGTGAAAGAGACCTCGCCGTGCTCAACTACTGGCGGGCCTTCTCGCGCAGTTCGCGCCGCAGGTACTTCCCTGTCGTCGTCTTTGGTAGCTCATCCAGGAACTCGATGAAGCGCGGGTACTTGTAGTTCGCCATACGCTCCTTACAGAAGGCGATCAGTTCCTCCGCCGTGACCGTCCCTTCAGAGTCGCTCTTCAGCGCTACAAACGCCTTCACCGTCTCGCCGCGATAGGGGTCCGCGATGCCCACGACGGCGGCCTCGCGCACGGCGGGATGCTGGTAGAGCACATCCTCCACGTCGCGCGGCCAGACCTTGTAGCCGGAGACGATGATCATGTCCTTCTTGCGATCCACGATATAGAACCAGCCATCCGCGTCCATCTTTGCGACATCGCCCGTGTGCAGGTAGCCGTCCTGGATGGCGTGGGCCATCTCCTCCGGCTTATTCCAATAGCCCGCCACCACCTGCGGACCCTTCGTAATCAGTTCGCCGATCTCGGCGACCGGCAGTTCATCGCCCGTCGCTACGTCAATAATCTTGCAGACGGTATTGGGTATGGGGACGCCGACGGAGAGCGCGCCCGAAGCGGCATCGACCGGCGGATGCATGCCCATGGGGGTCGCGTGCGAAGGCGAGGTCGTCTCCGTCAGGCCATAGATGTTGTAAATATAGATGCCGGTCGCCTTCTCAAAGTTGTCGACGACCGTTGGCGAGACGGGCGCGCCGCCGCTGAGGGCCTTCTTCAGGCTGCTGATATCGTAGTTCTTTAGCGCGGGAGAGTTCATGAGCGCGGTAAAGACGGTAATCGCGGCGACCGTGAAGCTGCCGCGCCAGCGTTCCGTCAAACTGAGCATCGTTGCGGCATCGAAGCGATAGAACATAATAATGGGCATGCCAGCCAGGGCAGCGACTCCGATATGGGCGATCAGGCCAGTGATATGAAAGAAGGGAGCCACGCCGATCACGACATCATCTTTCGTGAGCTGTACCCAATCTCTATAGAAAGTAGAGTTGAAAACGATGTTGCCGTGGGTATTCATCGCGCCCTTTGGCTTGCCCGTTGTGCCGGAGGTGTAGGTGAGGAAGCCCACGTCCGCGAGCGTGAAGTGGGGAAGCTCGATGCTAGCACCGGCGAATTGCTCGATCAGGTCGAGCATGTCCAGCGTCTCGGTGAAACGCTGTTTGCTGGAAGTGGCTAGCAACTGGGGGAGCGTGTCTCCCGCGTAGTCCACCTCGTTGGTCGTGACGACGAATTGCACCTGTGTATTGGGAACCGCTACGTGTGCGACGGAGGCGTAGAGCGATTCCAGGCAGATCAGTCCCCTGGCACCCGAGTCGTTGAGGTGATACTCCAGTTCCTGCTGCTTGAACATGGGATTACAAAGAACGACGATGCCACCCGCCTTCCAGATGGCATACACCCCGATCAAGAACTGAGGAATATTTTGGAGATAAAGGGCCACGCGCTCACCCGCGACCACGCCACGCGCCCGGAGCGCCGCGGCCAGAGCGGTGCTTTTCTGGTCCAGCTCACCGTACGTCATCATCTGGTCAAAGTAGTAGATAGCGGGCTGCTCGGGCATGGCCTTGACGGTGGTCAGGAACATATCCAGGCCATTTGCCGAGCGTGGCGTCAGCTCTGGGGGAATGTAGCTCGGATAGAGCTTGAGCCACGGATAGCTTTGAGCACCCGCTTCCCTGTTTTCTGCCATTATAAATCTCCTTCCCATTGAGCGAGCAGCCAACTCTCCCGCTCCATTCATGAAACGAGGAGAGCCGACTGCGTGGTCGCTCGGCGCGTTTACTTGAGCGCAATAGGATTGACAGGAGCGCCAGTGGCGTTCTTGAACTTGAGCGGCGCGCCGACGTACAGGAACGTGTACTGCTTATCTTCAGCGCAGGAGGCACCCAGGTCTTCAAGATCGCAGATCTCGTTAAGCGCGACGCCGAGGTTGCGCATCAGGGCCGCGTGCAGGGGAAGCGCGATGCCCGTCTCCTTATGCACGGTTGTCTCATTAGCAATGGTATCGGTGCAGAGCGCGGGAATCTCCATCTCATAGAACCATTGCACGAGCTCCTTGCTGTAGGTGAGCCCTGGCTCAACAAAGGCTCCCTCGTAGAACTTAGCGGAGCCCTCTTTGAAGAAGCGCGTCAGGAAGCCCGTTCTGAGGACGAGGATGTCGTGCTTCTCGATTGTCACGCCCTGCTTTTTGGCAATGTCGAGCAGATCGGGCAGGTTGAGCGCCTCGCCCTTGTCCATAGCATCAACGCCGCGATAACGGGCGGCATCGAGGAAGATGCCACGCCCGACGATGCCGCGCTGGGCGAGGGGGTAGACACTGTCCTTCTCCATGCCGCCCGCAGTGGTCATAGCGTCGTAGCCATTCCAGATCTTATCGTCGTACCAGGTATGGCCCAGGGCGTCGTACTGGGTAGAGCCTTGCAGAAACATCACTACAAAGTCGTCGGCGTACTCAAGTCCTCCCTTGAGGGCTTCCAGCTTGCCGCTGACGTAGTGGCCCTTATCCTGCGTCATCAACCTTTGGGCCGGAGTGCGCCCAGGCCAGACGGGATCGCCGCCCTTGCTGCCAATGGCCATGCCCAGCGTAATGACCTTCCCCTGTTTGATACTCTGAACGCCGCGCATAACCTCGGCAGGCGTCAAGAAGTTGAGCGCGCCGAGCTCGTCGTCAGGTCCCCAGCGTCCCCAGTTCTTGGGCGCATCGGCCAGAAGGTCGTGCAATGAGGTCTGCCCTGTCGTTGCCTGATCGGTCATGGTGAGTCGCTCCTTTCAACTAGATCAATAGAGTAGATAGCCTGAGCTCTATAGATGGCCCCGCTTCTTCACGGGACCGGAGAGGATTTCAGCATTGATGAAGACTCAGCTTAAAGGGGACAAAGGCACGAAAGCAATGACATACGTGGACGGAAGTGTGTGAGTGGAAGCAACACGGTACGCTTGACGGCTGTGTTTTACTGCTCCGTTGAAATAATCCTACAAAGGGGGTTATAGCATAAAAAAATGGCTTTGTGTAGTGTCTATGAGGGCAGTTTTTACTGGACTCAGGATTTAGACAGGGAAAGGAGCAGCAGTTCGTTCTGTTTTGCAAGACAGCTCTGATTTACACCTTCACCCCAGATACAACGCCAGTATCCCCATTATTAGATAGATGAGAACTGTTGCCAGAGCAATAATAAGCACAATGATGATGGCTGTTTTTAAGAGACAGCTGAAATGGTAGCCTATGTCTCTCGATCGTTGCCCATAAATGATCTGGCCAGTATTTGAAAGTGTCATCTGGTCTGATCGCTGACCTCGTTGACGGCGTAGAAAGTGTATACAGGATACAAAACCTGAAATGATGGCAGCAGAAGATGCCATAATTGAGAGCCATAGCCCTATATTGTTGAGTGTATCATTCATGTCACTACTCCTTTCAAATGCTCAGTGCGCAATGATCCCTTATAGATAAGAGGAACCAGTGTGGTCCAGGCAGTCGCAAGTAGCGATGCTAGCCAGGGAACCGTGAGATGGTACAAGGCGAAAGGGCCATCGAGAGCATGAGCCACAGAATGTTGACAGTGTAGCAGAAAGAAAGTTCCATAGACGTTTGGCAAAACGTTTGGCAAGAAGTATTTTCTATCAATATGTATATCTTTGTAGCTCGTCACCTGAATACATAATTCCAAAGCTCTATTTTATGCTCTATGTATAAGTCATCGCATATTTATATTTATTGCTCTAATACGTTTTTCGTTTTATACTATCTGAAATGGGAGTAAAAGGTCAGGAGGATTGTTTTACTGAAGCAGAAGAGCCGGGCATCTTTTTTCTAAAAGCACATTTACGCTAGCAAGGGATCTTTATTGCTGCTTCCGGGAAATGGTCAAGCACTTAGACTCAAGGAGGCGTTCTATGAAGCCAATCTTACACCTTCATCTTCTCGACGGTTTCTTGCTCGTTATCAACGATGTACCTGTAACTACTGTTGACTGGCCACGTATGCAGTCGCTTCTGGCCTTTCTTGTTCTTCATAGTGGCACGCCTCAATCCCGCACACACCTGGCTTTTCTCCTCTGGCCCGACTCAACCGAGGAGCAAGCACATACAAACCTGCGTCATCTCGTGTACCGCTTACGCCATGCTATTCCTGACGCCAGCTCCTACCTCCATATTCACAAACAGACACTTCACTGGCAGCCTACTGTTACCTGGACACTTGATGTAGCTGAATTTGAAGCGGCTCTTGCCAATGCCGATAGAGCAGAGCAAACAGGAGATCAGACGACCATACGGCTGGCACTTGAGGAAGCTGTGAAGCTGTACACAGGTGACCTCTTACCGGGAGCATATGAAGAATGGCTCCTTCCCGAGCGCGAACGTTTGCGCCAGCACTATCTTCGTGCTCTGGAGCGTCTCGTCCTGGCATTTGAAAAAGAGCATCTCTACCAGGAGGCTATTGCTGCGGCTCACCAATTACTGCGTTCCGACCCATTACATGAGGCCACCTATCGCCACCTGATGCGGCTGTATGCTGACAGTGGAGATCGAGCAGCAGCTTTGCGCACCTACCATTCCTGCACTACCATTTTGCAACGAGAACTTGCGACCGAACCCAGTCCTCCAACGCGAGAGGTTTATCAGCACATTCTTCAGAAGGATACAGCTTCACCTCCCCTGATAACTCCTACCACATCACTAGTAGGCGTTGCGCCTCTGGTGGATAGACAGTCTGAGTGGGCGCAACTTCAGGATATCTGGCAACGCACGCTCGCTGGAGAGTCATCCATGTTGGTGCTCTCAGGAGAAGCAGGCATCGGAAAAACACGGTTAGCGGAAGAGTTCGTAACATGGATTGATCGACAGGGGCTCGCTAACGCTAACGCCTATTGTTATCCTGCTGAAGGGAATTTAGCCTATGCCCCTATTGCTGCCTGGCTACGTGCTGATGCTATCAAACCAACCCTGGGAAAGCTTGCAGACCCCTGGCTAACAGAAGTAGCCCGTTTCCTACCAGAAGTGCTGGCTGAACGTCCAGACCTCCATCCTACACCACTACGGGAGAGTTGGCAGCGTCAGCGCTTATTTGAGGCGTTCGCGCGCGCGATTTTTGGTGCGCGACAACCACTTTTGCTCCTGCTCGAAGATGTGCAGTGGTGCGATCATGAGACACTCCAATGGCTGCATTACCTGCTCCGTTTTGATCCACATGCCCCAGTCCTCATCATTGGAACGCAGCGCCCAGAAGAGATATCAGCTTCTCATCCATTGGAAGCGCTGCTGAAGACCCTGCGTAGCAGAAGACAGATAGCTGAAATCTCACTGGAACCACTCAACGATCTTGAGACTGCTTCTCTGGCAACATATGTTTCCAGGCGAGACCTGGGTACGAATATGGCGGCTGATCTGTACCGCGAAACAGAAGGTAATCCACTCTTTATCGTCGAAACGATGCGGATGAGAGAAGGCTCCTCTATGGGAATAAAGCACTTTTCGAGCAGTGATTCCATTGCCGCCTCTGCGACGATACAGTCAGTTATGGCGGCACGGTTGGAACGCCTTTCGTCTAAAAGTTATGAATTAGTGAGTCAGGCCGCCGTCCTCGGTCGTGCCTTTACCTTTCAGGTGCTCAAACAGGCAAGCCGTTACGACGATGATACGCTGGTGCAGGGGCTAGATGAATTGTGGCAACGACGCATTATTCGTGAACAAGAGGTCGATGCTTATGATTTCAGCCATGATAAGCTGCGCTCAGTGCTCTACACATCTTTGAGTACAGCACGTCGCCGCCTCTTACATCGACGTGCCGCAGATGCTCTCCAGGCGGTACATGCCGCTGGATTGGATAACGTGAGCGGGTTGATAGCGACTCACTACGAACGGGCGGGTGATGTTGAACGCGCCATCATGTACTACCAACGAGCAGCAGAGGTTGCACAGCATGTGTATGCCAATGAAGATGCTATTCTTTTCTATCAACGAGCGGCAGCACTCTTGAAGACTGCCTCCTCTCTCCAATCATCCCAGTGGCGAGAAATGAGTATTCACATTTACGAAAATCTCGGCGATATCCTCACACTCATCGCCCGCTTTGATGAAGCAAGGAAAGTGTATCAGGAAGCGCTGGTACAGGTTCCAGGAAGTGCTCACATTCAGCGGGCACAGCTCCAGCGTAAAATTGCGCTGACCTGGAAGACACAACGTTACTTCGATGAAGGGCTACACGTTTATAGTCTGGCTGAAGCAGTTTTAGAAGAAGGGTTCGGAGAACATACGCCTGAGTGGTGGCAGGCATGGATAGATATTCAGAGTGATCGTATAGAAACGTATTACTGGCAGGCCAGGCTTGATAAAATGAAGGATCTGGTCGAAAAGACGCAACCAGTAGTAGAGCATCACGGAATGCAGGTTCAGCGAGCCTCTTTCTTTCAAAGCTTGTTTATGATGAACATCAGACGGGAACGCTACTCGGTGTCATCCAAAACTCTGGAGTATGCTCGTTTATCGCTAGCAGCACGCCTGGAGTTGGAAAGCCAGACTGCCATTGGCTGGGCACGTTTTAATCTCGGTTTCGCCTATCTGTGGCATGGTGATCTCGGCATGGCCGAAGAACAACTCCAGATAACGCAGAAGATAAGTGAGCAAACGGGAGATATGACGCTTCAATCGCGGAACCTGACCTATCTCACAGTGCTCGCGAGAATGCGCGGACAGATAGAAGAAACACGACAAATTGCCTCCCAGGCATTGACAGCTGCCACAGTATTGCAGCTTCCCGAATATATTGCTATGGCACAAGCCAACCTTGCATGGGTCGCATGGCGTGAAGGAAAGATTCTCGATGCATATAAAGAAGGTCTTGCTGCTCTTGAACTCTGGCAATCATTGCCAACCCTCTACATGTTTCTCTGGGCGGGCCTCTGGCTGCTAATTTCTGTCGAGTTGACGCAGAATAGGCTGACCGAAGCTACAGATCACGCGCGTCTCTTGCTTGACCCTCAGCAATTGATCCTTCCCGATGCATTGGAAGGGTATGTGAAAGTGGGCATACAGTCATGGGACGCGGGAGAGTTGGAACCTGCGCGCACCCATTTATGCCAGGCAACGGCACTGGCCCAGAAGATGGGCTATCTTTAAGCATCAACGGACCTAAATTGGCAATGACCTTGAACTGTAAAGCTCCTCTGCTTATGCAATCACTCATCTTCAAGTAATTATAACTTGCAGTTGGAACCGTATATGGAAAAAACACGTCACCAAACGTTTACCAAACGTTGTGTTGTCTACAATTCCCACAGAGCAAAAATAAATGATGCATTCAGTAAGGATCTACGGCATCAAAGAGAGGAGGTGAAGAAAGAATAAATACTTTCTAATCCTGACAGGGTAAAGGCAATAGACGTGTACTATCCCAGTACAGAGAAGTGGAAAATATTCCCTGCTTCCAAAAAAGCACAATGCAATTTGGAGAAATGAATGGTAATGGAGAAAGAACAGCAGTATCACTCGGACCTGTTTACCATACGGCTATGGCTGGAAGATCAAGGCGGGAATCAATCCGAGTGGAGAGGAAAAGTACAGCATACGATCAGCGGAGAAGCCTGTTATTTTCACGAGTGGTCGACGCTCATTGCCTTTCTTCTCAAGTGGCTGCCCGACACTGAAACCGGGGCAGACTCAAATTGAAATCTGTTCATTTCCGATGCACATTCTATTCATCATAGCATTCCTGAATGCTACCAGAGCGTGTACAACATTCGATCGTTGAGGTTCATGAAAAAGCTTGTTGTTGGCGAAGGTCTTCTCAATGGATTGTATACCAGAGGGATCTTCCAGGAAAGGAACGAATATGTCAACCAACATTACCACCGCTGGCGTCCATCATCTTCGACTTATTGTGACTGACATTGTACGGGCACGAGACTTCTATACCAGCCTGCTGAACTTCCAAGTTGCTGTAGAACTGCCAACAGGATTCGTGCTCAGCAATGGCAATATGCTCCTGGGCGTAGCACTTCCAATGGATATGAATCAGGCCATTCCAGATGATCGTTTCAGTTGCAATCGCGTTGGACTCGATCACCTGAGCTTTGGCGTTGCGAATCGCGCCGAACTCGACAAAGCAGCCGCTCTTTTCAAGGAGCACGGCATTGAGCATGGAGAGATAACGGATCTGCCAGGCTTCGGCATCACTATTCTTAGTTTCAGTGATCCCGACGGCATCCAACTAGAATTAACAACGCCCCTGGAAAAGTAGCGTATCCTTTCAGGCTTTTCCACTACTTGAAAGTGACTTTTAGAAGAAGAGCGGCTCAGGTCATCCAATTAGCAGAAGCGCGGGGATTGCAAAGCAGGCGAGAGTACGGTAAACTCTACCCTATCCTGACATTGGAAGGAAACAAGCCCGTGCTGAAGAACAGACACTTTTTGAAACTGGATGACCACACGCAGGAGGAGATCGGCTACCTGCTGGACCTTGCCGCCGAGTTGAAGGCGGCGAAGTACGCCGGAGCCGAGAACCCACAGCTCAAAGGCAAGCAGATCGTACTTATTTTTGAGAAGGACTCGACGCGCACCCGCAACGCCTTCGAGGTCGCGGCCTCCGATCAGGGCGCGCATGTGACCTATATTGGTGCCAGCGGCTCGCATATGGGTTCGACCGAATCGATCAAAGACACGGCGCGCGTGCTGGGTCGCCTCTATAACGGCATTGCGTTTCGTGGACTCAAGCAGACGCAGGTCGAGGAACTGGCGCGCTACTCCGGCGTTCCGGTGTGGAATGGGCTGACCAACGAGGGCCACCCGACGCAGGTGTTGGCCGACTTCCTCACGATGCGCGAACACCTGCACAAATCTCTTTCCCAGACCGCGTTCTGCTTCCTCGGCGATGTTGGCCATAACATGGGCGATTCGCTGCTCATAGGCGCGGCCATTATGGGTATGGATGTCCGCCTGGCTGGCCCTCAGCAGACGTGGCCGGGACAGGAACGGGTAGACCAGGTGTGCGCGGTCGCTCAGGCCAGTGGAGCGCGTGTGACGCTGACTGAAGATGTCGATGCAGCGGTCAAGGGATGCGACGTGCTCTACACCGATGTCTGGGTCTCGATGGGCGAACTGTTCGATCTGTGGAGCGAGCGCATCAAACTCATGCAGCCCTACCGCGTGACCGCTGAACTCATGGCGAAGACGGGCAATCCCGAGACGAAGTTTATGCACTGTCTGCCCGCGCTCCACAACACGGAGACGAACGTAGGCAAGCAGCTCTACGAGCAATATGGTCTGGATGGCCTGGAAGTCACCGACGAGGTCTTCGAGTCCCCCGCCTCCATCGTCTTCGACCAGTCCGAGAACCGCATGCACACCACCAAGGCGCTGCTGGTCGCCACGCTGGCAGGCTAGCGGCAAGCCCGTTACAGTAGGGATGGGGCTCCTTGACAAACAGACCGTATTCTGGGTATCGTTATAAAGAGAAGAAGATACTTTGATTGTAGAAAGCGGTAAGAAGTTCAGAAAATGTGTGATTGGACGGAAAGCGAGCGCTACATTCGGGGATTCTTCAATTACTATGACTCTCTCAAATCGACGAAAGGACCAACATACGTTGAAGGTTGCTTATATTTTTAGTACGACCGGGCACACGGTGAGCTACAAACTAGGGAAGATGATACTGCCACAATTGGAGGAGAAGCGCCACGGAGCCGAAGTGGTGGGCATGTTCTTTTTTGACGATAATACGTACGCGCTGCGCAAGGGCGATCCGCTCGGCGAGCGCCTGAGCAAGGTCGCCGCCGAACAGGGCATCCTGCTGATGCTGTGCGACCAGTGCGCCAACGAGCGCGGGTTGGCGGTTTCTGACGAGAACGGCGGCTATCGTGCTGTTGGCACCGTCGAGGGCGTGCATGTGGGCTGCTTCCCCGATCTCTATGGCGCGCTCTCCGGCAATCCGCCCGATCAGGTCATCACGCTCTAAGGGAGCCTGAGCGCAACAGGCTGAGAAAGATTTGTTATGAAACAATTGTACGCCAATAAATGGTACTGGTACCTGGGAGCGCTGCTCTGCGTGGGACTCAGCGTCTACTGGTTCGTTACCTTTACCTTCAGCCACAATAATGTGGACCTGTTCATAGCCGTGGTCACGTTGGGCATTGCAGGGTCCGCCGTCTGGCGCGCCCTGCATCCCACCGCGGAGCAAGAGCCATCCGATAGCACGCGCCCATAGGCGATCAGTAAACACGATCTAGTAGGGAGGGGGCTGGCCTCACCCACCTACTCCAACTAAATGGTTCCAGGCTTGGTCTTGGCCTTCTTAGAGCCAGCCGCCTGAGTCCCACTGCCTTTATGCGCATAGCGCGGTTCACGGATCCAGACCACATCCATCGGCACAGGGG
>JALYTQ010000241.1 GCA_030854195.1 Chloroflexota bacterium
CCCCCACCACTCCAATCTTTATGAAAGGTCAGCTTGCACCAGGGTAAGCCAGGCGTCAGGCCTGGCAGCGCTGTTAGTGCGTCGTCTGACCCTCTTTGATAGCATTCTTCTTGCCATCGATGCCCGCGAACAATTGATGGAAGGAGTCCGCGAACTTCTGTACGCCCTCATCCAGCAGTTGCTGCGTCACCTGGTCGTAATGAATGCCGACCTTCTCCAACTCATCGAAGATGCTGTGCGCGCCCGCGATATCATCCTCGACCGTGTTGCGTACCTGCCCATGGTCGCTGAAGTTCTCAATCGTCTCCAGTGGCATGGTGTCGACCGTGTCTGGTCCGATCAGCTCTTCCGCGTAGAGCACGTCGCGGTAGGCCGGATTCTTGGTGCTGGTGCTCGCCCACAGTGGTCGCTGCACATTCACACCGACATGCTTGAGTGACTCAAAGCGTGGTGTGTTGAAGATGCGCTTGAACTCCTGGTAGACGAGGCGCGCATTGGCGATAGCGGCCTTGCCCTCCAGCGATTTCAAATGTTGCTGTTCGGCTGGATCGCTGCTTGCCTTAACCTTATCTTCAAGTAGCTTGTCGACGAGCGTGTCGACGCGGCTAACAAAGAAGCTGGCGACCGAGCCCATCTTGCTGACATCGTTGCCCTCAGCGTTGCGCTCCTCCAGGGCGCGCAGGAAGGCATCGGTGACAGCGCGATAGCTATCAAGCGAGAAGATGAGCGTAATGTTGACGTTGATGCCGTTGCGCAGTGTCTCGTAGATGGCGGGAATGCCTTCTGGCGTGGCCGGAATCTTAATCATCAGGTTGGGACGCTCGACCATGTTCCAGAAGCGCGCTGCCTCTTTGACGGTACCCTCCGTATCGTGCGCCAGCTCGGGCGAAACTTCGAGGCTGACGTAGCCGTCCTTGCCATCGCTACGATCGTAGATGGGGCGCAGCAGGTCCGCGACGGTGCGAATGTCCTGGATAATCACGGCCTCGTAGATCTCATTGGTACCCTTACCTTCGCTGATGAGCTGCGAAATCTGCTCGTCGTAGGCGTGCCCATGGCTGATCGACTTTTCAAAGATAGTCGGGTTTGCCGTGACGCCGAGAATGCCGTTCTCGTCCAGCAAACGCTTAAACTCGCCAGAAGCGAGCTGCGAACGATCGATATTGTCGTACCAGACGCTCTGTCCCTGTTGCTGTAATTGCAGTATTGGATTGGTCATGAGATAGTTCTCCTTTAAACTGGGTGCTTACTTGTACCCCTAGTATCTTCTCTACATTGTACCTTTTTTACAGGGTGTTATGTTTTGTCCTTCGGTCGATACCTCATCTAGCCTACTGGTTACACGATTAAATATGTTCACTTGATGCAACTTTGTTTCTATATACAGCACGTAAATGTGTTGGACTGCGTTACTCGCCAGGATGTCCCTGTTGTATATAGCCATGATAATGTACACTGTACACGAACGTTCCCTACTTGTTACAACACGCAAGGGCGCGCTTTTATTGCGCCGCGTTACGGTTCCCGCTTCGCCTTTTGCTGTAGCTCATAGAGCTTGCTGATCGCTTCGATCGGCGTGAGTTCGTCGATGGCAAGGGTTTTTAATTCTTCGATCAATGGATGCGCCTCAGCGGCGAGCAGGGTCATCTGCCACGCGGCGGGCATTGTCATATCGCGCATAGCCTTGCGCCGTGTTTTGGCGTCTCCCTTGTGTTCCAGTTCCTCCAATATCTCCTCGGCGCGGTGAATGACCGGGCGCGGTATGCCCGCGAGCTGCGCCACGTGAACGCCATAGCTGCGGTCAGCCCCGCCCGGTACGATCTTGCGCAGGAAGACGACATTGCCGTTCTCCTCTGTGACCGCGACGTTCAGACAGCGGATGCGCGGCAGCAGTTGCGCGACTTCGACGAGCTCGTGATAATGGGTGGCGAAGAGCGTGCGCGCGCCGCAGCGTTTGTTGTTGTGCAAATATTCGACGACGGCGCGCGCGATCGCCAACCCATCGTAGGTGCTGGTGCCGCGCCCGATCTCGTCGAGAATGATCAGGCTGCGTGGCGTAGCGTGGTGCAGGATATTCGCCGTCTCGACCATCTCAACCATGAACGTGCTCTGCCCGGTCGCCAGGTCATCCTGTGCTCCAATGCGCGTAAAGATGCGGTCGACGAGGCCAATGCTGGCGGCCTCCGCTGGCACATAGCTGCCGATCTGTGCCATCAGGGTGATCAACGCGACCTGGCGCAGGTAGGTTGATTTACCGGCCATATTGGGACCAGTGATGATAAGGATCTGCGCTTCGGTATTCGAGAGGTTGGCGTCGTTGGGAATGAACGGCGTGTCGGTCTGCGCCTGCTCGACGACGGGATGGCGTCCGGCGACGATATGGATGCTGTCGCCGTTACTGAGCTGCGGTCGACAGTAGTTGTAGCGCGCCGCGACCTCGGCCAGGCTAAGATAGACATCGATCTCGGCCAGCGCGTGGGCAGTATCGACGATGCGCTCGGAGGCGTGTACGGCGATGTCGGCGCGCAACTGTGCGAAGAACTCGCTCTCCAGTTTGTTGATGCGCTCCTGGGCGTTGAGAATCGTGCTCTCATACTCTTTCAGATCGGAGGTGATGTAGCGCTCGCAGTTGGCGAGGGTCTGACGGCGTATGTAATCCTGGGGAACGCGGCTGAGCTGTCCATTTGAGACCTCGATATAATAGCCGGTGGCCCTGTTGTAGCCAACCTTGAGCGTTGAGATGCCGGTACGCCTGCGTTCGCGTTGCTCCATCTCCGCCAACCATTTGCGCCCGTTCTGCGAGATGTCTTTCACCTGGTCAAGTTCGGCGCTGAAACCGGGACGAATAATGCCGCCCTCGGAGAGGCTGAGGGGTGGCTCCTCAACGATGGCACGCTCGATCAGCGTGATGATATCCTCATTCTCGGCCAGCCTGTGCATGATGCGTGCCAGTCCGCTCAGGGTTCCAGCGGCGTCCTCGTCAAGGCAGGAGCGGATCTCGGCGGCTGCGCGCAAGCCGTTGGCGAGCGCGACGAGGTCGCGCGGCGAGGCGATGCGCTGCCGCACGCGGTTGATCAGTCGCTCGACATCGCCAGCCTTCTTCAGTCCCTCGGCGAGGCGTGCTTGGAGCAGGGAGTCGTTGAGCAGCTCGCCGATTGTCTGCTGGCGCTGCTGGAGATGCTCGATGTCGAGGAGCGGCTGACTCAGCCAGCGCCGTAGCAGGCGACCGCCCATCGGGCTGCGCGTCTTATCGAGCACCCAAAGCAGGGATCCCTTGCTGCTCCCGCTGCGCCCGGTCTCGAAGAGTTCGAGGTTGCGCCGCGTGTAAGGATCAAGCGTCATATAGCCATCGACGTAGTAGGTTTCGAGCGCGCCCAGTTGTTGCAACAGACCCTTCTGCGTCTCCTGCACATAGGCCAGAACCGCTCCAGCGGCGCGGATCGCCAGGGGAAGTTGCGCGCAGCCGAAGCCTTCCAGCGATGCCACATTGAACTGGGTGAGCAGGCGGTGACGCGCATCGTCCTCGGAGAAGTAGCGCGTGTCGTAGGGAGTGACGTGTCCCGCGAGCCCGTTCAGCAGGCGGGCGAGTGGAGCAAAGTCGTCCTCTTCGTTGTCCTCGTCGATCTCGGGGATATCGGCGTTGGCGTTGCCGTTGCTGCCCAATTTCGTGACCTGTTTCTCGCTCATTACAGCGGCCAACCAGCGTTTCTTGCGGCTGTTCAGGCGGTTATAGTGCGCCTCGACGAGCACCTCGGCTGGACCGACGCGCGCGATCTCCTGTTGCAGAGCCAGCTCCGGTTCGGGCGTGCTGATCTGTGTCACCGCGAACTCGCCGGTGGTAATGTCGATATAGGCTATGCCCAACGCGCCGCGCCCCAAGACGACGGCGGCGAGAAAATTATTGCGTTTGGCCGCCAGCATCGTAGGATCGATAACCGTCCCTGGCGTGACGACGCGAATGACGCCGCGCTCCACCAGTCCTTTCGAGAGCGCGGGATCGCTCATCTGCTCGCAGATAGCGACGCGGTAGCCCTTGCTAACCAGGCGCGCGACATAGCCATCGGCGGCATGATGTGGAATGCCTGCCATCGGTGATTTCTCGCCGCGTCCGAAGTCGCGCCGGGTGAGCGCGATCTCTAGTTCGCGTGCCACGATCTCCGCGTCGTCGTCGAACATCTCGTAGAAATCGCCCATGCGAAAGAAGAGGATGGCGTCGGGATTCTGCTGCTTGATCTGTAGGTACTGGCTGCGTACCGGACTATGGACAGGATTTTCTTTGGCGTACTCTTCGAATAACACGGTTCTCCAACCTCCATATGCTCCACTCAGTATAAGCCTCATTGCACTCGTCGTCAATGAATTTAAAGGGATAGGCAGCGTCTGAATAGCCCTGTAGGGATAGATGGGTTATTTTTTTGCATTTACGCGGCAGACTGATTATACTCTGAACATTAAATTCGCATAAAGAGAAGCTCTACCATACGTTTGCCCAATAAAAATGCGAGTCTAACTCTCTATTCTTTTTGAGGAGCCGCCGATGTTCTACCTGATACTGTTTGTATTTGTGCTCGTAGGAGGGATCTTGACGCTTATCACGCTCGGGAATCTCTTCACAATGGTCCATCTGGTGCTATTTACGTGGCAGGCACCTGCCCTCCCATTAGGCTTACTGCTGCTGCTCTTTTTTCTGTTGGGAGCACTCTTGCTTTATCTGGTAGCGTTTTTCTCGGCACGGAACGATAAGCGCGAGATAGGCTCGTTACGCCAGCGCGTCGCCCAGTTGGAGCAGCAGGTAAAGGAGCAAGAGCAGGCGAACAAGCCAAATACGATGACTTTCCCACCGGGCGCGTCCATCCTCCAGATGCCCGGCATGTTTAATCCGCCCAGGAATTGAAATGCTCAGTTTCAGTTGTGCCAGAAACTCGCGAGAAATTTACCCAGGAGATGCCGGGAGCCTTTTCTTCGCACCTGGGGCACGGAGGGCTGTGCTTGCGGCGTGGCGTCGGCTGTCTCTACGCCTGCCAGGGCTGGCCTCTTCATCGTTGGTGAATTCTCGTCCTCGCTGGCTGTGGGGTCTGCCGACTCATCTTCCAGGATAGCAACTGGCGCGTTTTCAGCGACCGCTAGCGGCTCCTCGCCCTGGCGGTCGGCGGCTGGCAGCTTCTCGGCCTGCTCATCCCCGCTCATCAACTTTTGTAAGAGCTGCTCCTCGGTCGCTATATCCGCTTTCGGTTGGGCATCTGTCGGCGTAGTCTCGTCTTTCGGTTGGGCATCTCCCGGCGCAGTCTCGTCTGCGCTCTCGTTCATCGACTCGATCCATTCGTAGGCACCTTCAAGCGCGTTCTCGCACCACTGGGTGTAGTTGCCGCCGATCACGTCAAGCTCTTCGCAATGCCTGAGCAGTTGTATGGTATGGTCAAGCCACTCTTCGCCGCGTTCAAGCATTCTATCGAGCAGATCGGTGTCGTTGACGCCGCTGGCCTGGAACTGTGCCAGGCTGGCGAGCGCGATAGCGGATGGACGTACCTGTTGCTGGAGCCTGCCGTTCTCGACAATGGCCTGTTGTAAGGCTGCCGCCTCTATTCGAAGGATCTCAATGCGTTGCTGTAGCGACCAGAGATGGTAACTTTTGTAAAATTGCTCAACGTCTGCTGCGTCGAGCCGGGCAAAAATAGTGCTCACATGCTCGGGCAAAGGGGGGAGTTGCTGGATGCTCTCTATACCGCTATTTCCGCTCATTCTTCTGAATCCTCTCGTCGCTCCTGCTGATCTGTTGTCGACTGCGGGACGGTTGCCGTCTGCCTGCCCCAGCGTTCGCGCCAGCGCTGAATCGAGTAGTCCATACGATCATCTGCTTGCACTTCCTGCTCTGACGGTGCTTTTTCCTCGCTCTGGGGCACGAGCCTGGGGGCGTGCAGCCGTGGAGTGGTCGGCGCGTGCATGTCAATGAAGGCCGCCATGTCCTCTGGCACGAGAGTTACTTCAGGATGCGGGGTAGAAGGCATAACCTGGCTCTCAGCGGCTTGTTTGGACGCAAATAAAGCGCCAAAGCTTTGTTGCAGCGCAATCGCTTGCAGGATGGGGTTGGCGGCACAAGCAACGCCATCCTCCAACTGCGCTGCTTGCTCCTGCAAATTTTGCATCTCCTGCAGGATCTGCTCTAGTCGCGTTTGCAGCTGTTGCTCAACTTCGCGGTGATATAACCATTGTTGATACTGGCCCATAAACCTCCCTACTGATTGGAAGGGTATCTGAATACTTACTTCTTGTGCAGTATAACACCTATACTCCTAAGAGACAAGCTGCAATGTAATCGTATGATGACCACGTCGTAAGTCTCAGGTTGTCCCGTCGCGCTCCACAGCGTTGTTGTATGAGATGCGCAGCAGTATCCCGATGATAATATAGTTGGCGAAAATGGAGCTACCACCGTAACTCAGGAACGGGAGCGGAATACCCGTCAGAGGGAAGAACTTCATATTTCCGGCGCAGATAATCAACGTCTGAATAGCGAAGATGGAGGTCAATCCCGCTGCCAGCAGTTGATTGAATGGATTGGTGGCCTCAATGGCGATGCGATAGCCCCGGTAGACAATAAGCAGGTAGAGGCCGAGGATGGCGAACAGGCCCGCCAGGCCAAGCTCTTCGCCCAGCGCCGTGAAAATCATATCCGACTCTACGACCTGCACCAGTACCGGATGACCCAGGCCGAGTCCTGAACCCAGAATGCCACCGCTGGAGAGCGCAATTATTCCCTGCACAACCTGCGCGCCCTGGTTTTGCGCGAAATAGGTTTGTGCCGCCGTCCATTTCTGCCAGTTTATGATATCGAAGCCGACAACGGCAAAGCGTGCCCGTACATAGCCAAACAAAGCATAGCTAATCAAAGCGAGGACGGCGAAGAGTCCCATGCTAACGAGCACATACGACATCTTGCCGCTCCCCAGGTACATCATGGAGAGGAACAGGCCATAGATAAGCAAGGCGAGACCCAGCTCGCGCACTACCAGGAAGATGACCAGCGAGAAGCCCAGCATCATGATGAGCGGTCCCAGCTGGCGCAATGGTGGGAGCCGTAAGCGCCCCAGGCGCATATAGCCCTGTGTAAAGATATCGCGATTCTCGCTGAGATAGGCGGCGAAGAAGATCACGATCGTGATTTTCAACAGCTCTGACGGCTGCAGTTGAAACGGGCCTACACCCAGAGTATCGTGCGTCGGCGCGCCACTATGCAGCGTTCTAATACCCTCAATCATGCTAGGTAAGAGCACGAGGAAGCCTACCGCGATCCACGTATACTTGTAGCGTTCGAGCCAGTTAGTATTGCGCAGTATGAAAACGGTGGAAAGACAAAGTGTCAGACCCAATACCACCCATAGCAACTGCTTGGGTCCATAGGTTGCCGCGCTCGCCGCGTGGGGCCGATATGCGGCTATGTTCGGGCCGAGGCGCGTAGCCATCAACACCCCAATGCCACTGAGCATACCGACCAGTGGCAATAAGAATTGATCGGCTTTGCGAAAGAAGATGCTCAAGACGATATTGGCAATCAGCAGAGCTCCGATCACGCCGAAGACAGGCGTGATATCCTGCAGCGCTGGCAGGACTTTTGGCGTAATCTGTGCCGTGCGATCTACACTCGGACCCGTTTGTAGTAACTGCGTCATCGCTATGAGCATAATAAGAAAGGGGAGCAATAATAACGTCAGCTCGCGCAACCGGTAGCGCGATCTGGTGCCGGGTGCTTGACTCGCCATCTATCAAAAACCTCTCACTA
>JALYTQ010000032.1 GCA_030854195.1 Chloroflexota bacterium
ATTAAAGGGCAACCACACGGCGATCGCGTGCAGCCACCCCGGAAAGAACGGAAGCGGGATATAGGAGCCGGTGAAGAAGAGTGCGATTGTCCCCGCCAGCGTCACGACCGCCCGCGCCTCGATAATCCAGAAGGCAATAACATTATACAGAAAGCGATAAGCGATCCCTAAC
The DNA here is from genome assembly GCA_030854195.1 of Chloroflexota bacterium. Taxonomy (GTDB): domain Bacteria; phylum Chloroflexota; class Ktedonobacteria; order Ktedonobacterales; family Ktedonobacteraceae; genus JACDAE01. The sequence goes on from JALYTQ010000032.1 coordinate 173, forward strand.
ATTGCACCCAACGCCAACGCCAATGCATAGGCCAGCCAGGAGCGCCACTCGCTCGTCAGGCCGACCCCGAAGAACAGCATGCCTATAGCGTATGTCGGTATAGCGCGAAAGAGCAAATAGTAGGCGTCGCGCCCGATCTCGCGACTGAACCAGTACCAGTAGAAGTCGCAGGGCTTGCTCAGATCCGTAACGACCTCGCCTGTACGGATCGTCTGCATCAGATCCCACCAGCTAAACGGCAGCACCACCATAATCATGGCCTGGACCAGCCAGGTATAGCTCAGTGTATCGTTGACATTGTAGCCAGCGACGACGGGACGCGCGTGGTAGAGCGCGATGATGACGTAACTGAAGACAGCACCGAAGAAGGCATTTGTCAGCAGACCAGCCAGATTCGCCCAGCGATAGATGAGCTGACGGCGGAAAGCTGTACGCGCCACCTCGATATAGAAGCGCAGCATAGCATTGTCTCCCCTGGTTTGCCCAGCACAAAAACCAGTAGGCTCCGCTCAGGGGGCTACTGGTAGTCTTCTCTATTTTGCAGTTGCGCGCATGCAATTACGCGGGTAAGACAAAATCCCCCCGTATGGTTGCCCATACAGCTCTACAGATGTCTACCCTCGTTCTTTTTCCTCACCCGTTATGCACGGAGGAGTGTCAAATTTTTACCATATTCTCTGATATGTTGTCAATGCCCTGTCTGCCCTCACAGCCCCCTTAACAAGCCTGGAAGGCGCGACGAGCAATACGAAATAAGGTCATAAATTTCATAGTGGATCTTAAAAATAGAAATATTCACTTATGGTAATGCGCGCTTGAAGAAAAATACGCCTCGCTCCGCGCTAATCACTTCCCAGCGATCGAGGCCGAGCTGTGCAAGCGCCTGTTCCCACGCTTCTGGCTGAATGGTGAAGCGCTGCGTCTGCATTGGATTAAAGAAGCAGATAGTGCATTCGTTGCGCTCGGAAGTGTAGAGGCTGAGCTGGCAATACTCCCACTGCTGTGATTGCTGTTGCATAAAACTATCCTTTTCCCTTCATTGTCATGCTTCCCCCATCTCTTTCTAGAATGAGCAGGAGCGCGTCTCTACTCGACTTCCTGCTCTTGCGGTTGAGGCAGCTGGTTGTTTGCACTCTCGCTCTGTTGATTGTTGGAGTCTGGGGCTGGCGCACCTGTATGAGCGCGCTCAAGAGGCATTTGCTGGTGATGATACAGACGATTGGAGAGAAGAGCGTGATTGGCCGTCATCGCGACCTGCATCGATTCGATGATACGTTCAAGTTGCTCTATACTCGTAAATACTTCCTGTATGTTTGTGATGTTTCCCGTATAGTTCTGTCTCCCCTGCGTCAGGTCATTGCGCAGAAGATGCAATTGCGCCAACAGATAATGCTCAGTATGCTTGACTATCGTCTGGATGGCTTCTTCAAACCCGGCGAGCCGTTCGCCGATCGATCGATCGATCACTTCTACCAGGTCTTCCCACGATACTTCGGTCTGGACCTCGATGGCGTCGATGTCTGCCTGCTCTGCTCCCGCGTATGCCTGTGGCAGCTCCGCAGGTTGCAGAGGCAGGCGCTGATTGATCAATTGCTCGATCGCCAATAACTGCGCGGCCAGTGCACGCTCGATGGTGGTTTCGAACGCCTGCTGTTGTTGCTGCTGTAGTTGCTCGATCTCCTGGTTCATCGCTTCCGTAATGTGCTCCTGCTGACCTTCGAGTCGCTGTATAAATGTATTCTTCAATTTATCCCGTTGATCTGAAAGACGAGCGGGCAGGCGGCGCAGCAGGTCCTGCTGGACAGCGACGAGACGTTGCTCGAACTCGCGTCTGAGCACATGTATACGTTGGTCAAAAGAACGCTCCATCTCCCGGCGATGAATCGAGAGCTTCTGCTCCAAAATAGTATTGAAGGATTGCAGTTCATCCTGCGTAAACGACATAATCTAGACCCCTCTTAAATTTATTCGATTGCTCATGCCAACGTATGCTGCTCAGCTATCAGTATAGAAACTTATGTGAAGTTGTGTCAACGGGAACACATAATTATCCCCCAGATGGATACAAGCATTTCATCTCAGCTTCTCTCTGCCTATTCGTTTTAGCAATTCAGCCGATATCACCTTGTAGAACAGAGAGAAGCGTCACACAACATAGAGAAAGGATGATGCCATATGAGCAGCCAGCTTCCTCCAACACGTCCAGGCCCTATCCTACAGGGCAGTACATACTATGAACCATTACAGCGAGAACAGCACTACTCTCCCGAGCAGAGCAAATTACCTCCACCGCCGCCAGCGTATCCAACCGAGAAACGAGGACTACATCCTCTCCTGCGCAACTGGCCCTGGATTGCCGCGATCATCGCCGCGCTCATGATCGGCTACGGGACAGGCAACTACATAGGCCAGGCCACACCCCCGACGGTCGTAGTACAATCAGAAGCGACAACCCAGCCTACGCCCGCAACAGAAAATTCCGCTCAGGCAATACCAACCAGCGCTCCGACCACTCCTGCCCAGATCATTCAGCCCACGCCTGCAACAGAAGATTCCACGCAGGTGACGCCTACCAGCGCGCCTACCACGCAATCCCAATGGGTCACGACGCATACTTTTACCGCCAATGGCCCGATGAAGACTGAGAACTTCACTGTAGCCAATGAATGGAAAATGCAGTGGACGTGCAATCCAGCATCAGACGGCCTGGGAGAATATAACGTCATCGTGGCAGTGTACAATGCTGATGGCACCTCGCTTGATCCTATGGCATTTAATACCATCTGTAAAGCGGGCGTTACCTCCGGTAGCACGCAGGAGCACCAGGGAGGCAATGTTTACCTGGATAACGAAACGGACGGTAACGTCACGATCACAGTGCAAGAACTCAAATAAGTTCCGTTGCTTTGAGAGCTATCACGAGCGCGACCTGGCAAAGAAGCTAGCAGTTGCGCTCGTTTCGTTTGCTATGACGAAAAGGTCATCTGCGCGACGCTGGTATGCGCCAGCAGCCGCTGACCGTTGCGCCACATCAGCTTCTCGCGCACCTCGGGCTTGAACTCGATCTTGACTGCCTCAAAATCCTTTAGCCAGCGTTGCGGTGTGATGAAGGGATAGTCCGAGCCGAACAGGAAGCGATCCTGCAAACGTGTCGCGGCTTCGCGCAGCAATGTTTCGGGAATGAACTTCGGCGACCAGCCGGAGAGGTCGTTGAAGATATTCGTTTTGTGCTGCATGGAGGCGATCATCTCCTCGTGCCAGGGCCAGGAGGGGTGCGCGCCGATGATCGTCAGGGCGGGAAAGTCAGCGGCCAGGGAGTCCAGGTAGATGGGACGCGTGTAGTCCATCTTGATGCCCATGCCGCCCGGCGTGCCAGCCCCCAGGCCGTTTGTGCCGGTATGGAAGAGGGCCGGAATGCCCAGCTCTTGTATCTTCTCCATCAAAGGATAAAATTGCGGGTCGTTTGGGTAGAAAGCCTGGACGCCTGGATGGAACTTGGCACCGGCCAGCCCCAGGTCTTTGACGGCGCGCTCTATCTCCTTCACCGCCGCCTTCCCTTTGTGCGGATCGACGCTGGCAAAGCCGATGAACTGTTGCGGGTAGCGTTCGACGATGCGCGCAATATAGTCGTTGCCAAGTGGAGGCAGGCCCGTCGCGGTCTCCGCGTCCCAGGCCAGCAGGACGCCGAGCATGTCGAGTTCCGCGTAATCGGCGGCGATCTGCTCGATATCCTTCAGCTTGACCTCGGTGCGAAAGAAGCGCTCGGCGGCCTTCGCGTAGGGTCCGAGCGTGACCTGCATAAACTCCGTCGTTGGCAGGTGAACGTGAAAGTCGATGGCACGTGGCACAGTGCGTTCCTCCTTGAAAATACTTTCATTAATCTATATCTCAGTACCGATTATACTGCACCAGTTCACACATTGAAACATCCCTACCAATGCGATAAAAGTCGCAGCCATCCGCTCCGTTCATACTGTAAACTGTTAAGAGGCTCTGGACAGCCGGAGTAGAGAATCCACATGCAAAAGGGAGCAAAAAACATTATGAACAAGAGCATAGAGCCACAAAAACACGAAGAGACAAACGTAGAGCCGGGCAGCATGATCGTGTTCGACTTGCGCGCCCTCACCCAATTTCAGGATGAGCGCCCATATGTGCAGATACTTTCTGATATCAACACAGCCCGCGTGGTGCTTTTCGCCTTCCGTAAAGGGCAAGAGTTAAAAAAACATCACACATCCAGCCAGTTGCTTGTACAGGTGCTACGCGGCAAAGTCCTGTTTAGCACGGCGAGCAGTTCCGTGGAGATGCAAGCTGGTATGCTTGTCCAATTGGAAACAAACGTGGAGCATACCGCGATTGCGCAGACGGATGCCGTGATGCTCCTCACGATGACGCCCAGCCCGGCGTATCACAGCATGGCGCAAGAGTTCTTCTCGGGGCAGACCCCGCTGGTCTCTCGCACAGCAGCTACCGACCAGCAAGCATAATTGGTCGCACCATAGCAACAAAGTTCCATCTCGCCGGAGCGAAGCAAAAGAGTGTAACCAATACTATGCTTGCTACGTGTTCAGATGTGACACAGAATACGGACTGAGTATCAGCTTGCTTGATACTGCCCGCACAACATCCCACAACAAACACTATAAGTAAGAGACATGCTCTCTAGAATGTCGTATCAAAAAAGGAGGATTTACTATGCAAGCCGAAAGACGAGCCGAAGTTATCTGGGAAGGGAACTTACCCAGAGGACATGGGCACCTGAACGTTGGCAGCGGGGTCATCACCAATCAAGAGATCACATGGGCGTCGCGCACGGAGCGCGAGGACGGTAAGACCAGTCCCGAGGAGCTCATTGCGGCGGCGCACGCTGGGTGCTACGCGATGTCGCTCTCCAATACGCTCTCCAGCGACGGCCACACCCCTGAGCGGCTAACCGTGCGCGCGGTGAGTACGTTTGAGGTGGGCGAGGGTGGCCCTAAAATAGCGCAGATGCAGTTGAATGTGAGTGCGAAGGTAGCGGGACTGGACGATGCGAGCTTTCAGCAGGCCGTCCAGAAGGCGGAACAGGGCTGCCCGGTCTCCAATGCGTTGCGCAATAACGTTGCGATCCACGTGAATGCTCAACTTGAACCGTAACAACCCTGTCAGCAAATGTGGCTGCTCACTTGATTATTCCGTACTGCATCTTCATCAATAAGATACGCTGTACTGATTGGTCGATGCGCGCCAGGCTGATCTTTCCTTGCTGCATCGCAAGTTCCAGGGCTGTCACGACGCTTGCAACCTGGCTGGGCGTAAATGGACCCTCGATCAGGTCGTCACCCGCGATCACCGAGAGCACTGCCGCCTGGCTAAGCGACCAGCGTTCACTGATGCCAGCCATGTAGAGCCCGTCGGTAATCACCACGCCATCGTATCCCAGTTGTCCGCGTAGTACACCATTAATCGCCTTTGGAGAGAGTTCAGCCGGAAGCTGAGGGTCGATCGCGGGCATCAGGACATCCGTCGACATAATCATAGCTGGCTGGTCGCGCGGGATCATGGTCTTATAGGGCGCGAGATCGATTGCATTTAACTCTGCCGTGGTGCGTGTGACGGTGGGCAGGCCCGCGTGTGGATCAGAAGTGATCGCGCCAAGGCCGGGAAAGTGTTTGAGGCAACCGGCAACGCCATTCTTTTGGAGACCAGTAAGAAACGCGCCAGCATAGGTCGCGACGGTCTGCGGATTGCGGCCAAACATACGCGTCTCCAGGACTGGCGGGTCCACGGTATGCACATCGACGACCGGGGCCAGGTCACTATTGATGCCTAGATCCAATAACCACTTCGCCGCCTGCGTTCCCTGGGTCAGCGCGGTATTTGGATCGCCGCTATCCGCCATCTGCTGCGCGGACGGCAGATAGCCATGGAAGGCGCTCAAGCGATTAACCAGCCCACCCTCCTGATCCGTCGCGATCAACAATGGGATACGCGCATCTTTCATGGTCTGCGCAGACAACGCATTGACGCTCGCCTCCGTGTTGTACGGTGCTTCAAAATTATGGTTGCTCGCCTGATACATAAAGCCGCCGACGTATTGCTGCGCGATCATCTCCTGCAAGCCGCTCGCCGTATAGCTTGTGCCCAGATATTCTACAACGATCAACTGCCCCAGCTTTTGTTCCAGCGACATGCCCTGCATGATGTGCTGTGCTTTGTCTAATTGCTTGCGTAGCGCGGCTTCGTTCGGTATAGTGCTCTCGCTCGGCTTCGGCTTCGCGGGTCGCCCGACCGCTGCTGGCGTGGTAGTGGCTCGCGGCGTGGCGGGCGAACTCGTCGCACTACTACAACTGGCAAGAACCAGAAGCAAACAACATACTAACAGTATACGGCTATACGATAAACATAGAGGGGGGCAAGCAGTTGGGGACACTGGCGACATAAAATAGCTCCATGACTAATATTGTTATAGAATACAAGATGCACAACGTATTATAATATGAAGAACGGTGCTCTGGCTTTCAATGTAACAAAGAGGCCATTTGGTACCAACTTTATCCACTAACGCTGATTTCTTCGAACGCCCCCAATGCGCGCAACGTCGTCTTTTGTGCTTCGGAGAGACCCCGAATCCCGGTGATATTGAGCCGCTCGTAGAGGCGGTCGCGCCGCAGTGTGTGGAGGAGTTCGCCGCTCTGGAGATGCCATACCTGGATGATATTGTCATCACCACAACTGGCCAGCCTGCGGCCATCGGGACTTGTTCTCAGTGACTGGACCGCGCCCTGATGCGCTTGCCGAAGCATCAGGCGCTGCCTGTGCCGCACATTCCACCAGCACAGACTCCCATCGCTGCCGCCACTGAGCAGCACCTCTCCAGTCGGATTCCAGGTGAGCGCGTCCACAATTGCATCTGGTTCGTTCCATTTCTGCAGGTGCTCGCCATTCCGCGTATCCCAGATGAAGAGTTCTCCATTGCCTCTACCTCCGCCACCACTGGCCAACTGTGTGCCATCCGGACTCCACGCCACACTCATCACCATGCCACGATGCCCCTGCAGCGAAGCTCGAAGCTGGCCATCGGTGGCCTCCCACAGGCAGACGCTGCCATCATCGCCGCAACTAGCCAATTGTGTTCCATCGGGACTCCACGCCACACGGCGGATCCTGGTTGGCTGTGCGTGGCTTACCCAGCGACGGGTGCCGGTAGTGACCTCCCACACATGTATCCCCTGCCGATAGCTCGCACTGGCCAGAAGCTTCCCATCCGGACTCCACGCCAGGCCATAGAAGAGGGTGTTGGCGTGGTCAGGGTCCTGCAAGATCTGTCTGGTTTCTCCCGTGGTCGTGTCCCACAGACGGACGGCACTATCCAATCCGCAACTGGCTAGAACCTCCCCATCCGGACTCCACGCTACCCCATACACGAGAGAGTGATGGCCCCTCAGCAGTCTGGGTGGCGTCAGTCCCTCCACATTCCAGATGGTCGCCAGGGTATCGGAGCCTGCACTGGCAAGCCGGGTTCCATCCGGACTCCAGGCAATGTCGTAGAGTGAGACTGAGTAACCCTGCATGATGTGGACACACCTCCCACGCTCTACGTCCCACACGCGTAAGGTTCTATCTTCACTGCCACTGAACAAACTGCGGCTGTCAGGCGTGAAGGCGAGATCGTACACACCAGCGGTATGCCCGTGCAGTCCCATCCGGTAGCAGCTCTGATCGACATCCCAGAGCCAGATCGTCTGATCAAAACCACAACTGGCCAGCAGGTGCCCATCCGGACTCCAGACCACCGCTCGCACCCGGTCTGTATGCCCTGTCAGCGTCTGGCGCACGCGCAGGCTTTCCACGTCCCACACTTTGACAGTGCCATCCCAGCTTCCACTGGCCAACTGTGTGCCATCGGGAGCAAAAGCCAGTCCCAATACCCAGTTGGTATGACCCGTGAGTATCCGCGCGGAAGTTTCTGGCTGTGCCTCCGTGATTTCCCAGAGTCGAATGACTTCATCGACGCCCGCACTGGCTAGCAAGCTCCCATCCGGACTCCAGGCCAGCGCGAATACCGGGCCACTCTGACCGGCGAGCGTCTGACGATGTGCGCCTGTATGAGCGTCCCAGAGCTGGACGGTGGCATCAACTCCACCACTGGCGAGCATGAGTCCATCGGGGGCAAAGGCCAGGCACTCGATATTATCGGTAAACCAGCCCGTCCAGAGTAAGGTACTGCTCTTGAGATCCCACAGCTTGATGCTGCCATCCCAACTCCCAGTAGCCAGCATACGTCCATCCGGGCTGAAGGTGAGAGCCCGCACCGTATCGGTATGTGCCTGCCATGCCTGGTACAGAAGCTTCCCTTCTTCGTACCACACGCGTACTTCTCCCCGCCTGCTGCCCACAGCCCAGTACTGCCCATTGTGACTGATGGCCACAGACCAGGGGATATCAAATGCCTCGTTCAAGACCACCTCATGCAGACTGGTCTCGGCAAGGGAGGCATCCTGCATCTCGACTCCGTGGAGATACGCTCCCCTAATGGAGAGATGCGACAGGTTCAGGTCGCGCAGTTGTCCGCGCTGCTCGCGCAGCAGGACCAGCAGGTTCGCAGGTCCGTAACCCTGAGCATCGTCGGCCCATGCGCGTAACTCGTCCAGTAGCGCGAGCAACTGCTCCTCCACAGCAATACGCCCTGAGAACACCGTCCGCACGCGCGCGAGCAACGGAGCCACCAGGAGCCGCTGCTGGGTCTGCCGGACGTATTCCTTGACCGTCGCCAGTTCCAGCCCATGCTCGATCAGGCGCGTCAGTTGACCGTGCTCGATCTCGTTGCTCGTTTCCGCAATGAGCCGCGCCGTCGCGTACTCCAGCACGATCGATTGCAAGGTGAAGCTTCCTGGGCGTTGTCCGCGCTCAATCAATGAGCGGCGGCGTAGCGCCTCTATGGCTTCCAACACCTGAGCACGCGGTAGGGATGTGCCCAGCAAGGCCAGCAGTTGTTCTATGCTCACCGGTTCGCGCACAATCGCCAACCATAACAGCACCGTTTGCTCGATCGCAGAGAGGCGAGTAAACTGCTGGTCTAGCAGCTCGCGCACACCACCAAAGATGACCTCGCCCTGCTCCAGGAAAGGAGCGATCTCGCCTGCAAAGAGTTCCACAATCGTCTGGGCCACGATATTGAGCGCCAGGGGATTGCCTGCATACGCCTCGATCAGCCGCGCTTGTTCAGGCGAGGTACCTGTGATCTCCTTTTCTGCCAGCAAGCGTTCGCACGAGTCAACATCCAGGCGGGCGATGCGCAAGGCGCGTACCGGTGCCCGGTTGCCTTCCTGGGGCACAAGAACGCTCGGTTTCTCGCGGGAGGTTAGCAGCAGGCAGCTCTGATGATCGGTCTCAGCCATGCGGCGCAGCAGGCGAGCGTATCCCTCGTAGCCGGGGCGCATATGGCCCATGTCCTGCCTTTCCTCCAGGAGCACATCCAGGTTGTCCAGTACCAGCAGGGCGCGAGTATGACGCATACACTCCAGCAGCAAGTCCAGGCGTCGTTCGAGGCTCGCGGGCACGTTCTGGAGCACCTGGGGGGCAAGCACCTGAAGGCATTCATCCAGCAGCGTTTCACAGGCAGGAGTATCGCGCAAGGAACGCCAGATGACCACCTCGAAGCGCTCTGCTACCTGATGCATCAAGCGGATGGCAAGCGCCGACTTGCCAATGCCGCCCAGACCGAGCACGCTCACCACCCGGCAGCGCTCATCAATGACCCAGGAGGTCAGCAAGGTCAGTTCCCACACGCGCCCGTAGAACGTCGCGACAGTGAGCGCGTCCCCCCAATCCACGCGTGTCCTATCCGTCGTGGGAGCAAGGTCCTGGGCAGCGCTCTCGATCTCCTTAGCCGGTTGCGCTGTTGGCAATAGCGCGGCGAGCCACACTTCATCAAGAAGCATCTTCTGGCGAGCCGCTTGCCAGATGACCCGGATCTCCTCTTCCTCGCGCCCGGCAGGAAAGACCTGTTGCTTGACCGCGAACGCCAGCAGCGCTTTGAGGTGCTCTGCCTTGGGATAACTGTCGCCAGCCTCCCATCTGCTGATCGCTTTGCGCGAGACGTCCAACAGTTCGGCGAGGCTCGCTTGCGTCAAACCGGTGGTCGTTCGCAGGTTCAGCATGGCTTGACTAAAGGCATAATCCCGCTCACCATAGAGGGGCTGCTTCATACGCGCGTTCCTTTCGCGTTAGCTCCATACAGGAACGCATACGATGGGACATGATGGAACGTGAGATGGTACGTGCTGGACACTGACTTCTCCTGGCCTTCCCCGTATACTTACGAGTATTGGATGCGCTCCACGCGGGTCCACGCTAAATAAGAAGGACCTGGCAAACTGAGCAATGACTCCAGGCCCTTCCATGGACTTCACCCTCCATGATAACAGATATGCTAGCAGACAACCAGGGTGTGCTTACGCGGAAGGCAAAGAGAACCTTCGTTAAAGGAGAGAGTTATGTCAGATCATTTAGATGCACCTGGTATGAAACCACCAAATATGGATGCCCGCGTCGACATTTGTGATATCTATGCATTCCAGAAGCCAGGGGATGCCGACACATCCGTTCTGGTATTCGATGTCAACCCCGTTGCGCCAACATTCGCTGATTCGTTCGCAGCGGAGGCGGTCTATGAGTTGAAAGTAGATACCAATGGCGATGCCATCGCTGAGATCGCCTATCGTTTCACGTTCTCTGCCAAAGAAAATGGCGTGCAAAGCGCGACGGTGCGGCGTGCCAGCGGGGAGCAGGCCAGCGGCTACGGCAAAGAGGGCGACATTCTCTTCCAGGATGTGCCCGTGGCCTTTGGAGAAGAGATCTCCATTGCCGAGGCAGGTGGCTACCGCTTCTTTGCAGGAATACGCAGCGATCCCTTTTTCTTTGACCTGGAAGGCTTCAAAAACGGCATGCACTTTACCGGTGCAGATACCTTTCTGGACAAGAATGTCTTCAGTATGGTGCTGGAACTGCCCAATAGCGCGCTGGGAGACAATCCCAAAGTGGGCATCTGGGGGCGGGTTTTGATCCCCAAAGACGGCAACCCCTTTTTCCAGATTGACCGCATGGGCCGTCCCCTTATCAACGTCGTCTTTACCAAAGATGGGGACAAAGATACGTTTAATCGCATCGAGCCAACACGCGACCGCGAACTGTTTGCCGAAAAGTTTACCGCTCTGTTAGCCTCCGCTGGACGTAGCCCTGAGAACGCGCAACAGACCGCTCTCAGCCTGCTCCCTGATATCCTGGACTACGATTACTCCAGTCCAGCTGGCTATCGCAATGGGCGATTGTTGACGGACGACATTATCGACATCCAGCTCGCTGTCCTCACCAATGGAGCCGTAACGGCTGACAAGGTGGGGCCGCATCAGGACTTGCTGACAACATTCCCATACGTCGGCTCACCGCATCTCACTGTCTAAGCGCGCAACCTCTTGAAAAGGAGACTACGCTGGTTCGCTTGCCCAAGCGCTGGATCTATAAATGCAGGCTCCTGTGCTGCTTTATGCAGCAGAACATCTACGTGGAGGCAAGCTATGGACTCGAAGCAGTTAGCTGATCTGGTTGGCACAGGCATTGAACTTGCAGGAATTGCAGCACTCATCATCGGTGCCGCCCTGACATTCGCTAAGTATGTGAAGTATCTTTTCCAGGGAGGAGATACTTCTGCTGCCTATCGTGACCTTCGTCGGGGTCTGGGAAAGGCCATCCTGCTGGGGTTAGAACTGCTGGTAGCCGCTGACATTATTCGCAGTGTTGCTATCGCTCCCTCGTTTGCGACCATTGGCGTGCTCGGAATGATCGTTGTCATCCGTACGTTCCTCAGCTGGTCGCTTGAGTTGGAGATCAATGGAAGCTGGCCCTGGCAAGGCTCGCGTTCCTCAGATGCTGTGGAGCGTGGGGATACTGCGGGCTAAAAATGTTGTAACCCCTTCATGGGCGTTCCTTGTAACTTGTAGCGAGGAGGAAGACAGATGACCAGCAGGATACGGTTAGAACCCGAAGCCCAGGCGTTCGCTGAGGCTGCGGCAAAGCCGCCCTTTCTATTCACCCTTGGCCCTGAAAGGGGGCGGCTTGCCCTTGATGAGGCACAGGCGAGCCAGGTGGACAGGCTGCCGGTCGCTGTCGAGGAGATCACGATTGACGACGGTCCAGGTGGACGGGTTCCGCTTTACATCCTGCGACCTCAGCACGCGCGGGCTCCACTCCCCGTCATCGTGTACATCCACGGGGCTGGTTGGGTGTTTGGCAGCATCCAGACGCATGACCGGCTGCTACGCGAACTCGCGGTCGGAGCCGAGGCCGCCGTCGTGTTCCCGCATTACCCTCTCTCGCCCGAAGCTAAATACCCCACGGCCATCGAGGAATGCTACTCCACGATCCAGTGGGTCGCTGAGCATGGGCAGGAGCATGGAATGGACCCGACGCGCCTTGCCGTGGCTGGTGACAACGTGGGAGGAAACATGACGGCGGCGGTAACGCTGCTCGCCAGAGAGCGCGGTGGACCCGTTATCGCGCTCCAACTGCTGTTCTACCCGGTGACCGACGCGGCCTTCGACACCGCATCTTATCACCAGTTCGCCGAGGGACATCACCTGCGCCGCGACGCCATGATGTGGTTCTGGGATCAGTACACCACCAACCCTGGTGAGCGCAATGAGATCACCGCATCGCCGCTACGGGCCAGCATTGAGCAACTGAAAGGGCTTCCGCCAGCGCTCGTCATCACCGCCGAAGCGGACGTGTTGCGTGACGAGGGCGAGGCCTACGCCAGCAACCTGCGGGCGGCTGGGGTCCGCGTTATGGCGGTGCGTTTCCAGGGAACTATCCACGATTTTGTCATGTTGAATGCCCTGTCCAGTAGCGCGGCGGCGCGTGGAGCGATCACCCTTGCTACGACCTGGCTACGCGAGGAATTCTCGGCGCGGCTCGCCTGAGCCTGCTGAGAGTTCCGATCCATTATGGGAGTGGAGATGCCACTCCTTTACGAGAAGACGAAACGGGACAATCTCACCGATTGACCCAACCAACACACACAAAGGAGTACAGTATGTCAGTATTCACGATGCATGAACAGCAAGAGATTGAGCGCGCCAACACGGCGGGGAAGCAGCCAGTCGTATTCGTACACGGCCTCTGGCTTCTTGCCAGCAGTTGGGATAACTGGCGCGCGCTGTTTGAAGAGCAGGGCTACACCACGCTCGCACCGGGCTGGCCCGATGACCCGCAGAGCGTCGCAGAGGCGAATGACGACCCGGAGGTCTTTGCCCGCAAGCGGATTAAGCAGGTCACGGATCACTACAGTGACGTGATTGGCCAGCTCAAGAGGAAGCCCGTCGTTGTTGGGCATTCCTTCGGCGGTCTCATCTCGGAGCAACTGGCCGACAGGGGCTTATCTGCCGTGACGGTCGCCATCGATGCACCCGGCTTTCGCGGCGTGCTGCCGCTACCGCTCTCCGAACTCAAATCCGGCGCGCCCGTCCTGAGCAATCCCGCCAACTACCACCGGGCCGTCTCACTGACCTACGAGCAGTTCAAGTACGGCTTTGCCAATGAGCTGGAGGAAGACGAAGCCCACAAGCTCTATGATACGTATGCGGTCCCCGGTTCCGGCACGCCGCTCTTCCAGGCCGCTGCCGCCAACCTCAACCCGTGGACGGAAGACCAGATCAATACCAGGAACACTGAGCGTGGGCCGCTCTTGCTTATCGCGGGTGAGAAAGACCATACGGTCCCATTGGCGGTCGTGAAGGCAGCTTACAAGTTGCATAAAAAAAATCCTGGTGTCACTGAATTGCGCGAAATAGCGGGTCGCGGGCACTCCCTCATCATTGACAATGGGTGGCATGAAGTGGCCGAGACCGCGCTCGCCTTCATCGCGCAACAGCTTTAGAAAGACCAGGAGAAGGCAGATCTGGTAGCATCATGGCCAACTGGTCAAATTGTAAAGAAGGGAGACAACAACATGAAAGCAATCCGTATCCATGACCGTGGTGGTGCAGATCACCTCGTGTATGAGGACGCACCACAACCGCATCCAGGTCCGGGCGAAGTGCTGGTGCGTTCCTACGCGGCGGGTGTTATCGCGAACGAATTGACCTGGGATGAGACCTATCAGACGCAAACGGGCAGCCCACGCCCTTTTCCCATCCCTGGACACGACCTGTCAGGAGTAGTAGAGGAGGTTGGCCCTGGAGTCAGCACGCTTACGAAGGGGTCGGAGGTCTATGCCCTCATTGCCTTTAATCGCGACGGTGCCGAGGCTGACTATACCATCGCCCTGCCCAGCGAACTAGCTCCCAAGCCGCGCACCATCGATCATGTGCAGGCAGCGGCGGTTCCGCTGACCGCTCTGACGGCCTGGCAGGCTCTCTTTGAGCACGCTAATCTCGTCGAGGGACAAACCGTCCTGATCCACGGTGCAGCCGGGGGCGTTGGCGTCTTCGCCGTCCAACTGGCCCACTGGACTGGGGCCAATGTCATCGCGACCGCCTCGGCCCGCAATCGCGACTTCCTGCGCGAACTGGGAGCTGACGAGATCATCGACTATACCACCACGCGCTTTGAGGAGGCCGTCCGTGATGTCGATCTCGTCTTCGACCTGGTTGGCAGCGACACCTTGCGGCGCTCCTGGCAGGTTATAAAACCAGGAGGGGCGCTGGTCTCCGTTGTCAGCCCACGCCCCTCTTTTGCAGAGGCGAAGGAGCATGACGTGCGCCCGTTCTGGTTTGTGGTCGAACCCAACCGGGATCAACTCATCCAGATCGGCAGCTTGATCGACGCGGGCCAGCTTCGGCCCATCATCGAGACGGTGCTTCCCCTGTCCCAGGCGCGCCAGGCGTACGAGCAAGGAGCGCGAGGACACACACGCGGCAAGATTGTCCTGCGGGTGATGGACTGATGGTCGATGTGGCTGGCTCTTAAATACCATGTAGATTGGCGTCCCGAACATTTTTGCGCTAAAATTGGATAGAGCAGACCGTTAATATTCAAGGATCAGACGCAAACAATTGAGGAGTGCTTCGGAATACAATGGCTCATTTTGATGATATCGAACTTGTTGAACGTCTCTTTCTCAAAAGTTACCCTTTCAGCAGGTATGGTCCGCGCCCGGACGATCCCGCCTCCACGGCGTGCACTCCCCTGCGCAGGCCGCTGACGGAGTGCACGGTGGCGATTATCACGACGGCGGGCCTGAGCCTGCCCGCTCAACCGCCATTCGATACGACGAATAAGAGAGGAGATAGCTCGTTTCGCGAGTTTCCAGCTACTATCTCTCCGCAGCAGTTGGAGATGAATCATCGTAGCTGGTCCTTCGATCAGACGGGCATTTTACGCGACCGCAACCTGGTAATGCCGCTCGATCGCTTGCGCGAGATGAGCGCTCGCGGCGAGATCGGTGCTCTGGCACCACATCACTACAGCTTCATGGGCTCGATCGTCGGCCCGCGCAAGCTGATGCGGGAGAGCGCGCCTGAAGTTGCGCGCCGCCTCGCCGCGGATGGCGTCGATGTGGCCTTGCTCACCCCAGTCTGACCCATGTGCAACCAGTCCGTGGGACTGATTCAGCGCGCAATAGAGTATGCAGGAATTACGACCGTCTCCATCTCGCTGCTACGGGAGATTACGGAGAAGACGCAGCCGCCGCGTGCCCTGTTCGTGCCCTACCCGCTCGGCCATCCGCTGGGAGAACCCGACGATGTAGCGCTGCAAACACGGATCATGCGTGCCGCGTTCGCCCTTCTGCCGCGCACGGATACCCCCATTCTTGCGTCTTTCACGCCTTAGCCATTGAGGCTGCTGCGCTCAACACATGGTTTCATTTCTGACAAGAAAGCGGCAAACTACGGCGCTAATTCACCACGCTGCACCTTCGCCAGCAACGTAGCCCACGCCAGGGTTTCTCGCATCGAGGTTGGAAGCGTAAACGTATATACGCTGTCGTACGTCTCGTCTAGCGGAGTATCGAATGACAGTGGTTCTAATGGTCGTGTGCTACGTCCATATTCCGGGCGTTCCACCGCAGCGGCGACCAGTTGGCGGCTCCTGCTCAGTGCCAGCTCCATCTCCAGGAGCACTATCTCTACCCTATTAATCCTCCCCCTTTGCTGCCAGAACTGCTCCACGGTCAAAGAATTGGAGACGCGGCCACTGTTCTCACGCAGCAACATCTCATGTAATAGTTCGCCCGAAGAGGCGAAGAACACACGCAGCCGACCCTTTGCCAACTTGCTATAGCACTTAAGGAACTCGAATAATGTAGTAGGGGACGTAAACATCGGCGATCGCCATCGCCACTCGGCTGCTTCACCAACCTTTATCGCAACTCGCGTATAAAACATAGCACACTCCTTGAAAATCTATCTGCGAAAATCTATCTATCATGATAAAAAGATCTCTTATACCAGGCTCTCAACTTTGCAAAGATCAACGCGGCATAAAATCGATTTTTGCAGATGAGTTCGTGGCTGTTCAGGACTTCGCAGAGTTCCCCATCGTTAAGCAATCGCTGTGTCACGCGAGCCATAGAGCGCACGGAGCAGAGAGGAACCAGGAAAAGGGAACTGAAGAGGTACAGACATTTATTGATTGATGAGAATTTACGTTAGAAAATTGCGTAATATTGAATGGGAACTATTCAACACAGCAGCACGTCTTGTTATTAGGGGGAAGTGCTACACGGGCGCTTCTGGAATTTCCTTCTCGTATAGCTATTTCGTTGTAAGGCGAAATCTGGACACCTGTTCTACACGCATACATCTTTCTAAGGAGTGAAACTATGCTACCTATTCTAAGACATGGCAAGAAGTACATCCTGTCGTCAGGATGCCTTGTTGTATTTCTTCTCTTCCTGGTTGGCTGCGGCGGCTCATCAGCCTCCGGCAGCAGCAGCTCAACCGCTATGAATGCGCCTGCACATATGGCAAACTCGCAGGCAGCCTCTGGCAATGCTCAGGGCGCGACTAGTTCATCAGCAGGCGCGCAGGTACCTGATACGACAAAGCAGCAAGGTACGCCGATTGGACCGCAATACCTGATCAAGACGCTTAAAGTCAGCATGGATGTGAAAGATACGCGCAAAGTCGCCAGCATTATACAGGCGTGGGTCGCCAGCATCGATGTAGATTCGTCGACAGCAGGTGCGGACTACGAGCAGACCGGGGATAACCTTTACAACGTCTCACTGAACTTCTCGGTACGGGCCTCGGTCTATCCTCAGATCTACAATTACTTACGCGACTACGCACCTAAAGAGGGCGGGCAGCTTCAGTCCTTTACAGAGACGGTACAGGATGTTACCAACGATTATGTCGATACACAGTCGCGCCTGAAGAATCTGCGCGTTGAGCAGCAGCGCGTACAAGATCTGCTCAGTCATGCCCAGGCGCTGAAAGACGTGTTGACGATCGAACAGAAGTTGACCGATGTTGAGGGTCAGATAGAGAGTATCGAGGCTCATTTGAACGAGCTGAGCAGCCAGGTAGCATACTACACAGTCTCGGTCTCGCTGCAACCGATAGAGACTGCACCGCCGCCACCTCCTCCTTCCGGCTGGAGCGCGGGACAGGCCTTCCACGATGCATTCGCGGCGTCGTTGGCATTCGCACAAAGCATAGCCAACTTCCTGATCTGGCTCCTCGCCTTCAGTTTCTACCTTGTTCCGGCGGCGCTCATCATCTGGTTCGTCTGGCGCGTACGCAACAATCCACGGCGCGCCACACCGAAGCCTGCGGAGACGCCCACCCCAACATCTAGCGACATATAAAGCATTTCGGCGGCCCATGCTATTTCCAATGGGCCGCCGTGTGATATGATTGCTAGAAAACACAACGTGAAAGGCAGGATCATGGCGACGGAACAACTCGACGCGGTTATCATCGGTGCTGGACACAATGGCCTCGTTGCAGCAGGCTATCTAGCTCGCGCTGGAAAGAAAGTCCTGGTCTTAGAGCAACGAGATCGCGTTGGAGGAGCCTGCACGCTTGAAGAGCCATTTCCAGGTTTTACCATCTCACCCTGCGCCTATGTGGTGAGTTTACTTCGCCCTGAAATTATCCGCGATCTAGAATTGCATCGTTATGGCTTCGACGCCTATGTCAAAGACCCACAGATGTTCGTGCCATTTCAGGATGGAAATCATCTCTTCTTCCGCGCCAGTACAGAGAAAACGATTGAGGAGATACGCCGCCTCTCTCCTCACGATGCTGAAGCATATCCCAAATTTCTACAATTTTTCGACCGCGCATCCGAAATTCTTAATCCTATTTTACTTGAGGAGCCGCCTTCCGTTGCCGATCTGGCGGCGCGCTTCAAGGGCGAGGATGAAGAGATCTATCGCCGCCTGATGTTTGGTAGTCTCTACGATATGCTTGCTGATTATTTCGAATCTGACTACCTGCGCGCCGCCTTTGCGGGCCAGGGCGTTATTGGCACTTTTATTGGCCCCAAAACTCCCGGCTCAGTTTACGTAATGTGGCACCATATGTTTGGTGAGGTGAACGGCGAGAAGGGCATGTGGGGCTACGTGCGCGGCGGCATGGGGCGCATCAGCTTTGCCCTGGCGGCCTCGGCGGCGGCGCAGGGCGTGATGGTGCGCACCAACGAGCGCGTCGCCCGCGTGCTCGTCCACAATGGACGCGCCGAAGGGGTACGCCTGGAGAGCGGCGAGGAGATACGCGCCAGGGCGGTCCTCTCTAACGCCGATCCCAAACGCACCTTTCTGCAATTTTGCGCCGATGCACACCTGGATAAGGATTTCCTCAAGCGCATCTCGCAGTTTAAGACCGATAGCGCGGTGATCAAAGTTAATATTGCGCTAAAAGAACTGCCCAGCTTCTCCTGCCTGCCTGGCACAGCCCCTGCCTTGCAACATTCTGGCTCGTGTGAGATCAGTCCCACGCCCGATTGGGTGCAGGAGGCGTACGAGGATGCGGCACGCGGCGAGCTTTCGCGCAAACCCTATATCGAGGCGTACATGCAGTCCGCCACCGATCCCACGGTTGCGCCCAGGGGTCGCCATACGATCTCGATGTTCTGTCAGTATGCGCCCTATCATCTCAAGGGTCGCGCGTGGTCCGAAGACGTGAAAAACGAGATGGCCGACCGTATCATCGCGACACTGACCGAGTTCGCCCCCAATTTCGCCGACGCGGTGATCGCCCGCCAGGTGCTCAGCCCCGTGGATATCGAGCAGCGCTACGGCATGCCCAATGGCAATATTTTCCACGGCGAGATCACGCCCGACCAGCTCTTCTCGCTGCGGCCCACGCCCGAATGCGCCCGCTACCGCACACCCATCACGGGCCTCTACCTGTGCGGCTCCGGCACCCATCCGGGCGGCGGCGTGATGGGCGCTCCTGGACATAACGCAGCTCAGGCTCTACTGAGCGACTGGCGCTAAGTGCTGAGCCTTGAACAAAGGAGAGTAGGAGTAATTATGATGGCCAGGCAAGATCCGAAACAAATCATTGCTGACTATGTGAGTCGTCCTCTCGGCGCTCTTCAACCTAAACACCATCTTGCGGGAAGCGGGCAGAGCACCCGGCCACAGGGAGAATTACGTAGAGGAGGAGGTCTTGGCGCAAAGCCAACTACGGTTCGCTTTTTCCAGGAGAGGGAAATTCCTGGTCGCCAACTTCATGAAGCGATATTTGAAAACGAAGGTGGTAAACAGGAGCATTGGCTCTGCTGTGCTCAGGAAACTATATCAGGTGATTGGCGCTTCGCGGGAGGAGGAAACATTTCTGAAATCGAACATTCTCCCACACGTAGTCATCCCTGGGCAAATCTGGCTGCCGGTTGGGATAGAGAAGGGTTCTGGTCAGGAGGACGCGTTCTTGACAATGGCTTAGATGTAGTACGCGTGCGCCTGATTTCTAAGAATGGGGTGCTACTCGAAGATATGGTTCAGGATGGTCTGGTCCTGTTTGTGAGCGACCAAAAGGTCAAAGGGCCGCTTCGAGTTGAGTTGTATGATCGCTCTGGAAATCTAGCCGGAACACACCATACCTTGTCGTGAAAGCCACCACATTAATAGCAGTTTGTCAATCAACGTGTTGACTAACTGCCTATTGGATACTTTACGATATTACAAAAAGCAGCGACTATAAAGCTCTAATCGTGAAGTTTCTCACGCTTACCTGGCTGCGATCACTCCACAAGCCAATACTTAAGGAATGGAATAACTTATGGGCTTCTAGTATCAAGCAGCTCGCGTATAAACCCGACGGCGACCGAGAGCCAATCGAATGAACGCGTCCAGGCAACCCACTCTTGCTGCGTAGGCCAGCCAGGTTTGTAGCGCGGAATCATTTCTTTTGGCATCACTACGGCCCATTTGCTGCCCTCGCCCAGGCCGCCGGGCGTGAGGCGCACAGAGAGGTTGAAGACCGTCTCGTTGGGCAGATGAAGCTTCCAATCGGGCATGCTCTTCAATAAGGGATCGCGCCGCCAGATGCTCAGCAGGGTCGGGTCTTCGGGCGCGCCACTCTGCGAGCGGCCCAGCGCCACGACCTGTCCAACCACGGCTGAACGCTCCCACTCGGGGAAACGCAGCGAGACCGAGTAGCGATACTCATCAAGACCCAGGGCGCTGATAAAGGCGCGGTAGCCCTCGCGTTCCATGCGGCGTTCGGTATCGCTCTGCCAGATCCTTACCATGGCATCGAGTCGCTTCTTTTTCTCGTCCGCGCCCAATCCGGCGTACGCTCCAGTATCGGGTGGATAATTTTGTGCTTGCATAATCCTGTACCTCTCGCGAAAAATAGGACGCCGCTCAGGCGGAAATGGCTGCCAGACCCGTTTTCCAGAGGAGAGGACGACACTGCTGCAGCCATGCGACTAGATCATCTGCCAACGGCGCTATAAATGTATGCATATCATTGTCAGGATAGAGACGCAGTGTCAGACTATACGCGTGGAGAAATTGACGCCTCAACGCGGCCTCCGGCGTGCCAGGTGTGGCGGGCGGCGCGTACATCTGGTCGCCCACAATAGCATATCCGGCGGCGGCGAGATGGGCGCGGATCTGGTGCGTGCGCCCGGTGATGGGTCGCACGTCGAGCAGGGCAAAATCCTCCTCGACCGCCAGTACACGTACACGCGTGGTCGCCTGCTGGCCATCCGGTCCTACAATACAGCGGCGTCGGTCGTCAGGGTCGCGTTGCAGGGGTCCGTCGAGCAGAAAGTCATCTCCGGTCACGAATGAAAGCGGGAGAGGAGCGTCGAGGGTACTGCCATCGGGCTGCTGCCGTGTGAGGATAAACGTCGCGCGCGGTCGCGTCCAGGCGGGAGCGCCGCGCTGCACAACAGCCAGGTAGCGCTTCACGATAGTATGCTCATAGAATTGGCGTACCAGGAAGCGCCGCGCCCGCTCGGTACGCGCCAGGGCCACAATGCCTGAAGTATCTTTATCCAGGCGATGCAGCAGGCAGGGGCGCGGCAACAGGCCATCCTCTTTCCACTGCCGCTCGGTCCTTTGCGCGCGCAACATTTCCTGAATCGCGGGCGGTGCCAGCTGCCACGCCGGATCATCCGCTAGCTCTGCTGGTTGCCAGTTATCCGGTTCCTGCCGCTCCATATACGCTAGCAGTGCGTCCCACAGCGTCCCATCGGCATGTTTATAAGTTGGATGGATCACTATGCGCGCAGGTTTATTAATGAGAAGGGTATGGTGATCCTGGTACAGCACGGCTATCTCTGCATCGTTCATGCCGCCAGTATAGGCATCGAAGGGGCAGCACGTCAATAGTTTGATTGAGGGGTGAAAACATATGGATGAGTTCCACAGGTATTCACCAGAAGCCTCTATCTGTGATTCACATCTATGCGCACCTCAACAACGAATTTTCTAGCCGTAGAGCTAAGGTGCTTGTTATTACTGTAATATGCATTGTAGGGCGAGAAGCAGAATGATAACATAGGTAAGAACAAGATGTATTATTTTACACCATCGGAAAGGGGGCACTATGAACAGATGCGATAACCTCTCTCAACAGATCTCGCAGGCTCTCTCGAACAGACAGGCCCTCCGATATCAGGAAAACGTGCTGAGCCGCTTCTGGTATGAGGCAGAGGCATACTCGATCGGTCAGGCCTGTTATCAGGCTGAAGAACTGACGACCGGGCCACAATTGAAAAATTTTATGCAAACGGTACACCTTAATGAACAGCAATGGCGTACCTATAAGTTCGCCTTTCTCCAGGATTGCCTGAGCCGACGGACAGAGCCACACCTCTGATCCATACCGCCTCTTACACCGACTGATTGTCTAATAGGCTGGCAAAAAGGGTGTTGAGCCATCACGCGAACAAGCTAGCGCTTTTCCCTGGTGATCATCGGGAATAGTTTATGCTTCGGGAGGTGTCAAAGCTGCATAGAGCTCCCACGCAATGCCATCAGGATCAGAGAAGCTGATATATTTGCTATGCGTCTCTGGGTCTTCCTCCACCCCATGGTTGCGTACTCCTGCCGCATCTAAACCTCGCTTGAGGTCTTCCAGGATGCCTGGATCTTCTATAGCAAGAGCGAGATGATCCAGGCCGACGCGAAACGGATTGAAGCGATCATAGTTTGCAGAGGATGAATCAGTCTCATAGAGTGCGACGAGCATTCCAGACATGTTGATTACTATCCCTCCATCTGCTTCCCTCACCACCTCGCATCCGAGCGTGTCAACATAGAAGTGTTTGGCCCTTGCTAGACTGGTGACTCTCAGACCTAGATGGCTCAAGCCGTTGGCGTTCAACTTCATGACAGGTTCCTTTCAGGAGTATAGAGTGACGATGAGAACCAGAGACGCAAAATTAGTATAACACAACTTTTCTTGACTACTGGAAGAGATAAACGAAAATCTGGCTTCCGCACGTCGACGGGTGGATGCACGGGCATATCTTGTCGATTTTGTCGTCGCTGGAATGATGGGGAGTCATCCAGAAACAAACATGAGAAAGAAGGATGAATGATATGACAGAGACCACCTTGAAAAAGATTACCTTAGAGGAGCACTTCATTTCTCCAGAGTACGCGCAACATGTGCGTGATCTTCAGAGCAAAGGGGCAGGAACAAGCCTTCCCGCCGAGTTTGAGAAACTGCTGGCCGATCCGGCGATGCGCAAAGGGATAGAAGCGGTTGAAGCCAGGCTGCTCGATGTGGGCGAAGGGCGACTGGCAGCGATGGACGCCTGTGGCATAGATGTGCAGGTGCTCTCGCTCTCCGCGCCGACGTTTCCTGCCATTCAGGGAGAGAGCGACGCAAAGCAGGCAGTGGGGCTGGCCCGACAGGCGAATGACTACCTGGCCGAGCAGATCCATCGCCATCCAGATCGTTTTGCTGGATTTGCCGCCCTGCCCTTACAAGACCCTGTGGCCGCAGTCGAGGAACTGGAGCGCGCGGTGACCCAGCTGGGTTTCAAGGGAGCGCTGATTAATGGGCATACTAATGGACAATACCTGGACGAGCGCAAATACTGGGGGATCTGGGAGCGCGCCGAGCAACTTGAGGTTCCCATCTATCTGCATCCGGCTGACTCACCCGCCGACCAGATGAAGATCTATCAGGGCTATCCAGGGCTGCGCAGTGCCACCTGGAACTGGACCGTCGAGACCGCGACCCACGCCTTGCGCATCATCTGTAGCGGGATCTTCGACGCCTTTCCCAGGGCCATCATGTTGCTCGGACACATGGGCGAGGCCCTTCCCTATGTTCTCAAGCGCATTGACGACGGGTGGGGAGGAACGCCCCAGAGCAAACATCTGCAACACCTCCCCTCATATTATGTCAAGAACAATGTGATGATCACCACCAGCGCGAACTGCTCGCCGGAAGCGCTGAGCTGTGCATTGCTCGCGGTAGGGGTAGATCATCTGCTCTTTTCGACAGACTATCCGTATGCATCGATGGAGCGCACCACCCGATTCGTGGAAACAGCTGCCATCAGCGAGATGGACAGAGAAAAGATCTTTCAGGTGAATGCCGGGCGCTTGCTCAAACTGCCATAACGGGATGAGACTATTCCAATACTGTCAAGGAAAGAAAAGATCATCTTGACAAACTACGAAAAACTGTATACATTTTTGAAAAGTATACACAAGCTAGAGAGAATTTTCAAGGAGTTGAGAGCAAATGTGTATACAATTTTCTAGAGGAGAACAGAGTAAAAAACGAAAAGCATGAATGACACACGTGATCTGCTTCCATTACAAGCGGCTGTGTTCCAGAGTGAACCTGATGGAGAAAACGGTGTTGCTCCTCTCTACACACGCTTGCGCAAAATGATTCTCGATGGCGTGTTCCCTCCCGGCTCGATGCTCTCCCAGGTCAAGCTGGCTGAGTCGCTGGGTGTGAGCCGTATTCCCTTGCGCGAAGCACTGCGGATGCTTCAGAAAGAAGGGCTGATTGAGGCGGAACATAATCAACGCGCGCGCGTCCCTTCCTTCGATCCGTCCATCGTTGAC
>JALYTQ010000242.1 GCA_030854195.1 Chloroflexota bacterium
TGGTCATGGGCGTATGCTTATACCTATCTGCCGTATGCCAGTACCAGCGTGCTGGGCATGACGTTGGAGATGCCGACGACCTTCTCGTGGACGCTCGCCGTAACGACGCCGTTTCTTGTAGCGGACCTTGTGACGCGCGATCGCAAGCTGCGCGTGCATGAACTGGTGATGACAACCTCTATTCCTACCTGGGCCTATATCTGGGGACGTTACCTGGCGGGCATGAGCGTCTGCTTTATCCTGGCCGTGCTGGCGCTACCGCTCATCTTGCTTATGAATGGCATCTTCTTCCTGCAGCAGCCACACGCGACGCCTGCTTCAAACGTGGGGGCAATCGTGGCCCTGTGGATCATAACGGTGCTGCCGATTCTCCTGGTCACAGGTCTGAGCTTTTGCCTATGTACCCTGCTGCCACGGCGCGCAACCCTGCTGAAGCTGCTGGTACTTATGGGCTGGCTCATTGCCTGGTATAGTGGCGCAGTTGTGGGCTGGTCAGTGGTAGATGGTCAGTCCCCACCGGAGCAAGTAGCCGCCTGGGACCCGACGACTATCGCTATGCCGCTGCAACTGATGAGGGAGATGTACGCGAAGTCCGGCACTCTATCTTCCTCTGCTGGTATCCACGCGCTAGATGCACAGCGCGCTATCGTTGCGCAGCAGAGCCTGCCCGATCTGACGCCCTGGTTGCTGACCCATCTTCTCTATGCTGTGCTCGGCCTGTTGCTGGTAGCATTGACCGCCCTGCTCTTCAAACGTTTTCGTAACGCGCTAGATTGACATGCTTTTAGTATAATCTAGTACTTTGTCAAATCCCATACGGCCCGTTCAAACGTAGTGCTCTGTCAATCATCATTGGGTCCCTACCTGCTGGAAGGACTCATTGACGTTTGACAGTGTACTACCTGAGTTGAGAGGTGCAACGACGAACCTTCTGTCTCCTACAATCGTAGTGAGGATATAAGCCGAGAGGCCATACAATAGACGCTGAGGGAGAGATATCTATGCGAGACGACATGGTACTGACGGGCATGCATGGGCGGAGCGCCACGCGGGAGAAAATGCGCCGACGCCCAAACGCGCTGTTGAACGTGATGGTGTGGGAACTGCGCTACTGTATGGCGCGGCGCGTGAACTTGATCTTCTTTGGTGAATACGTCTTCTTCCTGCTCTTCTACCTTGTAACGAAGTCGCAAACGGACCTCAACGTCTTCTATTATCAGCCATATCGCGGCGTCGCGGTCGATGCCTTCAGCGCGTTGGGTATTCTTATGGCGAGCTGGCTCTGGATACTGCTGCTCGGACTATTTCAATTGCTGATGGTGACGGACCTGGTGGCGCACGACCTGGCGGCGCGGGCGCACGAACTGGTGATGTCGACGCCGACGCCGACCTGGGCGTATATTTGGGGACGCTATCTCGCGGGCGTGTGCATCGGTCTGGCAATGTCCCTCGTCATGCTTATCGCCGTGCCCCTGGTCGGGTATGCCATGCACGCCGGTCTGCCACTGGGCCAATATCAGGATGTATCGGGCTACGCGCAACTGGGCTATCCCGCGCCCGACATAGGCGTCATCGTGGGCATCTGGGCTATGTTCGTGCTACCGACAATAATGTTGCTCACGGCGCTTGGTTTCGTCGCCGGAACGCTGCTACCGAAGTACGGCAATGTCCTAAAGTTGCTGCTCTGCGCGGGCTGGGCCGCTTACATGTTTGTTGGCACGAAGGTTTTTGAACTGAATAGTGTTACCGCGAACTGGGAACTGACGACGGGCGCGCTGCAAGGCGTACTGGTGAAGCAGGCGCAGGGAGTATATCATAATAGCGTAAATAGTGGTACCAGCATGCTCCAGCGCGTGCATATCGTGCGCGGCATCGAACAGCAAGTGCCCGATATGTTGCCCTGGATACTGCCCCACATGCTCTACTCGGGCATTGCCCTGCTCTGTGTATACTATCTTGCGCGCTCCTTCCAGCGCTTCGCGGGCGTCACCAATGGAGAGTTGCCTGCTGCAACAACCTGTAGCATTTGAGGGAAGAGAAGATGGAACTGGTAAGCGAGAATCTAGGCAAGCGCTACGGGGATCTGTGGGCCGTGCGCGGCGTCACGCTCAACGCGGGTTCCGGCCTGCTTGGTCTCGTCGGTCCCAACGGAGCTGGCAAGACCACCCTTCTGCGCATGATCGCGACCTTGCTGCCGCCCACGGAAGGACGGGTCAGTTGGGATGGGCACGACGCGCAGGCGCAGGGTGAAGAGGTGCGCCGCGTGCTCGGCTACCTGCCACAGGAGTTCGGACTCTACCCCGAGTTCACTGCCCGCCAGTTTCTGCGCTACATGGCGGCGATGAAGGGATTGCCCAGAGGTCTCGCGCGTCAACGTAGCGACGAAATGATCGAACTGGTCAACCTCGAACGCGTCGCCGATCGCCGCTTGAAGACCTACTCCGGCGGCATGAAACAGCGCGTAGGCATCGCCCAGGCCCTGCTCAACGATCCCGAACTGCTCATCGTCGACGAGCCCACGGCGGGCCTCGATCCAGAGGAGCGCGTGCGCTTTCGCACCCTGCTCGCCAACCTCACTGTGAACCGCCTGGTCATTCTCTCCACACATATTATCAGCGACGTAGAGGCCGTTGCCGGTCGCCTGCTGATTCTGCACGAAGGGCGAGTGCTGGCCGATACTACGCCCGATGCCCTGCTGAAAAACGCCCTGGGCCACGTCTGGTCGGTAACAACCGATGCGAGCGCCGCCATGTATCTGCAAAATCTCTATCAGGTCAGCGCCGTCGTCACGCACCACAACCAGATCACCTTGCGCCTGCTCAGCGCGACCCCTCCGCACGCATCCGCCGTCGCCGTCGATCCGACTCTAGAAGATGCTTATCTGCTGGTCGTAGGCTCAAAGGCCACGGGGCAGGCCGCGATATCGACCAGGGAGAAAGGGAGCCAGAAATGAAGCAGCACTTCCTTCAAGCAACGCTTTTCGGCGCATTGGTTGCGTTGCTCCTTCTCGCGGGATGTACTTCTCCTGCGTCACCGAGTATCGCTCATGTCGGGGCTACACCTCCAACGAATGCAGTGACCGTGATACCAACCACAAGCCCAACCGAACCGAAGCTGGGTGCAGTTCCACAACACTGCCCAGTAAGTAATCCGACTCCACATGTGAGGTTGCCAGGCCTTGGTCCGGTCATTGGCACTTCACCGGTCTGGGCCGACTGGCCTCCTGGCGGTCCAGTCATCGCTCACCTCTCTCGGATTTCTCCAGACACATATGAAGCGCCCTACGGATGGACCATGCTCAAAACAATTTGGGAGGTTGGACCAAACTATACCCATCCTGTCATGGTCCGGGGGTATGATCTCGTCGATCACACTCCCCTCTTGATTCAATCTACCAGTGCTTCACCAGTGGCAAATGCCGAGTTAGACCCACAGCATCCAGATCACCCGGTGTCCGTGGTTGGAGTTGGGTGGGCTGAATGGGGGACTGTTTACGTCGTGCCGAAAGCAGGATGTTATGTCGTGGAAGTGTCATGGTCGACAGGCCATTGGTCGGTCACGTTTGCAGCGGGAGCGTGACAGCCATGCCAGGACAATGTTACCTGCCACGAAAAACGGGCGATATGCTGTGATATACTGATTTCCAGGTGGTTTACATGCATGTTGCCACTGGGCGAAGGCCAGGAGCCTGGCTTGCAGCGCGTGCTCAAGAGAATAATCTGGAACGAGGAGGAGCAATGGCCGAATTTCGTGCTTTGAACGACGATTTTGCCGCGATCGTGCGTGGGAGCTTTAATCGGCAGGGACTGATGCACCTGCTTGGAGCGACGTTGGAGGATGTGCAGCCAGGGGATGTACATATCAGGCTGCCATTTAAAGAGGGCTTGACGCAGCAGCATAGCTATTTTCACGCGGGCGCGATCACCAGCGTCGTCGATTCTGCCTGTGGCTACGCCGCCCTGACCCTGATGCCGCCCGATACTGAGGTGCTGACCATTGAATATAAGGTCAACTTCGTCGCTCCGGCTCGCGGCGAGTACGCCATTGCGCGTGGACACGTGCTCAAGCCGGGCCGCACGGTCACGGTCTGCCAGGGCGAGGTTCTCGTGGTGCAAGATGGCGTTGAGAAGCTCTGTGCCACCATGCTGGCTACGATGATTAGCAGGCAGGAGTTTCAGGAAGCGGTGTGAGCGTGAGTATGCGACGACGCGGTTTGTTTGTTCTGCTACTGCTTCTCCTTATTCTGTCGAGTTGCAGCACGAGCAGTACGAGCAAGACTTCTGCTACCGCGACAGTACCGATCGCCACGCCTGCACCGAAGCCGCTTCCCAACGCGACCCAGATTGACGCGTATCTCAGCCATCTCGCGGCAACGGGCGCGTTGACCGGGTCCGTGCTGGTGGCGCACGATGGAAGCGTCTTCAGCAAGGGCTACGGGCCAGCGGACAGGGACGCGCACATCCTGAATACGGTGCAGACCATGTTCCGCATCGGCTCCGTAACCAAGCAGTTTACCGCGATGGCGATATTGATTTTGCAGGAGCGTGGCAAGCTACACGTGCAAGACAATCTCTGCATGTACATTGCGAACTGCCCCCAGGATTGGCGTCCCATCACCCTTTATGACCTGCTCATCCACGCCTCGGGCATCCCCAACTACACCGACTTTACGGATTTTGTCGCGACCTGGAACGAGCCCACGACGCCCGCACAACTGATTGCGCGCTTCAAGAACAGACCCCTCGCTTTTTCTCCGGGCGCAAAGTGGAGTTATAGCAACTCGAACTATATTCTGCTTGGATATATCATCGAGCGCGTAAGCGGTGAGTCATACGCCACATTTTTGCAGAAGAACATCTTCACGCCACTGAAAATGACGCATACGGGCTACGATGATAGCCAACCCCACCTGCCCACGCACGCTACCGGCTACTACGCGGGTTATGTCAAGCCGGAGTTTTATGACATGTCGGTCTTCTACGCGGCGGGTGCCCTGTACTCTGATGTGGAAGATCTCTACACCTGGGATCAGGCGTTGGCTCAGCACAGGCTTGTATCGCAGCAATCATTGGACGCCATGTTCGCGCCGCACATCCCCTGTCCGCCTCATGGTTGCGCTCTCTCCACCGATCTGGGCTACGGCTATGCCTGGTTCGTTGCTAAACAGCCCGAGGGCAGGCTCATCTACCACCTCGGTCGCATCGATGGTTATCTCTCTTACAATGGCTTCTATCCCGCCAGCAATGTCGATGTTGTCGTGCTCAGCAATCTGGAGGGGACAAACGTGCTGAAGATCGGCACGACGCTGGCTGGTATGGTGTTAAGCAAGTGAGGGTGTGTGGCACGCTGGCGACCCGAGATTGCCAGCGCGCCACACACCCTCATTGAAACTACTTATTGCTTGCGCTCGTTCTCGGGAGGCAGTTCTTCTTCTTGTGGGAGTGGATTCGGGATCTTGAAGTCCAGCCAGCTTTCGGCGATCTTGCCGTCGGCGATGCGATCGGTGCTGGTCCCCTTGACGGTATCGGACTTTGCAACCTCCTCGGGATCAGCCGGAATGGACATAATCGGCCCTACTGGAATACCGCTCTGGGCTGTGATGTGCGTGATGACCTTATCGCCTTCGACTGCCTGGTCGTCGACGTGAAAGTCCATATCCGGGTAGCCGCTCAGGAAGTGAGTGACGAACTGTTTAAAGCCTTCCCGATCATTGCTGAGCCCTGGGGGCGTATCCGCAAAATGGTATACATAATCGGGTGAGAAAAGCTCATCGACGAGTTGGGGATCTCTCCTGGTCAAAACCTCTTCGTAGTAGCGCCTGACCAACGCCTTGTTGTCTTCAGTTGACACGGTAGTTTCCTTTCTGTCTCACGACGACACCCGCTTCTTTAAAGGAATGCAACAATGCTTCATCTAAAAAGATCACGGATTGGAGCGGCAAAATGTTTCTTTATTGATGTTCCTTTACCTGGAAAACGCATTTTCAACAAAGAACTCCCAAAAATCCCATCCATCTACGTCTTCCTGTGGTAAGAAATATGTAATGCGTTGATGTATCAAGGTACACGATAAAAACAGGGAGAAGACTTAATGAGTGACACTTTACAGAACCAGACAAGCGCTCAAACGGTTAACAGTACCAGCGCTGCAGCGGATGTAACAACTCAGGTCTTAGAGGCGAAGGATATTGCATCCCATCTTGGCAATATCCAGGGGAATATTGTGGGAGGTTTCAACAAGGATTACCAGGAATTTCTCTTCCTCAAGTTCACCAATGCGTACGCCGCGCGTAGCTGGCTTGCCAGCATCATCGATGATGTCGCGACGAGCAGCGATGTACTCGCCTTCAACCGGGTATTCAAACAGATTACCGCTTATCACCACGGCCAGGAAGGAACCGTCAAGGCGACCTGGATGAACATCGCCTTTACATTCCATGGCCTGCAGGCGTTGGGAGTTGCAGCCGATGAACTGAATAACTTTCCCGACGACTTCAAGCACGGAATGAAGGAGCGCCACGATGTCACGATTTTCTCAGGGCTTACTGTGGGAGATGTTGGCGCAAACGATCCCGCCAACTGGATCGAACCTTTTAAGTCGACAACCGTAGATGCTGTCATGCTGTTAGCTTCTGATTCGCCTGACGACCTCAATGCTGAGATCACTCATCAGACGCAGAAGTTCAACCAGGGCGTGCATCTCCTATTCAAACAAGCTGGTAAAACGCGCGAGAAGGATCAGCGTGGACACGAGCACTTTGGCTTTAAGGACGGCATCTCGCAACCGGCTATCCTGGGGGTGGACCAGCCGGATGATCCCAACAATCCAGAGCAGGGACATCCTGGTCAGGATTTGATCCAACCGGGAGAGTTCGTACTGGGCTACCACAAGCAACCCGGTAAAACAGGTTCAAATCATGATGTTCCTGATCCTGGTCCGGATTGGATACAGGATGGATCGTACCTCGTGTTCCGTCGCCTGCGCCAGAATGTGAAGGGGTTCCGCGCGTTCGTCGCCGGCCAGTCAAGCAAAGAGGGGATTACTCCCGGCGTTATGGGGGCGAAGCTGGTCGGACGCTACCAGAGTGGCGCGCCATTAGAACGAACAAAGGACGAGTCCGCGAACTTCGATCCTACTGTCAAGGACCCGTCGGTTGCAGATCCTACTCTGCTCGATGACAGCCACATCAACAACTTTGAGTATGCCGACGATGCGGACGGGAAGTTTGTGCCGCGTTCGGCGCACATCCGCAAAGTCTATCCACGCAATGAGCTTGTTCCTGGGGGCGGCTTTGATCCTGCCCAGAGTGAGCCTGATACCCAGACGCATCGCCTGTTGCGGCGCGGCATCCCCTATGGCGAGTCCTTCCAGGAGAACGCGCCAGCGGGAAGTCCTGCGGCGGCAGACGCTGATCGCGGTCTGCTCTTCCTCGCCTATCAGCACTCCATTGCCAACCAGTTTGAGTTTGTGCAGGGTGTGTGGGTAAACAATCCGAACTTCCCCGGACGACCAGATGGTTCCGGTGGGGACGATGGGCAAGATCCCATCATTGCCCAGAAAGAGCCACTGCGCGAGTTCGACATGCCCGGAGCCAGGCAGCAGCATATCACGATGATGCAGCAATGGGTCACTACCACGGGTGGCGACTACTTCCTGCAGCCCTCGATCAGTGCATTGCGGCACCTGGCGAAGTAGAGCTAAAGGGAGCTTTACATCTTTGATTGTCTCGGCTTGCGCGTTAGCACGATGGGGGATTGTGCTAACG
>JALYTQ010000243.1 GCA_030854195.1 Chloroflexota bacterium
TTCATGCCATTCGCCAGGTTGTAGACTTTGTGCAGACCAGTCAACAGCGCGATCTCGGAGGCCACGCTGCTGCGCTGACCGGACGCGCATACAAAGATTACATCTTCATCCGCTGGCAGGTTCAGTTCCTTCAAAGCTTTGCCAAACACGTAGATGCCATCAACGGTCACTAGCTCTGCCTCGGCGATATGGCCGCGATGCCACTCGTCGGGCCGCCGCACATCGATCACATGCGCGCCCGCCTCGATCATGCTTTTGGCTTCGTCGGTACCGATCGTCTTATAAGGTACCTGTTCCTCTTCGTCGTAGTTCTGGGCCATTACTTTTGCTCCTCGCTCTTGTACTGTTCTAACCAGAGACGCCCTAAAAGGGTTGGGGTTATTATATACTCATCACCTGTAAAGGCCATGGTCAGTAGACCCTGATCTTCCATTTCGCGAAAGTCGTCGGTGATGAGGTAGTAATCATGCAGCATACGTTCTACGTCGCTCTCCGGCAACTGCTTCCAGGTTTGCAGCACGCGGAGAACAGCCGCGTAGGTGGGGCCGCTATCATCAACCGCTCGCATTGATCGCACTCCTTGCCTGCCGATATCCCCCACTCAGTAGGGATGGGCCTTGCGTCCATCCGGCGCATAACTACTGGATGGCAAGAGGATGG
Source organism: Chloroflexota bacterium (assembly GCA_030854195.1). Classification (GTDB taxonomy): domain Bacteria; phylum Chloroflexota; class Ktedonobacteria; order Ktedonobacterales; family Ktedonobacteraceae; genus JACDAE01. The sequence goes on from JALYTQ010000243.1 coordinate 661, forward strand.
ACGCAAGGCCCATCCCTACTCAGGAATTCTCTTCCATTTTCGGAATTTGACTATGCACAGTGTAACAAATCCAACCCTATAGAGCAAGCTATACTTTTCTTGGAAGCCTGGCGATCCAATATGTTATAACAATTAGAAAGATAGTTAGTAGAGGAGATCCCTGATTATGTTGCCTGACCCATCTCATTTCCCGGCAACAACGGTTATTCGCAATATCGGCCAGTTGCTCACCGTTGCCCAGCGGCCTATACTGGGAGCCAGTGGGCCGCTGCAAATTATTGAGGACGCGGCCCTCGCCGTTCACCACGGAACGATTACCTGGCTAGGCAGCGACGATGACGCCGAACGCCTCTTTCAGCCGGAGCTTACGCGTGATGGCCTTACATTTATCGACGCGCAACACGCGGTGGTGACGCCGGGCTTTGTCGATTCGCACACGCATCTTATCTTCGCCGGGGATCGCGCCGAGGAGTTCCATCTGCGCCGCTCAGGTGTCAGCTATGGCGAATTGCTCACGCAAGGACGCGGTATCCTTACGACTATGCAGGCCACGCGCTCGGCCAGTTCCGCTACCTTGCTGGCACTCGCGCAAGAACGTCTCGCCAGTGTACGCCGCCACGGCACCACGACGGTTGAGATCAAGACGGGCTATGGGCTGAATAAAACGAGCGAGGAGACGTGCCTGCATATTATGCGTACGCTCAATGGCCTTGAAAAGCAACAGGGCGAAGAGCAGCAACGTGTACGCGTAGTGCCCACATTTCTCGGCGCGCACAGCGTTCCGCCCGAATATCGCGAGCGCCGCGCCGCGTATATCGATCTGCTCCTCGAAGAGATGCTGCCAGCGTTCGCCAATCTTGCACGCTTCTGCGATGTCTTTTGCGAGCGTGAGGCGTTTTCGCTGGACGAGAGCCGACGCATTCTTACACGTGCTAAGGAGCTGGGATACCGTCTAAAGGTGCACGCCGACCAGTTGAGTCCATCGGGCGGTGCCAGATTGGCGGCGGAACTGGGCGCGACCTCAGCAGATCACCTCGATTACGCCAGCGACGAGGATCTGGAGGCGATGCGCGAGGCGGGCGTTGTCGCGACACTGCTGCCCGGCTGCTCCTATACATTGCGCACCCCTTATCCTTCCGCCCGTCGCCTGCTCGATCGTGGACTGCATGTGGCCCTGGCGACCGACTTTAATCCCGGCACATCGTACTGCGAAAATATGCAGATGATGCTGGAACTGGCAATGTCCTCTATGGGAATGAGTCTCGAAGAGGCTCTGATAGCTGCGACCATGAATGGTGCAAGGGCGCTCGGATTACAGGAGCAGATCGGCAGCATCGAGGTCGGCAAGAAGTGCGAGCTTGCCTTCTGGTCAATGCAAAATTATCATGAGATCGGCTATCATTTCGGCGTCAATCAGATACGCTCGATTCTTGTACTGGAGTGATGGAGCAATATCTGGACAGTGGCGGGGATGTTTCACGTGAAACATTGCAGCCGATTGCGCAGAGCCTGCGTTTCACGTGAAACGTTCCATCGTCTTAAGGAAGAAACGATGTTTCACGTGAAACATCGCTGTAAAAAGCATAGTGGAAAATCAGCCGTATGCAGAAAAACGTGTCCCCTGACAATCAGTTCGTCGTCGATCTCCTCACAACATTGAAAAGAGAGCATTTCAGCCCATCCGGCTGGTGGCGCTTTCTCGCCCGTTCCTGGAATATGTCATGTGCGACAGCAAACGAGCATCCTGCTCTTAAGCGTTCGTGGCTGCACACAACGTTGCTCTTCAGTGTCCTTACAGGCATCTTGCTACTCATCACTTTTTGGTTTGCGGGAACTTCCGCATTGCTCCATCTCCTACCAGGCTTCGTTTTTTGCGTGGCATGGCAGCAGAGCGATCTTTTCTGGCACCTCGGCCTCAATCGACGCGTACAGAGTGGAGAACTGCTGCCGCGTGTAGGGATAGCGAACATGCTCACCGGTCTGCGCGGACTCGCGGCAAGTTATCTCCTCGGCAGGTTAATAGGCGGACTGGCGACGCCTTCGACATTGGCACTGCTCGTCTTTCTCTTCGGCATTCTCACCGATATTCTGGATGGACTATGGGCGAGGCGGACGCGAACACAGAGCAGGCTGGGACAGATTATGGATGGCGAGGCGGATTTTTGTCTGTACCTTGCGCTTACCTTCATCCTGATTCACAATGGCGTTCTGCCACCCTGGCTCGGCATCCTTATGCTCCTGCGCTTCTGCGTGCCGCTGCTTGCCGCGCTCGCCAGCTACTTTCTCCTCGCAAAACCAGTACGTTTCGGCTCCACGCTCTGGGGCAAGTGCGCAGGCATTGCACAATCGCTCTATTTCTTGCTCGTACTAGCTCCGCCACAGCTCGCATATCTCGCGCACATATTCAACCTTCCGGTGCTGATTGTCACGCTGGCCCTGCTGATTGCGGCACCCGTCGCGCAGATTGTGGCGAACGTGGCACCGCGCTCACAGGTAACATAGTTACAGAGATGTTGTAATCTCCTCCTTCAATCTATCCAATGCGATCTTTATACATCTTAAAATCAGGATAGATGTACACATTGCTCTCTTCTATCGTTATCTCCCGCACCTCAAGAACTGGACTGAGCGGAGTCAGCGGAGCATCCTTTTGCAGCTTGTTGTATAGCGACTGAATTGGGTGAGCATCTTCAGCACTGAATGGCATTTCATTCATCAACTGTAACACCTGGGGCCACGTACCCCATGCAGCGCGTTGGTCAAACTCCGGCCCATCAAAAAAGTGTGCAAGATAGCGTCCGAGCACAAAAATGTACGTTTTCTGCACCTTCAAACGCTTCACGAGCTTTGCGTCCAGACGGGTGAGCAATGCGTTGGCCCCATTGCGCTTCAGCCATTGAATACAGGCCAACACCTGTTTACCCGCGCTATAAAAGTAGTCCCGCTGCCTTATGCGCTCCTGGCGTGAATAGGCGAAGGGGTCCTGAGACTTGAGTTCAAACAGGGCCAGCGCTCCTGTTTTGCGATCGAAAATGAGGGCATCTACATCCGTCGTCAAGTCGCCCTGCCCACCTCTCAGTTCTACACTGCCAGCACTTCTCACGAAGCGTTTGTCCGCGAAAAGTTGATACAGGTCGTGCCGAAATGTCTCTTCGTGCAGGCGAGCCGCCGTATGATACTCGTAAGAGTAGCGCCGCTTCAGTTCCCGTGTGAGAAAAAGGAAAGGTTCGCTCAGCAGACCCGTTAGCGACCATATAAGATGTTGTTCATCAAGGCGAAGCAATGGAGGCGCTGGAGTACCCACTACAGAACAGTGATAGGAGACATTTTCATGAGAAAGGCTATATGCATCTATAACACGACGAATGGCTGCACTCTCAACTCCAGTCGTTTCAGACAGGGCTTCGATCAGTGCAACATGAGGAGTAGCTAATAACGTTCTAAGAGTACATGAAGGATGCTGCCCAACAAATGCTCCGCACAGATCGAGATGCTTCAACGCCCAGCCGATGAGAACAGCCAGGACATTGCGATACAGTTCAACCGTGCAACCACCAATTTGTGTCTGGGCAGGATAAAGAAAGTGAAAGGCCATTTGTTTCACGTGAAACATACCCAGGCGGTTATAATAGTCGTCAATTTCGTGCGTCGTTCTATAGACGTTTCCGTCTGCCTGCCATTGACTGGCAAATGCGTTTAGCTGTTGCTGGATAGACGCTTTTTCTTCAGTAAGTTCCCGCATCTCGCGCTCGTAGGTTCTGGCAAGAGCATTCGTCCACCATGCGAGGTCTGCGCGCTCCCTCCATTCAGTAGGCATTTTCTTGCTGGCTATCCAGGCGTAGAAATCCTTTTGCCCTCCCTGTTGCATTCTCATAAAGCCAGTCTCGCAATACGCGAGAACTTGCTCACCTGCTGCCAGACGATCGCATTCCAGCAATACCTGATCGGCCCAGGCATTGAGCGTGCTATCAGGAACAAGGGGAGGAACATATGGAGTTGCATTGCTAAAACAGAGCTGAAGTGCCTTATGCCAACCTGAAGAGTACAGGTAAGAGTTATGCGCCATCTTCGTAGCAGCATTCAATGTATCTTGCAACTTGAGATAGTGCCAATCTCTGGCGCGTGTAAGAGCAACGACAGCACTGGCCCTATGGGCGGGAAAAGTCTGGCGCACGCGCTCTTGCTGTTCATCTATCAATTGGCGAAGTTGCTCTTGTCTAGAAAGTGAACTCATCTTCGATCCTTTACGTGTGCTATTCTCAACGCGAAGCGCCGCGATAAACGCCTCTGCGTCAAGAAAAGGTAACAACCAGCCAGGCCAGGAATATAGATGTTCCTGGTCTGCAACGGAAATCAGTTCCGACTGATGTTACTTAGCACACTGGCGAAGTCATGAGATTCATTTACCTCCCGAGGATTTCAACAAGACTATATCACGAATATTTTGAGAAGGGCAAGCTCCTCCTGCCAGGAGCGAAATCCGAAGCATTATCTTTACGTTTACGGCCTTCTCTGTTATGCTAGAATACAGGGCAAAGACGCCCGGAAAGGACTACTTCTATGTTGAAGACAATGCAACCTTCAATTCAACCTACATCCATCATTATCAATGGTCAGGCGCTGGAGAGCGCCGAAGTTGTGGCGGTTGCGCGCCACAATGCCACTGTCTCCCTCGGTAGCGCGTCGATTTCCCGCATTCAGGCGGCCCGTGTATTGATCGACGAGATCTCGGCTCAGGGCAGGAAAGTGTACGGCGTGACGACCGGCTTTGGACATTTGAGCAGCGTGCGTATTCCACAGGATCAGTTGCTGGACCTGCAGCATAATCTTTTGCGCAGCCATGCCGCTGGCGTCGGCGAAGCGCTGAGCGAGGAGGTGACACGCGCCATGATGGTACTGCTAGCGGCCAGCCTGGCGCGTGGCAACTCAGGTGTGCGTGTGGAGATTGTACAGCTGCTGGTGGATATGCTGAACAAGAGAATCTATCCCCAGATACCGTCGCGTGGCTCGGTGGGAGCAAGCGGCGACCTGGCTCCCCTGGCACACCTGGGACTGGTGCTGGTCGGCGAGGGCGAGGCGCGCTATAAAGATCAGAACTATACAGGCGGCGAGGCTTTACTGCAAGCAGGTCTGACGCCTCTACGTTTGCAGGCGAAGGAGGGTCTGGCGCTCATCAACGGCACACACCTGATGGAGGCGATGGCTGTACTGGCGCTCACCGATACGCGGGCACTGGTACGCAGCGCCGAAGTCGCCTATGCAATGAGCCTCGAAGGGCTGCTGGGCAGCCATGTTCCGCTGGACGAGCGCATTCATCAGCGCCGCAAGCAGCACGGACAGCAGGTGAGCGCGGCGCGCTTGCGCGAACTGGTGCGCGATAGCGAGCTCAATAAGAGCCATGAGAATTGTCCACGCGTGCAGGACCCCTACACGCTACGTTGTGCCCCCCAGGTCTTCGGTGCCTTGCGCGATGCATTGGACTACTGCGCCAACGTCTTCGAATGCGAACTGGACGCCGTGACCGACAATCCGCTGGTCTTTCCAGAGGATGGTGATGTCCTGAGCGGCGGCAACTTCCACGGTCAGCCGCTGGCCCTCGCGCTCGACGTGATGGCAATCGCCTTGGCACAACTGGCGAGCTTCTCCGAGCGGCGCATCTACAACCTGCTCAGTCCGCACGAATGGGATCACGGCAACGCGCCGCTCTTCCTGACGCCCAATCCTGGCCTGCACTCCGGTCTCATGCTCTCGCAGTACGTAGCTGCCGCGCTCGTCAACGAGATCAAGATTCTCGCGCATCCCGCCAGCATCGACTCGATACCCACGTCGGCGGGTATGGAAGATTTCGTGAGCATGGGCGTGACCAGCGCGCACAAGGCCATGCAGATTCTAGCACACACCCAGCAGATCATCGCGATCGAGCTGATGTGCGCGGCTCAGATGCTGGAATTCCGCAAGCCGCTGCAACCAGGCAAGGGAGTACAGCGCGCCTATGAAATCGTGCGCGCCTATGTACCAGCGCTCGTAGAAGACCGCGTGCTCTCGCCAGATATCGCGGTGCTCTGCAAAGCGGTAAAAGAAGGCAGCTTCGCCTCGATCAATTGACGTTTCACGTGAAACATTATAGCTTTTCCATCACACCGCAATGTTTCACGTGAAACGTTGCAATGTGGAGAAAGAGGCTTCATGTTTCACGTGAAACATCGTAACAGAGCGCATCGTTGTTTCATACAGCAGCCCTCGTTGCTTGTACCTGAGCATGCCCATGTGCTACACTGCAAGCATTAAAGCGGGTCGACGATGACCACGCTACTTCTTACGGAAGGTGCGCCGTGTTGCGCGCACCATGAAAGGAGTATGACTTATGATTATCCACAACAACACTGCGGATGAGCTCGCCACTTCCAGTTCCACGCTAGAAGAACAACACAAAACGCTCTGCCGGTTGCGCAGTGAAATACTTGAGCGCAACCGGCCTCTCTTGCAAAAGGGTCCTGGTCCCATTCGCGTCATGGCTCGTCTTGTGGTGGAGCTCGAACAGGAATGCCGCAGACGCAATATAGATGAAGAGATCATGGCATCCGAGATCGTCAACCGCACGATCGGCGACGTGAATTTGCGCCAGGTAACGGAGTGCGAGGGCGAGCCAGGAGGTCCAGGAGACTACCGGCGACTTGCTGATGATCTTGGCATCGCGCTACCCGGCGAGGATCTGCATGGCTATACGGCCTCGGGTGAGACGTATCTCTGGCTGCGCGAGCAGATGATGGAGTGTGAACGCCTGCTTCTGAAGCACGGTTACGATCCGCGCATTTATGACATCTACGGAGTGGGCAACCCGGTCCTGCGCTCGTGGTTGGCGGAGGAGATGTGGGGCTTGCCTGTGAAGGGCGAACAGGTCTACCTGAGCCTGGGCGCGATGGACGGTATCGACAAAGTGTTGCGCGGCCTCGCGCATGTGTACCGCGAGCATAACATCACCGACGCCGCTGTGCTCTTTCCCGAGCCGGGTTTTGGCGTACCCGAGTGGCAGGCAAAATCCAGCGGATATCGTTTACACAGGTTTCCCACTTTGCCTGAACATCACTTTAAACTCACT
>JALYTQ010000244.1 GCA_030854195.1 Chloroflexota bacterium
CGCTTGATGGTCGCGATCGACTCCTGATCATCCTGCGAGCCCCAGCCATTGAGCCAGCCGTTGCCCCCGATGGCCCAGGTACCAAGGCCGATGGGAGTAATCTCTATATCCGTATTGCCAAGTCGGCGTGTATGCATAGGTAACTTCCTTCCTGCGCAAGCTCAAAGCTGCGATGGTCTTTCTGTTGTTACACGAATCACTCAGCAATTCGGTTACAGATCAGCCACAGAACCATCTATTTGAAACAGCATGATACAATATCAAGAGTCTATTGACATCTATCATAAGCAAGCACCTATTCCCCCGGAGGAGATCCATATGCTCAATGCAGAGACCGTTCGTTCGCACTTTCCGGCTCTCACAGCAGACAACACTATCTATTTTGATAATCCAGGCGGCACACAGGTCGCGCGCGAGGTGGTGGAGCGCATGCAGCGCTACCTGTATACGACCAACGCCAATCACGGCGGAGCGTTCAAGACCAGTCGCGCATCCGACGCGGTCGTCTGGGAGGCGCGGCAGATGGTCGCCGATTTTCTGCACGCGGCGCGGGCGGAGGAGATCGTTTTTGGGCAGAATATGACGAGCCTCACGCTGCACATCAGCCGCAGTCTGGCGCGCACGCTCAATGCTGGCGACGAGATCGTAGTGACGCGGCTGGATCACGACGCCAATATCGCGCCGTGGCTGCTCATCGCCGAGGATCGCGGCTGCACCGTGCGCTGGGTCGATATTCATCCCCAGGATTGCACGCTGGACATGGAGGAGATGGAGCGGCAGATCACACCGCGCACAAAGATCGTGGCGGTCGGCTACTCCTCGAACGCCGTGGGCACGATCAACGATGTGCAGCGGATCGTGCAACTGGCCCATCGCGTGGGCGCGCTGTGCTATATCGACGCGGTACAGCACGCGCCGCACAGGCCGATCGACGTGCAGGCGCTGGATTGCGACTTCCTGGCCTGTTCGGCCTACAAGTTCTTCGGACCACACACGGGCATCCTCTACGGGAAGTACGCTCTGCTGGACGAGCTCAAGGCATACAAGGTGCGACCAGCTGGCAACCTGCCACCCGATAAGTTCGAAACCGGCACGCAGAGCTTCGAGTCGATCGCGGGCGTCCTGGGCGCGCTGGAGTATTTCGCGGAGCTGGGAACGACGTTCGGAAGCGACTTTGTGGCACAGTACCAGGAGCGTTTCAGCGGTCGGCAACTGGCGCTCAAGCAGGGCATGGCGGCGATCGCGGCATACGAGCTAGATCTGAGCAAGGCGCTATTGGAGGGACTCAGTGCGGTGCCGGGCCTGCACATCTGGGGCATCACCGATGCCGAGCGCATGCAGCAGCGCGTGCCGACCTTCTCGTTCAGTCTACAGGGCTGGCATCCCAGGGCCGTAGCCGAGGAGCTGGCGAAGGGAGGCATCAATGTGTGGGACGGCAATTTCTACGCACTCGCCGTGCTTGAACGGCTGGGCCTGGAGGAACAGGGCGGCATTGTGCGCGTGGGCGCGGCCCATTATAATACGCGGGATGAGGTTGACCGGCTGGTGGCGGCGCTTTTGAAGCTTGCCGAAGTAAAGCAGATTTAAATAGTCAGCGTGATAGGAGATTACAGAAAACTTTTCCTATCACGCTGATGAGTCACAATGAGATGAGAAGATACGTGAATGTTTAGCGCGACCTATCTCCGAGCCAATTAATAAGTACGTGCAGGTTATAGTTGCGCTCCATTCCAGGGATTTGCAGCGACGTAAACACGCCACCCCAAAGCTCATTCTTCGTGTCGCGAAACTCCCAGGTGTGCCAGACCATTGGTCCGCTGCTTCCTTCTCCCGTACGCTGCCAACCTGCCTGCTCAAGCTGATGGGCATAATGGTCTGCTAGAGTTGGCAATGCCGTATCGTGCTCCATTTCTAGTGTTGCAGCGGTAGACGCGCTTTCGGAGTTACTGCCACCACCGCCACCTCCCATCTGGCGTCCCCCTGCTGGCGGCTCTAAGGGGGGAATAAGGCCACCCACCTCCATAAAAATTCTCGATGATTGCCGACAGGGAGAATTGCGACTGCGCGTATCGATGTGTATCCTCACATCGGTACTTTCCCCTTCATGCTGTTCCGCGAAAGCTGAAACCATTAATGCAGGGCCATGAGGACCTTTGCAGAGAATTATGGAGGATGCAGGGCGATGATAGGTATGCACAAAGCCACCTTCATTCATCCTGTGTTGAATGGCAGGCTCCGACCAACCCGCAGTCTGCATTTGCTCTTTATAGAAAGCAATGACCGCAGCCGCTGCTTGAGGCGTGTCGAGGACGATCTGAATTTCCTCGGGATTGCTGATAAAGCTACCTATAATGGTATGTTCATCAGGCAGAGGAAGAGTAAATGGCAACTGATCGGGCAATCTTCCAGCCAGCAATTGTGGCTGGGGTGCCCGCAGATCGAAGGGTCGCCCGAGCAGACGTAAGGCAAGCGCCTGCACCATGTTTTCCTCTGGAAAAGAGGTATTCTGGGTCATTGATCGCGCCTCCTTGCACAGTAGAATCCATTTCATTAAAGCCAATGTATAGTATACAACGGTCCTATCAGTAGGGATGGGGCTTGCGTCCATGCGGCCCACTCCCCTCCTGATGACGAACCGGATGGAGGCAAGCCCCATCCCTACTATGGAGTTAGCTCCCGAGCGCCTCTAGCAGGAGGTCGCCCTCTTCGGGGGAGATGCGGCCCTCGGCGATCATGCGCAGGATGGCTTCGCGCTCCTGTTCGGGATTCGCGGGCGGCTCGGGCGCTGCATCGCTGGTCGGTTGCGTAGTGGACTCGTTCTGAGCCACATTCTCTTGCGCCGCCGACGCGGGTGCAGCAGGCGGCGTCGGTCGAGCGGGTGGCGTCCCCGGCTGCGCTGGCGTCGGCGGCGTCGGTGAAACGGGCGGCGTTCCCGGCTGTGGTGGCGTGGGTGGCGTTGAGGGCACGTGAAGATTCTTTAGCGCCTGCTCCACAGCCTGCAGCGCGCCCTGAACACCTTCAGCGGCGGCCTGGCGGGCCTGTTCAACGATGGCGTCGATGCGCTCGGGACCCATCTTCCACTCGCGATCATTGATACGCACATTGAAGTACGGGTCGCGCTCACCACGTCCTGAACGTCCGGCGTGTCCGGCGCGTTCGCCAGTTCCCTTACCCTCGCGTTCGGCGCGGCGGGCCTCTTGTTCGGCGCGGCGGCGCTGCTCTTCGGCCTCGCGCTGGGCACGGCGCGCCTGCTCCTTCGCGGCGGAGACGCTGCTAGCAACGTCAGAACCGATCGACGAGGTGGCCTCGTGGACCGCTTCCGATATATCGCGCCCCAGGTTGCGTCCGAAGCGATCCATCTCGCGCCCGAAGTCGGCCATCTCGCGGCCAAAATCGCGGCCAAAATTGCCCCAGTCACCCCCAAAGTTTCCCCAGTCGCGACCGCCGGACTTACTCCAGCTACTCGCGCCGCCGCCTACACTGCTGCTGCTGCGTGGAATCGCGTTGCCGCGCAGATTGAGATCGCCGCCCACGTTTAATTCGAGCAGCGCGGAACCCTCTCCGTAGACCAGGTTGACGAAATTGCCCGCAAAGTTCGAGACGATAGAGCGTCCGCTGACATCACCGCCGACATGGGCGCGAATAGTCAGATTGACCTCATCCGGTAGGACGATGCGCGCATCGCTGCCAACGGTTATGCGGGTCTCGCTTCCCGCCGGGAAAGCCGCCTGCAGGTGTAGATCGGAGCCGATATTGCCCGCATTGACGCTGCCACCGATGCCCTTGAGCTGCGCATCGGAGCCGATATTGCCAACGCGCAGATTGCCGCCCACGCCTGTAACGTGCGCGTCACTGCCGACGTGGCCCACGCTTACATCGCCCTGGATGTCGCGCAGTTCGCAGTCGCTGCCGACATTGCTGACCTGCACACTAGCAGCCCCGATCACCCGCAGATCGCTGCCCACATTGCCGAGCGTCAATTCGGCAGCAGCGCTTCCCTGCACCACGCAATCACTGCCCACATTGCTGGCCTGCAGGCGCGCCACACCGTTGACGACGAGATCGTTAGCGATATTCTCCAGCGACACATCGGCATTGCCATCGCTCTGAAGCTGGCAGTCGTTGCCAATGCTGCCGCCACGTAGGACCGCGATACCGTTTTTCGCGTGTAGGTCGCCACCGACCCTGCCAACCGACGTTTCCTGTGTCTCCTCCAGCTTCAGATCGCCGTCCACGCGCTCGATCTCCAGATTAGTGACCGCTAGAAACGCGGCATCGCCACCGATCTTGCCACCGACGCGCACCAGGGCTGCCTGCCTCACAAGCAGATCTCCGGCGATATCATGCAACGTCAGGTCGCCGCCGATGGAGGTCAGAGAGGCATCGCCATCGACCTCCGCCAGCTCTACGCTGCCGCTGATGTTCTTTATGGTCACGTCGCCGCCGATAGCGTCGACCTCCACCTGGCGCACACCCTCAATCGCTACCTCGCCGTCCACGCTTTTGACACCGATCGTGGTTTCGACGGGGACCAGCAATTCAAGGGTATCACTGCAGCCGCGAATGGTCAGGATATCGCCTTCTGGCTGCATCTGTTCTATATTTTTGTCGGACGTTACCTGGATGGTCTGCTGGTCCCAGCCGTGAACAATCAGATCGCCATCCACATCAAAAATGACTATTTTCTGAGCCGTACCTGCGGGGAATGTCTGTTGCATTGTATGCTCCTTAGCTTCTATCATGCACGCGTTATTATTCAACAAAAATTTCTAAGCGTTCACCTGTATCCAGGTCCTGCAGATCGAGGAGGCGACCGGCGGCCCGGCTATCAATACTTCTCAATAGATCCTCCAGCGACGTATTGCTGAGCTGGGGCAGTAGTTGCGTTCCCAGGCGCAGGCTCACACGTACGAGATTGAGTGGGAGCGTCGCCGCCATATTGACCCGCCTGGAATTGAGCGCTGTCACACGAATACGCAGCACGCGAGCACGCTCCGGGGACCGCTCGTGCTCCTCGTCTAAGGCGTCCAGGAGCTGAGCGGCCTGCTCCGCCGTCACTCGTCCCTCTTCGATCAGATGTAAGATGCGATCGCGCTCATCTCTGGATGCAGACATGGGCTTAGCCTTTCAGCATGCGCATCGCATCCTCGACGCTGATCTGCTTCGCGGCCAGCTGATCGAGAATCGTGCGCCGATCGACGCGCCCATCGTTCTCAGGCGTGCCGCCGAGCGCGGTAACGATCTCGTCAAGGCGGCTGCGCGCCGTGTTATAAGCGACATTCATCTCCGCTGCAAGCTTCTGGATGTTGCCCCGGTACTTCACGAGCATCTCCACAAAATCGAGCTGCTCGCTGGACAAACGACCGATCCAGCCGAGATTGAAGCGCCCCTCGATCACAATGCCACTCTCAGGACACTCCAGCCGAGTTACAATCATCTCGCCGCCACTTACGGGGTCTCGCGTTATCAATGGATACATAGTAGTAGTCTCCCTGGTGTTTTTCGTTAACGATATGGATAATAATAGCATACCAAAACAAAATTTGTCAATAGCAATAGCAAATAACATCAAATCATTGCAAATTTTTAACAATTCTATAAAGGGTGGGCCATGAAACAGGGCAAGCTCCATCTCTAGTGTTTAAAAGAAACTTATAACTATGGCTCGTCGTGATAAGACTATCGAGATGTTCTTTCGCGCTAAGATGTTCTTTTACGATAAATAGAGGGAGGAAGTATATGGCCTCAGTGCATAATGTGACAGCAACTCAACAGGATGCTATTTCATCCAGCCAACAGAGAAAGCAGACGGCAACAACGCAGAACGTTGGGCAGGTTGAACGCTGGATATCGGCGATCGGTGGCGGCGCGCTCCTGGTCTATGGGATTGCGCGCCTTGACTGGCTGGGCGCGGGAATAGGACTCTTCGGCAGCGGGCTGCTCTATCGCGGCGTAACGGGACATTCCTTCGCCTATCAAGCCGCCAACTACAACACGGCCCAGCAGCGCAGTCCAACGGTCATGGAGATACCTGGCAAGGAGGGCTTTCGCGTACAGCGCGCCATGACGATTAACCGCTCGCCCGAAGAGCTCTACGAGTTCTGGTCAGATGTCGAGAAAACACCCCTTTACACGCCGGGCATCTCATCGGTGACGAAGACGGGCGAGCGTACCTCGCACTGGGTGGCGCAGGGAGCGTTTGGGCGCAGCGTCGAATGGAATGGGGAACTCTTAGAGGATCTGCCAGCCAAGGGCATCGCGTGGCACGTGCATGGCAAGCCAACGAGCGCCAACGCGGGTCGGGTCCATTTCGAGGCCGATCCGGGCGGGCGCGGCACCGTCACCACGCTCACACTCGACTACTTCCCATCCGAAGGGCCATTCTGGACCAATTTCGGCAGGCTCTCAAGCAAGGCCGCCGAGATGCAGACGTTGGAGACGCTACGCAGATTCAAAGAACTGATGGAAGCGGGCGAAATTCCCACCATTCAGGGACAACCGACAGGCAAAGGTAGAAAGTAAGGAGAGTTTCTGATGAAAGCACTCTGCTGGTATGGCGCACACAAGGTACGGGTCGACAACGTGCCCGATCCCGAGCTGGTCAATCCGCGTGATGCCATTATCAAAATTACGAGCACGGCTATCTGTGGTTCCGATATACACCTTTATGATGGCTACATCCCCTCTATGAAAAAGGGCGACATCATCGGGCACGAATTTATGGGCGAGGTGGTCGAAGTAGGTACGGGTGTCGAGAATCTGCAAAAGGGTGATCGCGTCGTCGTGCCCTTCACAATTGCTTGCGGACGCTGCTTCTTCTGCCAGAAGGGTCTCACGTCACTGTGCGACAACTCCAATCCCAACGCCGCGCTGGCGGAAGGCATGTACGGCTTCTCGGCGTCGGGCCTCTACGGCTACTCGCATCTCTACGGAGGATACGCGGGCGGGCAGGCGGAATACGCGCGCGTGCCGTTCGCGGATGTCGGCCCGATCAAGGTACCCGATGGACTGACCGACGAGCAGGTGCTCTTCCTGTCGGATATCTTTCCCACTGGCTACATGGCAGCTGAAAACTGCGGCATCCAGCCGGGCGACACGGTAGCAATCTGGGGCTGCGGTCCCGTCGGGCAATTCGCCATTAAAAGCGCCTACCTGCTCGGAGCCGAACGGGTGATTGCCATAGATCGTTTCCCGGAGCGCCTGCGCATGGCCCAGGAGCAGGGACGCGCCGAGGTGATCAACTACGACGGCATCGATGTCGTCGAGGCGCTCAAGCAGATGACGGGCGGACGCGGACCCGACGCCTGTATCGATGCGGTTGGCCTGGAGGCGCACGGAACCAGCCCCGACGCCGTGTATGACATGACGCGCCAGAAGGCACGCATGACCACCGATCGTCCCCACGTCCTACGCCAGGCAATTCAGGCATGTCGCAAGGGCGGCACGGTCTCCATCCCCGGCGTCTACGGTGGATTGCTGGACAAGATGCCCTTCGGAGCAGCCTTCGCCAAAGGACTGACCTTCAAGATGGGGCAGACGCACGTCCACAGGTACCTGCAACCCCTGCTCGAGCGCGTTCAGAAGGGCGAGATCGATCCATCGTTCGTCATCACGCACCGTCTAAAGCTGGACGAGGCACCCTACGCCTACGACATCTTCAAGCATAAAGAGGATGGCTGCATCAAGGTCGTACTCAAGCCCTGATACGCTCTTAGAGGACGAAGA
>JALYTQ010000245.1 GCA_030854195.1 Chloroflexota bacterium
TTTTCTCGCGGGCTGCCTGCGCGCCTGTTGGTCGGAATCGTCTTCCGCAGCAGGGGTTGGTGCTTCTGGCAGTTTGCCATTATGCGCCAGGGGGACGAGAACCTGCTCCTCTTTATCGAGCATGAAAAGCGCGACAAGCTGCGCCTGACTCTGTTTGCGTATATATTTAAGGAGCAGGTTGCGACCCTGCGTGGCGCTCTCGCTATGCTGAAGGCGTGCGATAAGTTGTAGAAGTTGATCTGATGTTACCATATGAATGCTCCCTACCCATGTACTGCTTCTAATTTCATGATACCGAAGAGAAAAAGGGGAGAGGCTCCCCTCACATATCTGGCGGCGTCAGCACGTCGGGAACAGATATATAAGGAAAGCCTCTATGGCAAGGGGGAAGGCAGGCGCAGGAGGGACGCCTGTGGGAGGTAGAAGACACACTACAGGAAGGAACGTCAAGGGGAATGGGCAGAAACCGTGAGAAGTGGTTTCGCCCTTCTCAAGTGTTAACCGCTTACTTGTACGATGAGAGTATAGCTGGATAATATATGCAAAGTCAAGCGAGACATTATAGTAGGGATGGGGCTTGCCTCCATCCGGCTCAGCAAGCGCGATCAGGCTGTGGAGCAGCGTTCTGGAAACCGGATGGAGGCAAGCTCCATCCCTACTACATGGTTTAGAGCAGGGGTTGCAGCGCTTTATACCAGACGGTAGCCATCAAGCTGTAGCCCTGGTCGTCAGGATGGATGCGATCGTGAATATCGCTCCTGGGGACCGCGTCGTACATATCGACGTAGCGAACGTGCCTACCCTGGACGCGCAGACCGCTCACCAGCGCCGGTATGCTGGAATTGTACGCAATAATCTCCGCGTTCAACCTGGGAGTACCGAGCGGCGTAACCTCGGCGACGAAAACGGCGGCAGCGGGCAGCGTCGCCGTGATGAGCGTGAGGAGAGCTAGCAGGCGCTGTGGCGCGGTACTGACATGGTAATTTTGTATGATGTCGTTGGTGCCGATCTGCAGGAGGATAATCTGCGGCTGATACTTTTCCAGCCACGCTACAACGTGGGTAGATATCTGATCGATACGCCAGCCCGGATGACCTTCGTTTGCCATAGCGGGAAGAGAAGCGGGACCACTATTCCTTGATCCCACAAAGGTAACATGCAGGTGCGCGGCTGCAATTTCCTCCCATAGCGGCAGACGATAGCCACCTCCAGAAGACGAGCGAACGCCGAACGTAATAGAGTCGCCCAGTGGCATAATCTTTGTCCCGCCCTGCGCAAGAACGGACTGCGCGGAGAAGCCCTCCGTTGCCTTCACACAGGAAAGGAGCACGAGTGAGAGAGAAAGTAGAATGAGGAAGCTTACAAAGGAATGGAAGAGGCCAGCAGAGGAGTTCCTGGTCGGGTATCGCGTCATTTGTTATTGTCCTCACCTGCTCCTGAAGTGGAGGCATGGCACGGTGGACGAAAAACTGAACTATATAAATAGAATAAGGTAAACGTGAGGGGTTTGTCAATGGTAGGCATTCTTGACTTCCTGGCAAACAAAGTCTTTTTCTGCAGAGAAGTGTACTATCTCATGGGAAACCAGTACTATTTCTACATCTTCTTGTTCCTTTCTTGACATCTTTTGCAATTTAGATTATGATTTCTATAAGGCGTTCTGGTAATGTCTACTATCTATTTTGATAGATACCTATCTATCGAAGCACATCGACTTGGGGAAGATCGATGGCTTCTCGCATCGCACACGCTCTACGATCTCTTTGCGCGTGTTGCCTCATATTCCTTCCTATTTCTATTGTAAAAAGGAGTTTCTTCGTATGTCCTATCTTCGTATGTCCACTTCAGGCAATGAGGTCCATTCGGATTCCTCACGCCTCCGTTTTCTCTCGCGCTCATGCTGGCGCGTCTGTCTGTATGATCGTCCTGCTCAGCACGCTCTCGGTCCTGGCCTCCTGGGCATTGATTGTGCCCACCTCCGCTCTGGCGGCCACACGAGCAGCGCAGTCCACCACCGCCGCGCCTGCCGCCACACCAGCGAGCACCGCGTCCACCCAGACGACGCCCGCCGCCGCCCAGCCGCCCGCCGGGGTCGGACGCTTCAAAGCGCTCGCGCAACAGTCGCGCATCCTGGCACCGCACACGGCGAACGTCTCGTCGTCGCATCCCTATAATGGCCTGGGCGATCTGCCCTTCTATACCTACGTGTATAAGAAGAACCTCTCGGACCAGCTGCAGATGAAGGTCAACGTCGCCAATGGCAACCTGCTGTTGCACGCCACTCCCGAGCAGATTCACGGGACTGGTCTGACCCTGGCGTTGGACAGCTATTTCAATAGCCAGTACAACGAATACGTCCTGGACGATGGCACCAACTGGAACTTCGGCTATGGACGCGGCCTGACCCTCGATGTGAGCAACCCGTCGCAAGGTGTCACCCTCTATGGCCCCAGCGGCTTCGCGGCCTATTTTGCCTCCGACGGCAATGGCGGCTTTAAGGACGCTCCCGGTCTCAATGCCACGATCAAAATGAGCGGCGGCAACTACCAGCTCAAGTTCCATCAATCCGAGCTGCAGTGGCTCTTCAACGGCAACTACGGGACGCTCTACGCCGTCCAGGATACCAATGGGAACTTGATCTCCTTCAACTATGATGGCAACGGCAATCTCACCTCGCTCACTGATACGCAGGGGCGGAGCGTAACGTTCACGCAGAATGCTGCCCACCAGATCACCACCATCAAGGACAGCACAGGTCGCATCACCACCTACGCCTACAACAGCAATGTGGACCTGACCAGCATTACCAACACCAACAACGAGCAGACCGGCTTTGGCTACGACAGCCAGGACCGCGTGACCAGCATCACCGATCCCAACGGCAAGAGCACTGGTATCACCTACACCTCGTCGGGCCAGGTTGCCACCATCACCGATGCCAACAACGGCGTCACCCGCTTCACGTACAACAGCGGCAACACGGTGGTCACTGATGCCAATGGACACGCCACCACCTATGCCTACAACAGCCAGTTGCAGGTGACCAAAACGACCGACGCGCTCGGTCACAGCAGCACCAGCACCTATGATGCCACGAATTACAACGTCACCCAGACCGGAGACGCGCTCAGCGACTTCTCCAACTTCGTCTTCTCCACCGATGGGCACAACAACCTGCTCTCCGACTCCGAGGGCGCGAATGGCAGTAACAGCGGAGCCAAGATGACCTATACCTACCCATCGAGTGGCAACAACATGTACCATCCTAAGTCGCAGGTTGATCCGCAAGGCAACGAGACCGACTACACCTACGACAGTAATGGCAACCTGCTCACGACCACCTACCACAAAACGGGGAAGATGCTGACCTACGCCTACAATTCCAATGGCACCGTCGCCACCCAAACCGATTTTGATGGGAACCTCACCACCTTCGGCTACGACAGCAAGGGCAACCTGAGCAGTGTCACGCCGCCCGCACCGCTGGGCAAGACCTCGCTGACCGTTGACGCACTGAGCCGCGAGAGCACCGTCACCGATGGCGACAATCAGAAGACGACGTACAGCTACGACAACGCCGACCGCATCAAGACGATCACCTACGCCGACAGCTCGACGGTGAGCTACACCTACGATAAGAACGGCAACGTGCTCACGGAAAGCGACAGCACCGGCACCACCAGTTTCCAGTACGACGTGCTCAACCGCATCACCAAAAAGACGTTGCCGGGTGGGACCGTCATCAGCATGGGCTACGACAAGATCGGTAACCTGACCAGCTACAACGACGGCACCGGCGTCGTGACCTACGGCTACGACCAGGCCAACCGCATGACCACGCTCACCGAGCCCGACGGGGCGCAGACGAAGTACGGCTACGACAATGCCAACCGCAAGACGAAGATCCAGTATCCCAACGGCACGGGCATGAAGATTGGCTATGACTCGATGGGCCACGAGACCAGTAACGTTGGTGGCACCATGGATGGCAACGGCACCATTCAAACCACCTACGACAATTTCTCGTATAACTATATGGATGGATCAACCCAGCGCTCGGTGCTGCAAAGCGCGACCGTCGCCGTCGATCCGCTCAACCAGAACACGGGCATCGCCTGGGCCTATAGCTACGACTCGAAAAATCATCTGACCCAGGCGATCAAGACGCACAACGGGGGCATGGTGCGGCAGTACACCTATACCTACGACGACAACGGCAACCGCACCCAGGACGTGTTGGAGGTGTCCGGTCAGTCCACCGTCACCACCAACTACACCTACGGAGCCAGCAGCGAACTGCTCAACAAACAGATTCAGGGAGGTGCCACCACCACGTACACCTATGATGGCAACGGCAACCAGACCGGTTCGACCGGAGGGCCGACCTTCACCTACAACGCCAAAGACCAGGCGACGACCCTGGGCAGCGGCACCAGCGCCACCTACAGCGGGACCACCCAGACCGAGCGCGTCAAGGTCAACAGCACCAGCTACGTCTATGGCACGCTAGGGTTGACCAGCCAGCAAAGCTCGTCGGGAACGACCGCCTATGTGCGCTGCAGCTGTGGCCTCCTCAATAACGAGCGCACCCCTGACGGCAAGAAGTATTATTACCTCTTCGACGGGCAGGAGTCCATTGTAGCGATGACCGACGGCAGCGGCCACGAAGTCAACGCCTACGACTACGACCCCTACGGCAACATGATCAACTCCACCGAGCAGAGCGGGCTGAACAACCCCTGGAAGTTCGCTGGCGGCTTCCTCGATAGCAGCACCGGATTGTACAAGTACGGTATCCGCTACTACGACCCTACCATCGGGCGCTGGACACAGCGGACGCCAGTGGGTGGCAGCTTGCAGGAGACCACCAAGCCCAACCCGTATGTCTATGCTGATAATGATCCGGTCAACAAGGTTGATCCCAGCGGGAAGGAATCAATTTGGGGGTTATATGGTATATGCATCGCTTCCGGTCTTTCAACAACAATCGCTATAGCGGGTGGTATCGCGGGAGTAACAGCAGCAATTTGTGCCTTAGGTGCTGTAATCGGTTGTCCTGTGTGGGCGGTACCAGTGTTGCTTGGGATCGCTGAAGGGGTCGGTATTGGCCTTTTAGTAGGTTGTGCCATATTTACCATTGAAGGTCTTATCTGGCAACATATCTATCATGTTCGTTGATAACAGCTTCCATTGCTAGATGGACTACGGCTTACGTTGATAGTGTGTCCTCTTTCTCTATTCTCTTAAGAGAAAGAGGACATAAAAGAGCAATAACACCTTGAAGGGAGAAGCAGTGTGAAAAAACAGTATCAAATACTGAGTATCATTGCATTATTCATTTTTTTAGCGGGTATTATTTTAGAGATAGTAAATTTCGAACGCTCAAATGTGTTAGTCTCGTTAAGTGCCATTTTTTGTCTCCTTATAGGATCCATTTGTCTCCTTATTGTGATTTTAAAAAATCCAGAGCACTTTACTAAGAAGAGATAGTGTATGGTCAAGAGGCAATACTTATCACTATTGTCACAACAAAAGCTGGTAGCTTCCTCGACAGTAGCACCGGACTGTACAAGTACGGCATTCGCTACTACGACCCTACCATCGGGCGCTGGACACAGCGGACGCCAGTGGGTGGCAGTTTGGAAGAGACGACCAGGCCCAACCCGTATGTCTATGCAAGCATCAGCCATCCAGTGCATGCTCGGGCGGGCATCTGGATGGCTGATCGCTATTCAATCTAATGGCTAGCCTTTAGAAAGAGCGCGCGCGAGCGCATCCAAATAGTCACGCGTAAACGTCTGTGAGACCTTCGCGCCAGCCGCCATATTGAAGCCGTGGAAAGCACCAGGATAGACATGCAATTCAGTAGGCACGCCTGCCCGCATGAGCCGACGGGCATACTCCATATCCTCTTCCAGAAACAGATCGAGAGAGCCAACGCTGATGAAGGTCGAGGGAAGCCCCTCCAGATGGTCAGCGCGAGCCGCTGCGGCATAGGGTGAGACGCCTGGCCCTCCCGGTTCCTGCCCCAGGAGCGAGGTCCAACCAAAGCGATTTGCCTCGGGCGTCCAGATATACTCGCCGGTGTAGGGATGAGGCTCTGTCGCGAGGGCTGTCCGATCATCGAGCATCGGGTAGATCAGGAACTGGAAGGCGAGCGGCACTTCGCCACGATCGCGCGTAAGTAGCGCTAATCCAGCCGCCAATCCGCCTCCTGCGCTGGCACCACCAATAGCAATCCGGGTCGTATCCACGCCAGGTTCCTCGGCATGAGCGTGCAGCCACGTTAACGCAGCATAACAATCCTCGACCGGCCCTGGATGCGGGGTCTCAGGTGCCAGGCGGTAATCTACCGCGACCGCAACACAGCCAACCGTTGAGACGAGGCTCTTCATCTGCAGGTCTTCCTGGTCAGCAGAGCCAAGGACATAGCCGCCCCCATGAATCCAGAGCACCGCTGGTAGCGGCGTTGAGCGTTTGATTGGTTGATACACGAGCACACGCACAGCAGGCGCGCCTTGAGGGCCAGGGACGGAGTGCTCGCTCACAGAAATCTCAGGAAAATCAGGCACGGGCATCTGGGTATACATCTCTTTGAGAGAGGTTCGTGTGAGCGCCAATGATTCTGGGGTAAAGGTTAGCGCGGGAAATATGTCGAGCATCGCAACAAGTTCTGGATCAACTAGATGTCTGGTGGTCATCGCTTTCTCCTTTCCTTCCTCCCTTTCAAAACAATGCATTCTGTTTCAAAGTATATCAGCAAACGAGTAGTTCAACAAGGCTAAACCAGGACAGACCACAAATGTACCGTATTATCGCTCGCCGAAGCAATAAACCGACCATCCGGCGACCAGGCTACGGCGCGCACCCACGCCTTGTGGGCGGTATAGGTAGCCATACGTTCGCCCGTGGCGACGGACCAGACTTGTACGGTTATATCATCGCTGCAGGAGGCGACGGAACGGCTATCAGGCGACCAGGATAGTCCTTTTACGGAGTGGGTATG
Organism: Chloroflexota bacterium; assembly: GCA_030854195.1. GTDB lineage: Bacteria > Chloroflexota > Ktedonobacteria > Ktedonobacterales > Ktedonobacteraceae > JACDAE01. Next base: position 7,007 of record JALYTQ010000245.1, read on the forward strand.
GCCGCGATAGATGCGCTGTGTTGCGCCGGTAGCAGGCGACCAGATGTGGACCGAGGCGTCGTGTCCGGCGGAGGCGAGGGTGTGTCCGGCGGGCGACCAGGCTACGGCGTAGACCGGGGCAGTGTGAGCGCGATAGGTGAGGAGAATATGTCCATTGGTCGCGTCCAATAGCTGGATGAGTGCGTCGAAGCTGCCGGAAGCGATGCGCGAACCGTCCGGGGACCAGGGCGCGGCAAAGATGCGGTATTGTTCTTTATGCGTATAGAGCAGATGCCCATCGAACGGCTGCCAGACCTGGACGGTGCTGTCTCCGTATTCTCCGCCCGAAGCAATGGCATGACCATCAGGCGACCAGGAGACGCTGCGCACAAAACGCACGTGCCCGCTATAGGTGAAGAGCGTCTCGCCCGTGCTTGCCTGCCACACGCGCACGCTGCCAGCGGTATCGCCTGATGCAATGTAGCGTCCATCGGGCGACCAGCAGAGGGAGAGCAGATAGGCGTCGTGCTCGCGATAGACAAGGTGGCTTGTTCCCGTCGCGGCATCCCAGAGCTGCACAGTGCGATCGCGCCCGGCGGTGGCGAGCGTGCGGCCATCCGGCGACCAGGCAATGGCGAAGACATAATCGGTATGGCCGCTATAGAGGAGCATGCGCGCTGTACCTCCAACCGAGGAATGTTTTAGTGCCTAAGTAACTCATCAGTAGGGATGGGCC
>JALYTQ010000246.1 GCA_030854195.1 Chloroflexota bacterium
AAATTGATGTTCTTGTGCTTTCATAACATTTTCCTCGCTGCAACTTATGCTTAACTTCTTTAATCTTCTTTTTGCATAGGTTAAAGTGGTAAACCTAGCATGCTCTCGCTAAAGTTGATGTTTTCATTATAAAGGATATGCGCCTTCGAGTGACTAATTGACTAAGCGATGAGCAAAATTTCCTACAGCAATATTCAGAAATATTAGATTCACCCGATCTTAGAATAAGCGTTCTTTCTAAGATCATGTATCGGATGTATTCCAAATAACTGAACAACGCGCCAATTGACGCGTTGTTCGTGCAAAATACGAGATGGTGGGCGACAATCCCATCTCAAGTGAGGAATTGTGCTGGTTAACAGATGCGTGGCAAGGGATCTCCTACCAACATATCCAGGACGCGCGTTCCGCCGATGTCGGTGCGGAGAAAGACCATTCCAGGTGGTTGCGTCTGCACTGTGCCGATCAGCGCGGCCTCGCGTCCCAGAGGATGGCTGCGTAGCGCTGCTAATGCTGCCCGCTCGACCTCTGGACTGACGATCGCTAGCAGCTTGCCCTCGTTAGCGATCGTCAGAGGGTCCAGCCCCAGTATCTCGCACGCTCCCCTGACCTCGGCGTGGACAGGGATGGCCTGCTCGTCGAGGGCGATGGAGACTTCGGCGCTCAGGGCGATCTCGTTGAGCGTGGTGGCGATGCCGCCGCGCGTAGGGTCCTTCAGGCAGCGCACGCCGTTGCCGACTGCCGCCAGCAGGTGCGCGACCAGCGTATGCAGCGGTGCCGTATCGCTAACGACGCTCGTCTCGATGTCGAGTTCCTCGCGCGCTAGCATGATAGCGATACCGTGATCTCCAACGGGTCCGCTCAACAGCACCCTGTCGCCCGGCTGCACCTGGACCTGTCCCGCGACCGTGCCGTTGCGGATGAGGCCGATGCCCGCCGTGTTGATGAAGAGGCCATCCGCCTTGCCGCGTTGCACAACCTTAGTATCGCCCGTGACGATCGAGACACCCGCTTCTTTGGCTGCCAGCGCCATCGAGGTGACGATACGCTTCAGGTCGGCGATGGGGAAGCCCTCCTCCAGGATAAAGCCAGCGGAGAGATAGAGCGGTTCGGCACCGGCCATAGCGAGGTCATTGATCGTGCCATGTACGGCGAGTTTGCCAATGTCGCCGCCCGGAAAGAAGAGCGGACTGACGACGTAGGTGTCGGTGGTGAAGGCTAGACGTTGCTGCATACCGGGAAAATCCAGTCGCGCCGAGTCGTCCATCTGGTCAAGTATCGGATTGGAGAAGGCGGGCGCGAAGACACCTTCGATCAGGTTGTGCGTTGCCTTGCCGCCGCTGCCGTGGCTGAGCGTGATATGCTCGTCGCGCAGGTAGAATTTATTGCGCCGCGCCTGCCGCGTGCGCTCGATCTTGTTCAATACCTCATCGACCCGCGTGTCCTGTCTCTCCATAAAATCCTCCGTCCTATCTTTTCGAAACTCTAAGCCTCGCTTGCCTGTATGACTGGCAGAATATTCAACCGCGAGCGCTCGGATGCCATCGAGAAGCGCCCATAGCTGAAATAGGCGGCGCAGGCCCCCTCCGGCGAGACCATGCAGGTGCCGATCGGCGTCTCAGGCGTGCAGGCGGTGCCGAAGACCTTACATTCCCACGGCTTGATAACGCCCTTGAGCACCTCTCCACACTGGCAGGCTTTGGGATCGGCGACGCGCAGACCCGGCACCTGGAAGCGCAGCTCGGCGTCCCACGGCGCGAACTCCGGGCGCAGCTTCAGAGCGCTGTGCGTGATAAAGCCCAGCCCGCGCCACTCGAAGAAGGGACGCAGCTCCATAGTGCGCGCCATCGCCTGTAGCGCTTTGACATTGCCCTCTGGTCGCACGACGCGCGCGTACTGATTCTCGACCTCCGCCCGCCCCTCGCTAAGCTGCTTCACGACCATATACGTCGTCTGGATGATGTCGAGCGGCTCGAAGCCAGCAATGACGATCGGCTTATGATGGTCGCGCGCGATAAAGTTGTATGGTCGCATGCCGATTACCATACTGACGTGTCCCGGCCCAAGAAAACCGTCCAGGCGCAGATCGGGCGAGTCCAGAATGGCCTTGATCGCGGGTATGATGGTGACGTGATTGCAGAAGATGGAGAAGTTTTTGATGTTTTCCGCCTGTGCGCGCAGCAGGGTAACGGCAGTGGATGGGGCCGTCGTCTCGAAGCCGATGGCGAAGAAGACGACCTGGCGATCGGGATTCTGGCGGGCGATCTTGAGCGCGTCGAGCGGCGAATACACGAAGCGCACGTCCGCACCCTCCGCCTTTGCGTCAAGCAGGCTGCCGTGAGAACCGGGGACGCGCATCATGTCGCCGAAGGTAGTGAAGATGACGTTCTCGGTGTGCGCTATGGCGATGGCGTCGTCGATGCGCCCCATCGGGAGCACGCAGACCGGGCAACCAGGCCCATGTACGAGGTCGATATTGCGAGGCAGAACGTCCTCGATGCCGTGCTTGTAAATAGTGTGTGTGTGTCCTCCGCAGACCTCCATCAGCTTGATGCTGCGTCCCTCGCTGAGCCGCGCGATCTCTGCTGAGATGGAACGCGCAAGGTCCGAGTCCCGGTATTCATCGACATATTTCATCGTCTGTACTCCTTATCTATCAGATTGCATATAGCCACTTCGCTATACATTCTCTTCTCGTAATAAAAGCTGCACGATCTCCAGCAGCGCGTGATACGTGGTCGCCTGCACCTCCTGCAGGCGTGGAATATGATCGCCCGCCGTCGTGATGCAGTAGTCAATGGCAGCCGAGCTAGCCATCTTCCCACCGTCGTACCCGGCCAGCCCGATCGTCAACATGCCCTGCTTTTTGGCCTGCTCAAAGGTGAACAAAATATTTGCTGAATTACCGCTGGTCGAGATGCCCAGGGCGATATCGCCCGGCCTGCCATAGGCGATCACCTGGCGTGCGAAGATATTCTCGAAACCAACGTCGTTGCCTACGGCTGTGATGACGGCGCTATCGTTGGTCAGCGCGATCGCGGGCAGCGGCGACCAGGATGGGAACGGCGGGATCAGCAATTCGGTTACGATGTCCTGCGCGTCGGTGGTGCTGCCGCCGTTCCCGAAGGCCAGCAGTGTTGCGCCGGAGGCGAAGGCCCGCGCCATCGCTCGCCCGACGGTAATGATCTTTGGCCCTGATCGCTCAAGTACGACGCGCCGGAGCTCGACGATCTCCGCGCACTTCTCCAATATCGAGTGCTGCACCTGTGCCAGTACCTCGTCGGTGCTGACCTGACCGCCTTCGAAGAGGTATGGGTAGAAGAGCCGATCGTACTCCGATCCTTCGCTATTCATTGCCGTTTCCTTCTTCTATGCAGGAGATGGCGACGCCGCCGTGCACCAGCAAGGTATCGCCGGGCTGCACGCTCTCGATCAGTGTAATGTCGACCTCTTCTTCTTTGCCCTGGACTTCCACGCGCGCCATCTCCATCTCCCGATCGACGAGCAACACCTTCACAGAGAGCGCCTCGTCGGAGCAGGTGATGCAGTGCCCCTCGGCGTCAAGCGCGCAGGCGAGAGAATCGTTATCCATCAGCGCAACATCCCTTCGTGTTCAAAGAAAATATGCACAAGTTCCCACAGGATGTGATAGAGCGTCTCGTGTGTTTCCTGGATCACCAGTGGGTCGCTTGCTCGCACGATAAAACGGAAATCGATTGGCATTAGTGCAAGATGACCTCCCTCGCTGCCGCCCAGGCCCAGCGTGAGCAGACCCATATGCTGTGCCTCGTCCAACGCGGTCAGGATAGAAGCGTCGTTCCCATCTTGCGCGAAGCCCAGCGCGATATCCTGGGGTCGCGCCAGCACCTTTAGCTGCCTCGCAAAGTGCGTGTCGCCAACTCCGCTACCTAGCGAGCCGCTGAGCGTGGCGCTATCATTGGTCAGCGCGAGTGCAGGTAGCGCCCGCTTGCCAACGATGACGGGATGGACGAACTCGACCGAGACGTGCTGCGCATCGGTTGCCCAGGCTCCATTGCCGAATGCCAGCAACCTTCCTCCCTGGTGAAAGCGCCGCGCCATCGCCCAGCACGCCTGCGCGATCTGCTCCGCCTCTGCCGCGAAGAACGCCTGTGGTACCGTCATACTTTGTGTGAAGCGCGCTGTGAGCCGTTGCTGCAGCGCGTCTATGTCAGCAGCCATCGCCGCCTCTCTCTTTCCAGTGTTACTCAATCTGACTGCTGTGTAACATCTCCATCTCGTCTTTGTAGGGGTCGCCCATCAGTTGCAGCGCCTGTAGTGTGTCGTGCGCCTCCTGCTCGTCAATCTTGCTCATGGCGAAGCCTACATGGACCAGCACCCAATCGCCTGGAATGATGCCATCTGGTCGCACCAGGGCTATGCTGATGTTGCGTTTGATGCCGGAGACCTCGACCTTCGCGATGTCATAGGTCTCATCTACGATTTCAACGATCTGACCCGGAATACCGAGACACATGATAACCTCCTCGAATGTTTCGTTTACTTTTGCAAAGAAGAACGTCATACGACGTTTATACCAATATTGCATCGATGGACGCGTCAGGCCGACCTTGTGCGCGCTACTGCTATTGCCAGTTGGCCCAGGCTCAAGCCACCGTCGTTTGGCGGGACGCGCCGATTGGTATAGACCTGGAAGCCCTGTCTTTCAAGTAGTAGCGTGAGTTGCTCAAGCAACAGGCGATTTTGAAATACCCCTCCACTTAGTGCGACGCTGCGTATCTGTGTACGCTCGCTCGCCTGCCTACATGCCTCCGCGAGCAGTTGCGCGATTGTATAGTGAAATTTTGCCGCGATCTGTGGTGCTGGAATGCCGCGTTGGATATCCTGGACAATGGCGCGTATCAACGGCGTTACGTCTAGCAGCAGCGGGCTGCCCGCGTGCAACTTGAAGGGATAGCTGCTGATATCAGTGGTTAGCGCGGCGGCACGCATCTCCATCTCGATCGCGGCCTGCCCTTCATAGAGCTGATTCTCGCGGTCCGCTTGCGTGCCGATCTCCGTTAAGCCTAGCAGTACGGCAACGGCATCAAAGAGGCGTCCCAGGCTAGAGGTGGGTGGCGTGTTTAGAGCGTGCGCTATCATCTGGGCAAGCGTATGCCAGCGTCTCTGTTCCATCTCCTGCACGAAGGGAATGTCCAGGTTAAGAAAGGCATCGCCATACGCTTGAGCGAGATAGACGGCGGTCATGCGCCACGGTTGGCGGATTGCTTGCTCACCGCCCGGCAGAGGTACGTATGCGAGATATGCCGCGCGCTGAAAATCCAGCAGGTCGGCGACCATCACTTCACAGCCCCAGACCGCGCCATCCGTACCGTAACCGGTGCCATCAGCCGCCACTCCGATCACCGGCCCCTCCAGGCCGTGCTCGGCAAGCACGCTGGCGATATGCGCGTGATGGTGCTGCACGCCGATCTTATGGGGAATATCTGAATCGAGAGCGTATTTGGTCGCGAGATATTCGGGATGCAGGTCGTGCGCGATGAGCTGGGGGACGATGCCAAAGAGATCCTTATAATGTTCGATCCCTTCGCGGAAAGAGATGAGTGTCTCTAGATTGTCCAGGTCGCCGATGTGGTGGCTGAGGAATGCCTGTTTGCCTTTGCCGAGGCAGAAGGTGTTCTTGAGGTGTCCACCACAGGCCAGTATTGGAACGGGACATGCATGTGACAGCGAGAGCGGCTCTGGCGCGTAGCCACGTGAGCGACGGAAGAACTGTTCTCCCTGAGCCGCCACGCGCATCACTGTATCGTCACAGCGCATGTGGATAGCGCGGTTATGCGTCAGGAAGGCGTCGGCGATGGTCGCCAGGCGCGCGTACGCATCCTCGTCGCGATAGGCTATCGGCTCGTCGCTCACGTTGCCGCTGGTCATGACCAGTGCCGCCGGACGCCCCTGACTTATACAGCGCGAGAACGCGTGCAGGAGCAGGTAGTGCAGCGGTGCATAAGGTAGCATCATTCCCAATGTATTATGTACAGGCGCGACAGACGATGCTACCGGGCAGTCAGGAGATTGCTGCAACAGGACGATGGGGCGGCGATACGCTTGCAGAAGCTTTGCCTCGTCCGCGCTGATTGTACAGAGCTGTCGTGCCGTTTCCAGATCGGGAACCATCAGCGCAAAGGGTTTAGCCTCGCGGCGCTTGCGCCTGCGTAGCTGTTCTACCGCTTCCTCGTTGCACGCATCACAGGCCAGATGATATCCTCCCAGACCCTTTACTGCTAGAATTTGCCCATGTGCTAATCTCTGAGCGGCGTCTTCGATAGGATCAGAACTGGAAACGGGCTGCCCATCTCGTTCAATCAGTTGCATCTGCGGACCGCACACGGGACAGGCGTTTGGCTGAGCGTGGAAGCGCCTGCTGAGCGGATCGTCGTATTCCGCCTGGCAATCCGGGCATTGCGGAAAGACGCTCATGGTCGTATTGGCGCGGTCGTAAGGCACACCCTGTACGATGGTGAAGCGCGGCCCGCAATTGGTACAATTGATGAATGGATAGCGATAGCGGCGGTCGGTGGAGTCGAAAAGCTCTTGCAAGCAATCCGTGCACGTCGAGGTATCGGGCGAGATCAGCGCCAGGCGCTCGCTGCTGCTCTGGCTGTGCGCGATCACGAAGGATGTATCAAGGCATAGGGATATCTGCTCGACTGCCAGTGTGTCGATGCGCGCCAGGGACGGCGCATTCTCGACAAGTGCGCGCTGGAATGCGTCGAGATGCGTAACAGGTCCCTCGACTTCGATGGTGACGCCACTGCTGTTGTTGAGCACAAAGCCGTACAGGCCGTAGTGGTGCGCCTGACCGTAGACGAAAGGCCGAAAGCCCACACCCTGCACGATGCCTTGAATGAGGATACGCCGACGTAGCAGCGTCGAGACAGCTTCCATACTATCCATCCACCTCCAATTCTTGTGAGATTTCAGTCTTTGCGTGCGTGAACGCGAGCAGCCAGTCACACCATGCCGCGAGTCCCTCACCCGTACGGCAACTTAGCTCGAAGATACGCAGGCGCGGGTTTACCGCCAGCGCGAAGCGTTTCACCGCGCTTAGATCGTAATCGACATAAGGCAACAGGTCGGTCTTATTGATAAGCATGACCTGCGAGGCGGCGAACATATGCGGGTATTTAGCGGGCTTGTCGTCACCCTCCGTTGTGCTGACCACCACCGCCTTGAGATCCTCGCCCAGGTCCCAGCCAGCCGGACAGACGAGATTGCCGACGTTCTCGACGAAGAGCATGTCGATAGCCTCCAGGTCTATCTGGGCAAGGGCCGCGCGCACCATATGCGCCTCAAGATGGCAGGTACCCTGCGTGATAATCTGGACGCTCTCTCCACCGGCGGCGTCGATGCGCTCCGCGTCGGCTGCCGTCTCAACATCACCCTCGATCACTCCAAGCCTCAGCCGTCCGTTCAGATGCTTGATTGTCTGTTCGAGCAGCGTAGTTTTGCCCGCACCCGCTGAACTCATGAGGTTGATCGTGCGCAGGCCACGCGGTTGTAGCATCTGCCGGATCTCCCGCGCAACATCGTCATTGACCGCCAGGATATTCTGCACAATGGAGATTTTCGCCATAGAAAATTACCCTTCGCTCGCTTCAATTTCCATGTCGAGAATGCATAGTTCTGTACCGGAGATGATCTCCGTATCCCACGTTTCGCAAGCGGGGCAC